>JAHJCJ010000118.1 GCA_018812825.1 Candidatus Omnitrophota bacterium
ATATGGAGAGATATAAATATTTAGAAGCAATTTCTGATTTTTCTAAGGCCATACAAATTGATCCCAATTTCAGCCAGGCATATCACGGTAGGGCGGTTGCTTATCTAAATATGGATAATCTTCAGCAGGCAGGTTTGGATTTTGAAAAAGCAAAGCAACTTGAAGCTGAGGCCAGAAGAATACAATAAAGCTGTGAATGCAATGACGGTAAAGCCAATTCGATTAAAGGTGTTAATATTTCTTCTTTACAAGCCGACAAAATGTGGATATAATAAAAAATCCTATTGGTATTTTTAGGAGGGGGTAGTTATTATGAAAAACAAAGTTTTAAAATTCGGTTTACCTAAAGGCAGTCTCCAGGAGGCTACCTTTAAGATGCTTAAAAAGGCCGGTTTTAACGTTAGTTTGCCCAGTTCTCGTTCATATTTTCCTTCGGTAGATGACCCAGAGATCCAGGCGGTGTTATTGCGGGCCCAGGAGATGTCGCGTTATGTCCAGGATAATGCGCTTGATTGCGGGATTACCGGAAATGACTGGATACTCGAGAATAACTCCGACGTGGTTAGAGTCACGGATTTAACTTATGCCAAACAGAGTTTGAATAAAGTAAGGTGGGTTTTGGCAGTTCCCGAGGGTTCCGGGATAAAAAACGTAAAGGATTTAAATGGCAGGCGCGTGGCTACTGAATTGGTAAATGTAACCAAGCAATATTTCAAGAAAAATAAAGTTAAGGTAGAGGTAGAGTTTAGCTGGGGGGCAACGGAGGTTAAGGTCAGCGGTGGTTTGGTTGATGCAATAGTAGAGTTGACTGAGACAGGGAGTTCTTTACGGGCCAATAAATTAGTTGAGATCGCTACTCTCTGTGAGTCTACGACCCAGCTAATCGCCAGCAAAAGTGCTTATAAAGACAGCTGGAAGAGGGCTAAAATGGAGCAGATTGCCTTGCTTTTACAAGGGGCAATTGCCGCAGAAGAAAAAGTCGGCTTAAAGATGAATGCAAGAAAAGAGAATCTAGAGGCAGTTATAGCCAAGCTTCCGGCATTAAAGAAGCCCACTGTTTCCGGCTTGAGCGATAATGGCTGGTTTGCCATTGAAACAATTATTGACGAGAAAGTTGTCAGGGTGCTTATTCCTGTTTTAAAGCAAGCCGGTGCCCAAGGGATTATTGAATATCCGTTAAATAAGGTTATCTATTAGGAAGTAACACCCCGCGCTTATAAGGAATTGCGCGGGTGTGCCCTTGCGGGCTAGGAGAAGTTATGCCTTGTGGAAAGAAAAGAAAAAGACAAAAGATTAAAACCCATAAGCGTAAGAAGATGCGTCGTCGTCTTCGCCATCTGAAGAAGAGGGCTTGGGGTTAAATTTTAAGCTTCCCTCTTTCGGCGTCAGCGGGATTTGGTTAAACTAAATCTTTTGGATAATTTTAGAAGGATCTCTTTGAAGTTCAGATATCTTAACAGCTTAGCTTGTATTTGCTTTTTATTGTTGTTGGCCGCCTCGGCTGCTCAGGCCTTAGATATAGATAAAGAAGACGTCCAGAGCTTAAGCCACTATATCACGGCCATTTATTGCGAAGACCTTGGTGATATAGATAGGGCTATTCAGGAATATCGTAAAGCGTTGGAGGCCGACAACGAGAGTTCTCTATTACATTTAAATCTGGCGTCAGCTTTCATTAAAAATAACGATATCCCCTCGGCAATACTTGAGTTAAAACAGTCTATTAATCTTGCCCCTGATACTGTAGAGCCGCATGCGATATTAGCATTAGTTTATACAACGCAAAATAAAACGGATTTAGCTACACAGGAATATGCGCTTGCGCTTAAGAATGCCGCTAAGCTTGAGCCGAAGAATATTGAGATTTACAAAAGTTTAGGCGTAGTCTATCTGCAGCAGCGCAAGCTAGGGGAAGCCGAAGGGATTTTTAAATTGATTGTGGGGTTAGCCCCGCTTGATGTGCAGGCACATTTTTATCTGGGTAGTATTTATTATGACCTAAAAGATTACGCTGCCGCAGAAAAAGAGTTTAAGGTTGCAATAAAATTAAAACCTGATTATCATGAAGCATTGAATTTCCTGGGTTATTTTTATTTGGAGCAAGATAGGAATATTGATAAGGCCGGCGCGATGATTAAGAGGGCTTTAAGTTTTGAGCCGGATAATGGCGCTTATGTTGATAGCCTGGGGTGGTTTTATTTCAAAAAGGGTAAGTTTAAAGAAGCATTAAGCCATCTGGAAAAAGCAGCATCTTTTTTAAGCGATCCGGTTATTTATGAGCATCTGGGTGATGTTTTTATGAAGTTGGGCAATCGGGATAATGCAAAGCTAAATTGGGAAAAATCCCTGAAATTAGATTCTACCCAAGAACAGGTGAAAGAAAAATTAATCCAAGTTTGCCAATAATGGAAAATAAGCAATTATCAGTAAAAGAATTAGAGGCTAAGGCTAAAGAGGCCCGGCGTTTAATTATCGCAATGCTGGCTAATGCTGGCTCAGGGCATCCCGGAGGAAGCCTTTCTGCCGCAGATTTAGTTGTCGCGTTATATTTTAATATCCTGCGTTTTAATCCTAAAGATCCGCAATGGCCGGACAGAGACCGTTTCCATATGTCTAAGGGGCATTGTTGCCCGCTTTGGTATGCGGTATTAACGCAAACAGGTTATTTCCCAAAAGAAGAATTAATGACCTTGCGGAAATTAGGCTCGAATCTCCAAGGGCATCCGGCCCGCGGGACTCCGGGTATTGAATCAGCATCCGGTTCGCTTGGCCAGGGGCTTTCTATTGGTTTGGGGATGAGCCTGGCGGCAAAGATGGATAAAAAAGATTATCGGGTTTATGTTTTATTGGGGGATGGGGAGACGCAGGAGGGTAATATCTGGGAAGCAGCCATGGCTTGCAGCCATTTTTCCTGCGATAATCTCTGCGCTATTTTAGATTTTAATGGTTGTCAGATTGACGGGAAATGCGAGGATATAATGAGGTTAGAGCCATTAGCTGCTAAATGGCAGGCATTTGGCTGGCATGTAATAGAGGTTGATGGGCATGATATGCGGCAGATTTTATCCGCTTATGAGCAGGCCAAGACAGTAAAATCCAAGCCCACAATAATTATCGGCCGTACTATAAAAGGTAAAGGGGTCTCTTTTATGGAAGGTGTGATAGGTTTTCACGGTAAAGCTCCTACTAAAGAAGAAGCAGAAAAGGCCTTAAGGGAGCTGGCATAATGACGGAACAACTTTATCAAAGGGATGTTTATGGCCAGACACTAGTGAAACTTGGTGCATTAGATAAGAATATTGTAGTTTTAGACGCCGATCTTTCCAGCTCCACTCGGACTAATCTTTTTGCTAAACAGTTCCCGGATAGATTTTTTAATTTTGGCGTAGCGGAGCAAAACATGATGGCTGCGGCCGCAGGATTAGCCAGCTGCGGAAAGACGGTTTTTCTTTCTACTTTCGCTGTATTTGCTGCAGGTCGTGCCTGGGATCAGATAAGGGTTTCCATAGGTTATAATAATTTTAGTGTGAAGATTGTAGCTACGCATGCCGGTATTACCGTAGGTCCGGATGGCGCAAGCCATCAGGCCATAGAGGATATTGCTTTGATGCGCGTGCTTGCTAATATGAATATTATTGTTCCCTGTGACGCTCCTCAGACAGCTGATGCGATCATTGTCGCTTTAAATACTCCGGGGCCTTTTTATATCCGTTTAGGCCGCTCAAAAGTTCCTACTATTGAGAACAAAAATGAGTTTAAATTCGGCAAAGCCCAATTAATCTGCGAAGGAAATGATGTAACTATTATTGCCTGCGGAATAATGGTTTATGAGGCGCTCTTAGCAGTAAAAAGTTTGGCGCAAAAAGGGATTAAGGCGCGCCTGATCAATATGCATACTATTTGGCCTCTAGATAATGAAGCTATCCTTAAAGCTGCCAAAGAAACTAAGTTTTTTGTTGTCTGTGAAGAGCATAATGTTATTGGAGGGTTGGCTTCCAGTGTAAATGAAGTAGTTGCTGAGAATTGCCCTAAAAAGGTTATTCATCTTGGTATCCGTAACCGATTTGGCCAATCAGGCGAACCGGCAGATCTCTTGAAAGAATATAATCTTACCAGCCTGGATATAGAAAAAGCGGTTTTATCCAATATCTCCTAGGTTTGAGTACAAGTTCATGAAGCATTGTAACATACCGTTAGTTATTAAGTCTTTTGCCAAATTAAATCTTTATTTGCGGGTTTTAGACAAGCGCAAAGATAATTTCCATAACCTAGATACCTTGTTTGTGCGTATTGATCTGGCTGATACGATTATTCTCAGGGGGCTTAAAGATAATTTAATCAGGATTAAATGCGATAACCAGCATGTGCCTAAGAATGAAACTAATCTTTGTTTCCGAGCCGCAGAATTACTAAGGCAGGAATTTAAGCTAAACTTAGGTTTGGAGATAGAGATTAAAAAGCGCATACCCGTTGGTGCAGGGCTGGGTGGAGGCTCTTCTAACGCCGCCAGTGTCCTCTTAGGAGTAAATAAATACTGGCATTTGAATTTATCTAAAGCAAAGCTGGAAATTTTAGCAGCTAAGTTAGGCAGCGATGTGGCTTTTTTTATTCATGATGTAAAGTTTGCTTTAGGCAGTCAACGGGGAGATAAAATCAAACCGCTGGATTTTTTAAAAAATACTAAACTTTGGTTTATTTTGGTTTATCCCGGTATCAAGGTCCCTACTCCTCTAATTTATCAAAAATTTGACCTTTTTCTTTCTGCTCGGTCGGCAGGCCTGCCTTCCCATGGGGGTATTTCCGGGTTGACAAGGTTGCCATGTGATGCTAAAATATTTTCTCATGAATTGTTGAAAAATGGCTGTCGTGTTGATGCAAAATGCCTTTTTAACGATTTAGAAGTTATTGCTAGCAGCCTTTATCCTGTAGTTAACAGGGTTAAAGACGCGTTTTTTGCGATGGGGTTAGAAAGAGTGATGATGTCTGGAAGTGGGCCAACGGTATTTGCGATCTGTAATTGTCAGGCGCAGGCTCAAGATTTAAGTAATAAGTTGTGTAGGGAGCATAAAACTTGGCAAGTTTTTTTAAGTTCTGCGATTTAGCCAGTGTAAGCCTGAATATTTTTTATTACCGGTAGATTAGCAGCAGGCAGGGGGGTAAGCAATGGAAATAACAGAAGTTAGGATAACATTAAAGGATTCTCCGGATAAGAAATTAAAATCATATGCTACGGTTACTTTTGACAGTGTTTTTGTGGTAAGGAATATTAAGGTTATTGAAGGGGCTACTGGTTTATTTATCGCTATGCCTTCCCGTAAGGTAAAGCACCCTTGCCCGAAATGCTTTTTTAAGAATGAATTACGCAGTAGATATTGTAATCAATGTGCCGCTGCTTTGATGGTTGATGTTATTCCTCAACGTGTGGAAGAACCGGTAAACAGCCAGTCCGAGCACAAGGATATAGCCCATCCTATAACGCAGCAGTTCAGAGAATATTTGCAGAAAAGAGTTCTTGAGGAGTACGAGCAAGAGAAGAATAAGATTAAGATTTGAACACCCTAAGCTTTTATCTAGTGAAATCCTTGCGCGAAGAGCAATGGCCCACCGAATCCAGCGGTTAAATTTAATAATGAGGTGGGAGGTAGGGCGCATAAAATATCTGCCCGGTAGTGTAATGGTAGCACATCAGAATTTGGGTCTGACTGTCAAGGTTCGAATCCTTGCCGGGCAACCAAGCGCATAACTAATATGAAGATCCTTACTCGCTTATGCTCGCAAGGACATCGCTAGATAAGAGATCTAAGGTGCTTGGTCTATGCGTCCCAATGAAAGTATATTGTTGGTAAAGGTACTGGCTACAACGATGAACAAAATATGAAAAACAATATCGCAGTAATAATCTTGGCAGCGGGTAAAAGCACGCGTATGAAATCCGAGACGCCCAAGGTGTTACATAATCTTTGCGGCAGGCCCATGCTGTATTATGTTTTAGATTTGGTAGCTTCCTTGAAGCCCAAGCAGGTAGTTGCGGTATTAGGATTTAAACAAGAGTTGGTGCGTAAGATTATTCCTAAAGGAGTCAGAATATCCATTCAGAAGAAATTGATTGGTACCGCAGATGCAGTTAATGCCGGCCTTACGGCGATGCAAGGATTTAAGGGTACCGTGCTTGTTCTCTATGGAGATAATCCTTTGTTAAAGAAGGAAACACTTAAGAAGCTTTTAGATTACCACATAGAAAATAATGTTGATGCAACACTATTAACGGCGCAATTAAAAAAGCCTTTCGGATACGGCAGGATCATACGCGATAAATACTTTAGTATATGCGGCGTAGTTGAAGAAAAAGACGCCGATGAGGTTCAGAAGGATATTAAAGAGATCAATACCGGAATAATGGTATTCAAAAAAGAAAGTCTGGTTGGCAATTTAAAATATATCCGTACTGATAACCGTAAGAAAGAGTATTATCTCACCGATTTAATAGGTATCTTAGCCAAAAAGAATTACCTGGTTGATGGGGTAAAGGTTGAGGATTCCCGGGAAGCGCTGGGGATTAATACCCGGGCCGAATTAGCTAAAGCTAATTCCCTTATGCAGGAAAGGATTAATGAAAAATTAATGCAGGACGGGATAACTATTATAGATCCGACATCTACCTTTATTAATTTTGGCACTAAGATTGGTATAGATACGGTGATTTATCCCTTTACAGTAATTGAAAGGGGTGTTAAAATTGGAAAGCGTTGTTCAGTGGGGCCTTTTGCGCATCTGCGTGAAGGTGTTGAGCTTAAAAATGATGTGACAGCTGGTAACTTTATTGAAATGGTGCGTTCCAAGATTGGCGTAAAGGCATTCATTAAGCACTTCTCTTACATTGGAGATAGCTCTATAGGTTCCTGCGTAAATATTGGAGCAGGCACAGTTACGGCTAACTTCGATGGTCTAAAGAAGAATAAAACGGTTATTAAAGATAAGGTTAATATCGGCTCAGATACTGTAATTGTTGCTCCGGTAAAAATCGGCAGGTCCGCAGTTACCGGAGCAGGTTCAGTAGTTACTAAAGATATCCCGGATAATACGGTTGTTGTAGGAGTCCCGGCGAGAATTTTAAGGAAGCAGGGAGGTAGGTATGGATAAGCTAGCTATTTTTAGCGGTAATGCAAATTTTACCTTGGCCAAGGATATCTGCAAAGATTTAAAAGTCAAATTACAGGATGCTTTGGTCGGTAGATTCAGCGAAGGCGAGATTCGGGTAAAGATTAATGATAATGTGCGTGGCAAGGATGTTTTTATAGTGCAGCCGACCTGTCCGCCGTCGAATGACAACCTTATGGAATTATTAATTATGATTGATGCGTTGCGTCGCGCATCCGCCCAAAGGATTACCGCGGTTATCCCGTATTTTGGTTATGCGCGTCAGGACAGGAAGGATCAGCCGCGCGTGCCTATTACCGCGAAATTAGTAGCCAACCTTCTGACTACCGCCGGGGCGAACCGGATCTTGACCATGGATTTACACGCCGGCCAGATTCAGGGGTTTTTTGATATTCCTGTGGATCATCTTTTTTCCGTTGGTGTATTTGTAGATTATTTCTCCAAAATGAATATCAAGGATCTGATTGTCGTTTCTCCTGATGTTGGGAGTATTAAGATGGCTAGGGCTTATGCCAAAAGGATTTCCGCCGGGTTAGCTATAATTGACAAGCGCCGGGTTTCTCCCGAAAAGGCTGAGGCAGTACATATTATGGGAGAGGTAGAAGATAAGAATGTGATTATTATTGAAGATATGATTGCTACGGGCAGCTCCCTGATTGAAGCGGTAGAGGCTTTAAAAAAAGCCAAAGCCAAGACTATTTATGCCGCGATTACCCATGGTATTTTATCGGGGCCGGCTATTCAGCGTATTGACCAGTGTAGAGGTTTAGAGAAATTGCTTGTTTCTGACAGCGTGCCTTTATCCGCGGAAAAGCTGCATGCGAAGATCCATGTGCTTTCAGTAGCCAACCTTTTGGCCGAAGCAATCAAAAGAATACACAACGAGGAGTCAGTCAGCTGTTTATTTGATTAAGCAAGCACCTTAAGTTTTTATCTTGCGTAGTTTGAACACCTTAAAGCATTTATCTAGTGAAATCCTTGCGCAAAGCGCAAGGGCCTTGTATCGTCAGCGAACAAGGATAATCCTGGTGCAAGATTATGAGTCGGGAAGGGTAACTACTAATAAAAAGAAAGGTAAGGCAAATGGAAGAGATATTTTTAGAAGCAGAATTAAGAGAGGAAAAAGGTAGCAGTAAGGCTAGGGAATTAAGGAATAATGGTTATTTGCCTTCAGTGGTTTATTTTCACGGTCAAGATGCTTTATCCATAAAGCTTACTAAGAGCACGCTTTTAAAGCTGGTGCACCAGCATCGTCTGGAAAGTATTATTATTAATCTTAAGATTAAGGACGATAAGAAAGCTAAAGGACGCCCATGTTTGGTTAAGGAAATTCAGTATGATCCGGTGAGCGAGGAAATTATTCACGTGGATTTTAATGAGATTTCCTTGACTGAGGCAATTAAGGTTAATGTTTCTATTGAGGCTAAGGGTGAGGCCATTGGCGTTAAGCAGGAAGGCGGGTCTTTAGAGCATATACTTTGGGAGATTGAAGTAGAGTGTTTGCCGACAAATATCCCTCAAAATATTGAAGTAGATGTCTCCGCGCTTAAAATGGGTGAAGCTATCTATGTTAAGGATATAGTTTTTCCTCCCGGAGTTAAACCTTTGAATGATCCTGCGGCGATTGTTTTGCATGTTGCTGCGCCGATGAAGGAAGAAGTTCCGGTTGAGACGCTTGAGGCAGAGGATAAACAGGAACCGGAAGTAATCAAGGAGAAGAAAGAAGCTCCTGCTGAAGGCGCCGCCGCCGCTGAGGAGACTAAGGGAAGAGAGAAGGATAAAAAATAGTAGCCTGGGTTTAAGAAATAATAAGTAAGGCAGAGGGTGCGCGGTGAAGCTGATTGTAGGATTAGGTAATCCCGGGTTAATTTATGCGGGTTCTCGGCACAATATAGGTTTTACGGTAGTAAAATCTTTAGCTCATTTCTTAAAAGTTGTTCTTAAAAAAGATGGCTCAGTTTTGGCTATAGTCGGTAAAACCAATTATGGCGGGCATAATTTGGTATTAGCTTTGCCGCAGGCTTTTATGAATTTAAGCGGTATAGCAGTTAAGGCCCTGCTTAAGAAATTCAAGGTAAGCCTGCAAGATCTTTTGGTGGTTTGCGATGATTTGGATTTGGATCTGGGGAGAGTTAAGATTCGACCGCATGGCTCAAGCGGTGGGCAACGGGGGTTAGTTTCCGTTATTGAGCAACTGGGAACGCAAAACTTTAACCGTCTGCGCGTTGGGATTGGCCGGCCGAAAAATCCGGAAGATGCCGCACGGTATGTGCTGAGGGGGTTTTTACGTAAAGAAAGAGAGATCGCTGAAAAAGCAAAAGAAGATGCTGTTGATTGTTGCTTGAGCTGGTTAGAAAATGGTATAATTAGGTCTATGGATAGTTTTAACACAAGGAGTAGAAATGAATAAGTATGAAGCAATGTTGATTGTCAAGCCGGACTTATCCGATGAAGATAAGAAAAATTTATTTAAGCAGATTGATGATGCGGTAACTAAGAATAACGGGCAGATATCGCAATCAGCGGTCTGGGCAGAAAGACGCAAATTATATTTTCCTATTAAAAAATTCCAGGAAGGGATTTATTATCTGGTGGCTTTTATCGCTCCGCCGCAGGCAATCAAGGAGATGCGCAATATTTACAAACTTAATGAGAATATCCTAAGGGTTTTATTTACCCGCATGGATATTTAAGCCGGTAAGCCGGCAGGGGGTCCTGATTTGCTGCGCTCATCAGGCCCTTGTGGATTCATGCAAGGGTTTCACTGGATAGAAACTTTAAGGTATTCAATTTTTTGTGCGATAAAGATTGGAGGATTATATGGCTAGTTATAATAAAGTATTATTGATGGGAAATCTTACTAAGGACCCCGAGTTACGCTATACTCCGCAGGGCACCGCTGTAGTCAATCTGCGTTTGGCGGTAAATCGTAAATATCGCACTAAAGAACAGGAATTGAAAGAAGAAGTTTGTTTTATAACCGCGGTGGTTTGGAATAAACAGGCAGAGACATGCAATCAGTATTTACATAAAGGCAGCAGTGTTTTTATTGAAGGGAGATTACAGTCGCGTTCTTGGGAAGATAACACTGGTTCTAAGCGGTCGGTAATTGAGGTGAGGGCAGAACGTGTGCAGTTTATGGGGGCCCCTGGCCAGGGCAGGGCGGCCAGCCAAGCCGGTCAGACACACACAGAAGTATTGGTTGATGAGCCGAGCAGCGAATCAACCTGGTTGGCAGAAAGCGTAGATGGAACCCCCTCTCCTGAAGAAGAGTCGAATTGATATGTGCGCCTAGTGAAGGCGTGGTGAATTTTAATCAATTAAGATAAAAAAGAAGGGCAGGGATAGGCGCATGAAAGTTAAAACTAGGGGTTTTGGTAAAAAAGATAAGAAAGTTATTAAGAAAAAGAAGGATTTACTTGGTCCGGCGAGGAAGAGGTTCTGTCGTTTCTGCGCGGATAAATTAGGTAGTATTGATTATAAGGATATTAAGAGGCTCGAAGTTTTTATTACCGAGAAAGGTAAAATCGTCTCCAACCGTTTTTCCGGAAATTGCGCTAAACATCAGAGAAGGATTAGGGAATTAATTAATAAGGCCAGGTTTCTTTCCCTGCTCCCTTATACCCGCTAAATAATAATGGAAGTAATTTTAATTAAAGATGTAGAAAAAATTGGTAAAGCAGGTTCTGTGGTTAAAGTCAAAGAGGGGTTTGCCAGGAACTTTCTTTTTCCGCATAATTTAGCCAAAGTAGCTACTTCGATAAACCTTAAGCAATTAGAAAAAGAAAGGCAGATTAAGTCAGCGCAATATGCTAAAGCTAAAGAAGAGTCAGGGGAAGTCAAGAAACGCTTAGACGCGCTTTCTTTAACCATTTCTGTTTTGGCTCAGCAAGAGGAGAAGTTATATGGCAGTATCAGCGCGCTTGATATAGCCGTTGCTTTAAAAGAAGAAGGCTTCTCTATAGATAAAAATGCTATTGATTTGGCTGAACCGATAAAATCTTTAGGTATTTATGAGTTGGCCGTTAAGCTACATCCAGAGGTAATTGCAACGCTTAAGCTATGGGTAGTGAAAAGATAATAATATGCCACAAGAACTAATTTTAGATAAACTTCCTCCGCAAAATCTAGACGCCGAAATGGCGGTTTTGGGATCGATGCTTCTGGATGAAGAAGCAGTTTCGGTTGCTACTGAGAAATTAGACGCAGGATGTTTTTATAAGGATACCCACAGGAAGATCTTCCAGGCAATAAGCGATCTTTATAATGCCAACAAAGCTGTAGACTTAATTACTCTTGCTGACGCCTTAAAAAAGGATAATTCTCTTGATGAGATAGGCGGGGTAAGCTATCTTACGTCTTTGGCTAATGCCGTTCCTACCGCTGCCAATATCAACCATTATGCCGGCATTGTGCGGGAAAAATATATCTTAAGGACTTTAATTAATAACTCTACCAAGATCATTACTGTTTGCCATGAGAGTGAAGGCAATATTGCTGAAGTTGTAGATACCGCTGAGAGGCTTATCTTTGAGGTCAGTGACCGGAGAAACCAAGGTTCCTATTTACACCTTAAGGAAATCGTTAAAGATACGATTGAAACTATTGATAAGCTTTATCAGAATAAAGCGCATGTTACCGGCATCCCTACAGGTTATATAGACTTTGATATTAAGACTGCCGGCCTGCAGCCGTCGGATTTAATTATTATTGCAGGCCGCCCTTCAATGGGCAAAAGCGCCTTTGCTTTGGGGATTGCTGAATATGCCGGAGTAATTGAGAAGGTGCCTACTGCGATCTTTAGCTTAGAGATGTCTAAAGAACAGTTGGTGCAGAGGATGCTTTGTTCGCATGCGCGAGTTGATGCACATAAGGTGAGGACCGGGTATTTAGCTACTAGTGATTGGCCGCGTTTAACCGCGGCTGCCGGAAAACTTTCCGAGGCACCCATATTTATTGACGATACCCCGGCGATCTCCGTAATGGAGTTGCGCGCCAGGGCGCGGCGCCTGAAATCACATCACGGTATAAAATTAATTATTCTAGATTATATGCAGTTAATGCGCGGATCAGCCATGAATATGGAAAGCAGGCAGCAGGAGATCTCTGAGATTTCGCGATCACTTAAAGCTTTAGCAAGGGAGTTAAGCGTTCCGGTTATTGCTATCAGCCAGTTATCCCGGGCTGTCGAGTCGCGCACAGACCATAGGCCGCAGCTTTCCGATTTAAGGGAGTCCGGGGCAATTGAGCAGGATGCTGATGTAGTCGTGTTAATTTTAAGAGAGGAGTATTATAGCCCTTCTCCTGATAACCAGGGTATAGCGGAAGTGATTATCGCCAAGCAGCGTAATGGCCCGGTAGGGTCTTTAAGATTAGCCTTTATCAAGGAATTTACTAGGTTTGACAATTTATCCAGAGTGGATAGTTCATTAGAATGAGTTCTCCGGCAGCCGCTTGCGATAAACTAGATAAAATATTTGATTTAAGCAGCCCGTTCCTGTATAATAACCATAAATGCGTAGATTAATTTTAATACCTTTAACTGCTTTTCTTTTTTTTGTTACCGCCTCTTTTGTCTTTGCGGAGGAAAATCCACAGAACCAGCCTCAACAGAATACTGTTGTTTCTTCTGAAGGCGCGCCTTCAGTAAAGAATATCACTGCCATAGAAGTTAAAGGCAATAAATCTATCAGCACTAATGTAATCGTTTCTAAAATGAAGACGCGCATTGGCAGCGCCTACCAGGAGAACATCATCAGTGACGATTTAAAAAGGCTTTACCTGTTGGGATTCTTTAGCGATATTAAAATAGATACCGAGGTGTATAAAGATGGATTAAAAATCATCCTCAATGTTGTAGAAAGGCCGATTATAGAAAAGATCACTTTTACTGGGATAAGCCGCATTACCATGAAAGATGAAAAACTGAAACAGCAGTTAGAATCGAAAGAGACGCAGTATCTGGATTATCCCAGTTTGACCAATGATGTGCGTACGTTAAAGAAGCTGTATGAAAAGATAGGCTATAGCCAAGCCGAGATTACCTATAAAGTTGAGTTAAGCGCTGAAACGAATAAAGTTAAGGTAAACTTCAATGTTGTAGAAGGCCAGAAAGTCCGCATTAAGGATATTATTGTCCAGGGCAATAGCTCTTTTTCAAGCGGGCGTATTTTGAAGTTGCTTAAGATCAAACGCGCCTGGTTTTTTAACGCTGGGGTTTTAAAAGAAGATGTGTTAAAGGAAGATATGGAGCGTGTTAAATCATTCTATCAGCGTGAAGGTTTTACTGATGTTGCGGTAGAGTATGAGGTTAATCCTGACGCCAAGAAGGCGTATTTGTTATATATCACGATTAAGGTTGCTGAAGGAAAGAAATATCTCGTAGGATCAGTTGTCATTCAAGGGAATAAGGATATTACTGAAAAGGCTATTCTTAGCCGTCTTAGTGAGTGTGTTCCGGGCAAGGTTTTTAGCGCGGATGCGATGAAAAAAGATATCATCAGTATACAGGGTTTATATTTTGATCGGGGTTATATATCCGCGCAGATCCAGGAGTCAACTATAGTGAATTTGGATACCGGACGTGTAGATATAACCTATGCAATTACCGAAAGCCAGGTAGTTTATGTGGGCAAGGTTAAAGTCCGCGGCAATATTAAAACCAAAGATGTAGTTATCCGAAGAGAAATGAGGATCCATCCCGGAGATAAATTTGACGGAGAGAAGCTGCGCCGCAGCAAAGAAAGGTTGACAAATTTAGGATTTTTTGAAGAAGTAAGCTATGATACCGAGGATACTCAAGCCCCGGATAAAAAGAATTTGGTGGTTGATGTTAAGGAAAGCAAGACGGGCGCTTTTAGTTTTGGCGGCGGATATAGCACAGTTGATCAGTTTATAGGTTTTGTGGAGATTGAGCAGAAGAATTTTGATTGGAGAAATTGGCCGTATTTTACAGGTGCCGGGCAGAATTTAAAGCTGCGCGCCTCCATTGGTAACTTAAGCAATGGTTTTGATTTGAGTTTTACCGAACCCTGGTTATTTGATTATCCTATTTCTTTTGGTTTTGACCTTTATCGCCGCACGCACAAGCGCGATACTGACGTAGGCTATGGGTATGATGAAAAAGTTACCGGAGGGGACCTGCGCTTAGGCAAAGAAATATCTGAATATTTGAGAGGCGATATTATGTATCGCTTAGATGAGATAGATATCAGTAATATTTCTAGTGATGCTACTACCGATTTAACTTCTGAGAAAGGCAAGAATTTAGTTAGCGTTATCTCTCCGAGTTTAACTTATGATTCAAGGGACAATGTTTTTGATACCAGAAAAGGTAATTTATTCACTGGTGTATTTGATTTTGCTGGTGGGCCGCTTGGCGGAGATAAAGATTATTGGAAATTCTTTGGTAGGGCTTCGCATTATTTCCCCATGCCCCGCGGTGCTGTTTTGGAAGTACGGGGTAGGATAGGGTTGGCCCAGCCTTATAGTAGTACAGAAAAGATCCCTATTTATGAAAGATTCTTTGCCGGTGGCGCTTATACTATTAGAGGTTATGAGGAAAGAAAAATCGGCCCCATTGATCCAGTTTCTAAAGATCCCCTGGGAGGCGCATCTATGGCAGTAGGTAATATTGAGTATACTTATCCTTTATTTAGTTTCTTAAAAGTCGCAGCTTTCTATGATGTAGGTAATGTTTGGGAGAAATTAGGAGATATCTTTTCTTCTAAGGATGCCAATGGGGTAGCTAATAGCGGAGGGTTTAAGTCCAGTTTTGGTTTGGGGTTGCGTATTAAAACCCCGATTGGCCCGATAATGCTGGATTACGGTATACCTATGGATAAAGAGCCTGGCGAGAGTGATAAGAAGAGCGGGCAATTCCATTTCAGCGCCAGCCATGGATTTTAAAATAAATTATTATTAACCAACAACACCCCGCGCTTATAAGGTATTGCGCGGGTGTGCCCTTGTGGGCAAGGAGGAAGTAAGATGAGAAAAGCAACAGCAATTTTATGTGGATCTTTGGCAGTTTTTAGCTTGTTCCTATTTGCAGCAAGCGCTCAAGCCGCGGATAAATTTGGCTACGTTGATTTGAGCCGTACCTTTAGTGAGTATAGCAAAACTAAGGGGTATGATAAGACTTTAAGCGATAAAGAAAAGGCCTACACCGACGAGCGCGATAAAAAGGTAGCTGAGCTTAAAGCCCTTCAGGATAAATTTAATTTACTTAATGATAAGGAAAGAGAAGCGAAAAAGGGCGAGCTTGAAAACAAAATGAAGGCCTTCCAGGATTCTGACCGTCAGAAACAGGAAGATTTGCGTAAAGAGCAGGATGAGAAAATGAAAGAGATACTTAAGGATATTGAAGAGGCGACGAAGAAGTATTCGGAAAAAGAAGGTTATACTTTGGTTTTTAATGACCGGGTACTGGTATATCAGAATAAGGCCCTGGAGATTACAAATCAGATTATTGATATTTTGAATAAAGGCGAAAATAAGAAGTGAGGTAATAATTTATCCCTGTAGTTGGGTAATTTGTAGATTTCTTCGAAGTTTATTCGTAGCTGCAGGGATTAATTCTTCTAGATAACTTACGTTCACTGTCGCTCCCTAAGTTGTGGGCTCATGGAAAATGAATAAAACTCTGAATGAAATAGCCAAGCTTATTGATGGCAAAGTCATTGGCGACGGGGATACCTTAATTACTGGTATTTCAGGTATCAAAGAAGCGGCAGAAGGGGACATTACCTTTCTGGCTAATCCTAAATACAGTTCGCTTATGGATAAGACGGCCGCGGCGGCGATTATTACCTCGGCTGACGCGCAGAAAACCGTCAAACCGGTTATTTTAACTGATAATCCTTCCCTATCATTTGCCAAGATCATTTCTATATTTATGCCTGATAATGCAGGGCATCCTCAGGGTATAGATTATACTGTGATTATGGGTAAGAATGTAACCTTGGGTGAAGATGTGGCTGTTGGGCCTTATGTGGTTATCGGTGATAATGTGGTTATCGGTGATAAATCAATAATTTACGCGGGTTGTTTTATCGGCCATCACACAAAAATCGGAAGCCAAACATTAATTTATCCGCATGTCTCAATCCGCGAGCGTATCGATATCGGCAACCGCGTGATTATTCATTCCGGAACCGTGATTGGTTCAGATGGCTTTGGATTTGCTACGATTAAGGGCTCACATCATAAGATACCCCAGGTGGGGACAGTTGAGATTGCTGATGACGTGGAGATCGGGGCCAATGTTACTATTGACCGGGCGCGTTTTGACAAAACTATTATTGGCCGCGGCTCTAAAATTGATAATCTTGTGCATATTGCCCATAATGTTGTTATTGGCGAGAACTCTTTAATTGTTGCCCAGGTGGGCATATCCGGCAGCACGATTATTGGAAACAACGTAACTTTGGCTGGTCAGGCAGGTTTAGTCGGCCATATTACCATTGGAGACAACGCGATTGTGACCGCGCAATCTGGGGTAGCTAAGTCTGTACCTGCGGATACTATGGTTTCCGGATATCCAGCCAGGCCATTTATGACTACTCAAAGGGTAAATGCCAGCCTGCAGAACCTGCCTAAGTTATTTGATTTAGTCAAGGAATTGAAGAAAAGGATTGAAGAGTTGGAAGCCAGATTGGGAAAAAAATAATGGAAAAGCAAAAGACAATTGCCAGTCAGGCCTCGCTTTCGGGAACCGGCATACATACGGGCAATAAGGTAAATATGACTTTTAAACCTGCGCAGGCGTCTTCCGGAGTGGTTTTTATCCGTACGGATATCCATGGGGCTCCGAGAATACAGGCTAATGTGCAGTCATTTCTTGCCACTAAATTCAGCCGCCGCAGTTCAATTGGTAATAATGGGGTAGAGGTGCAGACGATCGAACATCTTATGTCCGCCTTGTCCAGTCTGGGAATAGATAATATTGATGTAGAGATAGATAATAATGAACTTCCGGGATTGGATGGAAGCGCAATTAAGTTTGTTGAGGCGCTTGAAAAGGCGGGAATAGTTGAGCAAGAGCAGGAAAAATATATCCATGTAATTAAAGAGCCTATATGTATTGAAGATGGAGCATCTTCAATTACTATTGTCCCGTCAAAAGAGTTTAAGATTTCATATACTTTAAATTATAACCATCCTTTACTAGAGACACAATTCTTAGAGATAAGTGTTAATGCGGAATACTTTAAAACTGAGATTGCCCCGGCGCGCACTTTTTGTCTTGAGAGCGAAGCGTCTGAATTGCAAAATCAAGGTTTAGGTTTAGGCGCTAATTATGATAATACCTTGGTTGTAGGTAGGACGGGGGTAATTAAAAATATACTGAGATTTAAGGATGAGTTTGTCAGGCATAAGATACTTGATTTAATCGGTGATCTTTGTTTAGCTGGTTGTCCTATCCGAGGACACGTGATCGCATTAAAAAGCGGGCACTCTTTAAATTTAAAGATTGCCCAGAAGATCTACGGACAGAAAATAAAAGTACAAGGAGCCAATACTATGGAAAGGGTTTTAGATATTAATGAAATTATGAAGATCATTCCGCATCGAGTACCTTTTTTGTTTGTGGATCGGGTAACCCATTTAGAAAAAGGCAAGCGCGCTGTCGGGGTTAAGAATGTGACTATGAACGATTATTTTTTTAAAGGTCATTTCCCGGGTCGCCCGGTTATGCCGGGGGTAATCATTGTTGAAGCCATGGCGCAAGTAGGTGGGGTAATGATGCTTGCTTCCGAAGAAAATAAAGGAAAGCTTGCTTTCTTTTTATCCATTAATAATGTAAAATTCCGTAAGCCGGTAATTCCTGGCGATCAGTTAATTCTTGAGGTTGAGGCAATAAAGGTAAAGTCGAAAACCGGACAGGTACGCGGTAGGGCATTAGTAGATGGAAAGGTAGTGGCGGAAGCAGATTTTATATGTGCCTTGGTGAATAGTTAAATATGCAGATACATCCTAGTGCGATAATTTCTTCAAAAGCAAGAATAGAAGCCAGTGTAACTGTTGGTCCGTATAGTATAATTGGCGATAATGTAAGTATTGGTGCCAATACGGTAGTTGGTGCGCATTGCGTAATTGAAGGCAATACTACTATTAGTAATGACTGTCAGATATTTACCGGCGCGGTAATAGGTAGCTGGCCGCAGGACCTAAAGTTTAAAGGCGAAGATGTTTTTCTGGAGATAGGCAGTAATAATATTATTCGCGAGTATTGCACTCTTAATCCAGGCACAGGTAAGGGCGGCAAGACGACGGTCGGAGATAATAATTTGTTAATGGCCTATTCGCATATTGCCCATGATTGCCGGGTTGGCAGTGGCTGCGTACTGGCCAATAACAGTACTTTGGCTGGACATGTTACCATTGAAGATAAGGCAGTTGTCGGTGGCATAGTTGCTATTCATCAGTTTGTCAGGGTTGGTATGCTTTCTATTATCGGAGGGTGCTCTAAGGTTGTTCAAGATATCCCCCCTTTTTCTACATGCGATGGGCATCCTGCGCGGGTCTATGGTTTAAATCTTGTTGGCTTGAGGCGTAAAGGTGTTTCTCACGAATCAATCAAACAAATTGACCAAGCGTTTAAAGTAATATTTAATTCCGGATTATCCGCAAAACACGCTATTGAAAAAGTGGAAAAGGAATTAGTCGAGACCGAAGAAATAATTTATCTGGTTAGTTTTATCAAAAGTTCAGAGCGCGGTATGGTTCGTTCCTGCCGCTGAGCTGTTTTCCCGATGTCGAATCGCTACCCTCGGGATTATCCTTGTTCATTATATTAATATTTATTAACTGACCCCTCGCTTAAACACTTGTACTTTTCTTTGAAAAGTACTGCGTAAGCTCGGGTTAAATTCACGCATTAACTTACTCACACTGTCGTGTTCGTAAGTTAAGCGTTCATTTAATGGAAAAAATAGGTTTGATTGCCGGAAATAGAAAATTCCCCTTACTTTTTTCCGCAAGCGCTAAGAGAAAAGGATATATTGTTATTGCTATTGCCATTAAAGGCGATACCTCACCTAAACTAAAGAAATCAGTTGATAAAATCTACTGGTTAAGACTTGCTGAATTCCATAAAATATTCGCTATATTTAAATCTGAAGGGGTTAAGAATGTGGTTATGGCCGGTCAGATCAACCCAGCCAGGTTGTTTAGCAAAGAAATTAATCAAAGCGAAGAGTTAAGGCAGATATTAGCTAGCCTTAAAGATAAAAAGGCAGATACTTTGTTTAGCGCCGTAGCGCAGAGATTAGAAGCAGCCGGATTTAACCTTTTGGATTCTACTACTTTTATTGAGGAGTATCTGCCTAAAAAGGGTACGCTTACGAAGCTTCAGCCGGATTTTGATACTTGGGAGAATATTTATTTTGGTTTAAGCTTGGCTAAAGCTGTGGCTGATTTGGATATCGGCCAGACGGTTGCGGTGAAAAGTAAAGCCATAGTTGCAGTCGAGGCTTTTGAGGGAACAGATAATTTGATCCGCCGGGCAGGTAAAATCGGCCGCGGTAAGATTGTGATTGTTAAAGTAAGCAAGCCAAAGCAGGATATGCGTTTTGTTGTCCCTGTTATTGGATTGAAAACCGTAAATAATCTGATTAAAGCGAGGGCTAGGTGTCTTGCTTTTGAGGCAGACAAAACACTTTTTATTGACAAAGAGAAGAGCCTCAAGCTTGCCGATAGAAAAGGTATCTCAATAGTTGCGGTGTAGGTGGTATGGGGATTATCCTTGCTCGCTTAACTTGTTAGACCGCAGTTAACCGATCATAAATTTCTTGACATTAGCTATTTGTAGTGCGAGAATAATGTGATTTTTAGCTTAGAAGTATTAGGCGAATTATTCTTGCTACTTATGCTCGCAAGGTTGTTAGATAAAGGTATAAAGTGCTTAATTCGCGCAGTAACTTATTTACACTTTGTGTTTTTAAGTTAAGCGCTCATTTAAAGGAGGTAGCTATGCCACGGTTAGCCGGAACTAGATTAACAGAATTTAAGTTATATGCCCCTGGAGCTAAAAAGGTTGCGCTTGCTGGAAGTTTTAATAAATGGGCCACTAATAAATTACTCGCTAAGAAGGATAGTAAGGGCAATTGGCTGGTAAAGGTTGGGCTCAAGCTGGGAAGGCACGAGTATAAGTTTATCGTTGACGGATCATGGATAAATGATCCCCATTGTACCACTTGCGTGGCTAATTCGCTTGGAACACATAACTGTGTTGTTGAAGTAAAATAATCTACCTTTTAAGAATTAGTGGATAAAGATTAGGGCGCTGCTTAATAAGTAGCGCCCTAATCTTTGTTCGCTAAGAGTTCAATAGGTCCTTGCGCGAAGCGCAATGATTTCACTAAATAAAATATTTAAGGTGTTCAAATTTCGATAAATTAAGACTTATGGTGTTTAAATGAAATATATATATGGACCGATAAAATCACGTAGATTGGGGCTTTCTTTAGGCTTAAGCCTCAGCTTAGATAAAACATGTAATTTGGATTGTATTTATTGCCAATGGGGGAGAACCCCGATAACTGTTTCTGAGAGAAAGGAATATGCCAGGGTTGATGAAATCATTTCTGAGTTAAAGTCCTGGCTGCAAAATAATCCTTATGAGGCTAAAGAACTGCATTTTGTAACTCTTTCCGGGATGGGTGAACCCACATTAAATACGTCTATCGAGGAGCTAATTAAACAGGTAAGAAAGGTTACCAGTGCGAGTATAGCTGTTATTACCAATTCTACGCTTTTAGGTGATTCTTTAGTGCGTAAGTCCATCTTGGGGGCAGACCTGATTGTCCCTTCTTTGGATACGGTGGATCCGGAAATATTCAAACAGATTGATCGTCCTTGTACTGATATAAAATTAAATGAGATTATTGATGGCTTAGCCGCTTTAAGAAAAGAATTCCGAGGTAAGATTTGGCTTGAGGTAATGCTTGTCTCCGGAGTAAATGACGATATCCGGCATATTGAGGAATTAAGCAAGTCAATCCAGCGTATTAATCCGGATAAAATTCAGCTTAACTCTCCGGTGCGTTCAACCGCAGAAAAGAATGTTCTTCCTGTTGAGAAAGCTAAGTTAGTGAAGATTAAAAATATTTTGGGAGATAAAGCAGAGATTATTTAATCTTAACGCGCCTGTAGCTCAACTGGATAGAGCGCTAGCCTTCGGAGCTAGGCGTTGCAGGTTCGATTCCTGCCAGGCGCATTAAAATCTGAATATGTCGAACTTTAACAAAGCAACTTATGCATCGATTATTTTTGTTATTGTATTTATAGGCATAGGCCGCGCGAAGCTTTCCGACTCTTGGGCCGGAGAGAATAAATTGATTTATTTTAAAAATTATTCTTTTATTGTAAGAGTGGGAGAAACTAAACAACAGCAGGAAAAGGGGTTAATGTTTCTCAGAAGTTTGCCTTCTAATTCAGGTATGCTTTTTGTTTATAAGGACGAGGCGCCGAGGTCATTTTATATGAAGAATACATATATACCTTTAGATATAATCTGGATGAATAAAGAAAAGAAGGTTGTTTTTATAAAGAAAAACGCCGAGCCGGAAAAGCTGGATGTTTACGAGACGATCTATCCTCGAGAAGAAGCGATGTATGTGTTAGAATTAAACGCCGGCAGTGCGGATAAAATCGGATTAAAAATTGGTGATACCTGGCAGTTTTAGCCCCATAATTTACTTATTGTTTTGTAGTGTGCGTGGTATAATAAAACAAAGGTTAATTATAGTGCCTGCGCATAACTTCGCGTTTTGAAGGCAATTGAATGCTTTAAAATACCCCTGGTAATGATGAAAATTTAACTCATCATTTTAAATGAAAGTGGTATAATTAAGAAGAGAAGGAGGCAGTTATGAATAAAATTATTATTCTTTTGTGTTTAGGGTTAGTTGGTTGCTCTACGGTCCCCAGGGATAATAAAATTCTGCGTTCAACTAGCCAAGAATCAGGAATTGCCGAAAATACAGAGTCCGCCATTAATACGCTCGATGTTCCTATTGACCAAAAGGAGATAGATGATATTATCGCTATATTTAGTGAAGCCATCAAAAATAATCCTAATTATGCAGGCGCCTATTATAACCGGGCAGTAGCCTATTTTCATAATAATAATTATGATAAAAGCTGGCAGGATATACATAAAGCAGAGGCATTGGGAATTAATGTTGATTCCAAGTTTGTAGAACTAGTCGAGAAATTAAAGAAAGCTTCTGGCAGGAATAGATAATTGTTATTAGCGAGATCCTATCTAAAGGGCAGTAGGGGTGAGTTTAACGAAGTTTTTAAGATTATGGTTTCCTGTTGTTACCTGGGCAGTCTTTATCTTTTATCTTTCAGGCATCCCTAATTTAAAGACAGGCCTTGAGTTTGATTTTGTCTTAAGAAAGATATCCCACGTTGTTGAATATTTAATCCTTGTTTTTCTCCTATATCGAGCATTTGCAGGTTCATTCGACAATATTAATACTGCGCGTCTTTTTATTTATTCTGCTGTTCTATCTTTTCTCTATGCTATATCCGATGAGCTGCATCAATCGTTTGTCCCAGGTAGAAATTGCTCTATTCAGGATGTTTTAATTGATGCGATGGGCATACCTGTTTTTTATATTATTAATATTTTCGTATGCCGCAAAAAATAATAATTACAGTTTAAGCAAATGCCTGATTATGTCTGTCCCTATTGCAAGAGACCCAGCTATGATGATGAAGCTATTTTATGCTTTTATTGTGGAGAGAGCCTTGGCCGCAGTATAGGATTTATGGGAAAGCTAAGATACCCTAAACATAAAATAATTGTCACAGTTTTAATAATCGGGGTGTTGTTGAGTTTTATTATATTGGTAATTAAATAATCAGTGTTGCCGCGCAGCTGGTAGGAGATGCCGGCAGAAGCAATAAAACAGCCAAAAAAGAGTTGATTTTAGTTTACAAAGGAAGGATAATAAACTAAACTTATAATTAGTTGGCGACTAAATGCCAAAGGAGAGGTTGATGAAGAAAAGAATAATAATTTTATTAAGCGTAGCTATTGCGGGTTTAATTATAGGGTCTTTCCTGGTAAAGGGAAAGGTAAAGGGAGATGGTCCGTCTAAGTCATATTATCCTGGTGGCCAATTGCGGGAAGTAGGAACGATTAAGAATGGTAAGATTAATGGGGTATTTAAGTCATATTATCCAAGCGGCAATCTAAAATTGAAATGGACCTATAGGGATGGCAAGAAAGATGGGGTAGCTAAATTTTATTTTGAGAGCGGTAAACTACAGGCGATAGTAAATTATAAAAATGATGTTTCAGAAGGAATGTCCAGATTTTATTTTGAAAATGGTAAACTGCAGGCAGAAATGAATTATAAGAATGGTAAGTTAGATGGGGTGTCTAAAACATATCGTTCTTCCGGGGAAATTATATATACTGATAACTATGAGAATGGCGAAATGAAAATTCGAAAACCCATTAATGAGTAAAATAAATCTGGCGCTAAGTAAAATATTAAGGCCCAATTTTTAATAATTTCTGCGCACTGCCATATTCTTAAATCATCCAGGAGAGTTTTCCTAACTCATTGATCACATTATAAATATAAGCTCCGTTACATACTTACGGAGATTTTTAATTGGCGGAGATTGTTATCCTTGACTGGTACTATTTGGACAGTAAGCCATGCCATTCCTCAGCCAACCTTGTTGTAATCGTAAATCCGCGCGCTAAATTGCTTATGATTTTTAAAATGAGCGGTATAATTAGAACAAGGAAAAACTAAAAGCATGCCGGAAAGGACGATACCTATGGATGAGCAAAAAAATATTATGAGTGAATTTGCCATAGCAAGTTTAGCGATAGCTGCCATTTCATTTATTAACTTTGCGGGCATGGAAAAGGCTATTTTAGCTATCATTCTTGGAACTATAGCTTTAAAAAAAATGAAGAAAGAAGTTGCTCTATCAGGTGTTAACTTTGCCAGGGCGGGAATAATTTTAGCCTTTTTGTCGTTATATATCAGTATAAATTTAATGATAAAATTTTACCCTAAAGTTAAAGAAATGATGAGTCAAATGCAGAGCGAACAGTCCCCCATGAAAGAAAATGTAAACTTAAAGGATAGGCAGCAACCAGAAAGGATTCCAGGGGCAAGGCTCTTTTAATTTTTGTTTTTAGCGCAACTTACCAAAGCAAGAGAGTGGTTCAGGCAGTGCCTAAAGACAGGTTCACAAAGGCAAGCTTAAGGCCCATCCGTACACTTTCTATTCCAGAAATCTTTTAAAAGTTAATTAGTTTTTCCACTTTTTAGGTTTATTGTTTTGGGAGGTGGAAAACTATTAGTCTTGTTCCTTGGTTATGTAATTTAAAGCATAGGAAGTACTAAAAAGGACAAGTCGTAGAGTTAATGTTTTATTTCGATTAATAATGTTGAGAAGAAACGGTATCGTTGCAACTTGTGTAGGTATCTTAAGAAGGTTGTTGCTTGGGTTTAAGGTTAGCGGTATAATCTTAATAATATCACAAAGGAGTGGTAATGGGGTAAGTAGTTAAAATAAAAACAATTCTCTAAAATAGAGGGTTGTTTTCTTTGTTAAAAATGAACAAGTATAAATAATGTCCTTATTGTGTCGAAGAAATACAATATGAGGTAACATCGCGCGTTCTGTGGGTAGGAGTTAGAAGGAAAGTCCTAAATGGTTAAATGAATAAAAGGCAATTAATAGTTGATCGGAGATAGTATGGATAAAAAAATGATTAAGCGAATAATAGCGAGAGAGGGGTTAATTATTTTAGGATTGTCAGTTGCCTTGTATTTTTTTGTTCTTCTTTTTCAAAATGTGCCTGTTGCCTTGCCAAAATACAGATTGGAATTTACTAATGGAGAAATACATACCATCAATATAAATCCAGAAATTCGCAATGACCCTAATTATAAAAGGCTACTGAGAGAAACATATAATCCGACGCCAAAACTTATTGATAAATGCACCAAAGAATTTATAAGAGCGACGAATATTAAATCTGCTTTAAAAAGCTCAAAATGTATAAACTTTAACCAGATTTATATATCTAAATTATATAGCTACTTTTTTGGCATATTATTTATTTTCAAATTAGCCATTGCTTATCTCGTTTTATTACTTGTTCGCTTCATTATTTGGGCGGTTAGAGCGCTAGGGGGGAGAAGATGAAGAAGGTATTTTTCTTGTTTATTCTTTTATTAATTTCATCAAGCGTTTGTTTAGCTTTGACTACTGATGATAATGGTTATGCGTGGAAAGCCGCAAGTTATGAGGAGAAAATAGCAGTCTGTAAAGAACTAACAAGCACAATTGGTAAAGATTACACTTATTGGATTGATATGTTTAATGCTTTTTACGACAATAACAACTGGAATATTAAATCATTGAAGATTAAAGAGGTAGCCGTGCTTATGCCGTTTTCCGAGCAGCCCCCTGGGCAATAAATATATTGAGGGGAGTTGCATATAGACGGAGCGAGAGTATTTTCTATATTGCAAATCTTGCATTTTTACGGTAGAATAAGCACACTTAAAATCAGGGCCATTAGCTCAGCTGGTAGAGCAGGACACTCTTAATGTCAAGGTCGTAGGTTCGACTCCTACATGGCTCA
>JAHJCJ010000119.1 GCA_018812825.1 Candidatus Omnitrophota bacterium
CGCGACCACATTAACGATTACCGATACAACAGCCGGACAAGACATAACCTTTGCCGACGGCCAGACCGTAGCGCTTACCACACTGACCACCCTGGCTCCGGCTTACGATGTAATCATCAACTCTACGACATTTGGCGTGACTAATGATACCAACTTTTTAAATACCGGCACCGTGACTTTAGGTAACGCAGCAGGCGATGCTTTAACTTTCACCGGCGGCTTAGCGACGACAGGTAACGCCACCAATCCTTCCGGAACTAATTTAGCCGGTACTATAGCCACTACTAACACCAATATGGATTTAGGTACTTCAACTGCTACTGCGGCGATAACATTATCCGCAGGTACCGGGACCATCACCATGGCTAGCACTTTGGCTGGTGGTGCAAATGCATTGACGTTTACTGCTGATGAAATTGATTTATCAGGTGGGGCTAGCTCTATCACCGGTACAAGCACGATTCTATTACAACCTTCGGCTGTTGGCGTATCGATTGGTATTGGTGGTGGAGCTGGTACTTTGGAAATCAGCGATACGGATATAGCGGCTTTAACTGATGGATATACATTAATCACTATCGGCCAGCTGCTGGGAACGCATACCATAATAATTGATACCACTACCTTTACTGATCCCGTAACTATCCGCACGCCTTCGGGTGGTAGCATTGCCGTTAACGGCACACTTCGGGATTCAAATGGTTCTGGCACACTTACCCTTGATGGACCCGGGGCAACCACCACTTTGAACGCCGATATTATAACTGACCGCGTGGCAATTGTTATTTCAGATAGCGTTGAAGTAGGTACGGCAGTTACATTAGATACTACCAACGGCGGCGCAGGCGCAGGCGCAGATATTTCAATTACC
The DNA here is from genome assembly GCA_018812825.1 of Candidatus Omnitrophota bacterium. GTDB lineage: Bacteria > Omnitrophota > Gorgyraeia > Gygaellales > Profunditerraquicolaceae > UBA6249. Next base: position 872 of record JAHJCJ010000119.1, read on the forward strand.
GGCACAACGATTAGTACCGCTACAGAATATAATGCCTTTACCTTGGATGCAGGTACAGGCGGTAATATTACGCTTACCGGTAGTGTTGGCGCTGGGGCAACTCAGGAGCTGGGAGGTATTACAATTACTCAAGCCAATGACGTCACATTCAGCAGTACGGTAGAGGCCTCTTGGTTTGATCAGACTGACAGCCAGGGTACTACGACATTTAGCGGCGACGTAACCACTACCGGAACAACCGGTGGTTATGGGATTGACGGCAGAACAAAAACCAATATTCATTTGGATGACAATGTGGACTTAAATAGCAGTGCTAATCCTATCAGATTAAGGTCTGATTCTTTTACTTTTGACGCCGGAGCAACGATTACCGGCTCGTCGGTGACACTTGGGCCATATACGGCAGGACTAGCTATCGGCGTAGAAGATAATACCAAGGCCTGGAATGTTACTGATGCAATGTTAGATGTTATTGTCGGTCCGGTAACCATAGGTGACGCTACCACCGGAGCGATCACGATTGCTAACGGCGCAGTAGGGGGAAATATTAACTTGACTCAGAATAAGAATTTAACATTTATCTCCGGTTCAACCGTGAATCTAATCGGCGTAGGCGCTGGCCCGGCTATTACCACTACCAGCGACGGCGCAGTTACGATTACTAATGCCGGCATTCTTACGATTAATGCTGCCGGCGACCTAAGCCTTGACGGCGCTTTCTTGCAGGATGGAGCAGGTTTAGTTGCAACTGCCGGAGATATTACTACAACGGGTGATGCCATAACCTTTACTACGGGCACTACACTTACAGGTTCTGTTATCTTAAGTAGCGGCGGCGGAGTAAATACAGGAGATATCTGGTTTAAGTCTATTTTAACCGGCACAACCGCCAGCACTGAAGATCTTACTCTTACCTCCGGCGCAGGAAGTATCAAGTTGGATGGCCAGGTTGGAGCAACGCGCCTCGGCGATATTTTGATACTTAATGCATTGGATGTTACCCCAGGTTCAAGCATTAGTGCAAAGACCCTAACTCAAACTACTGGAACCGGTACTACGCAGTTTAATGATAATGTTGATATTACAGGAGATATTGCGGTTCACAATGGAATTATAAGCGTAGGAGCTGCCGCCACTGTTGCCAGTGCTTCCGGCGATATAGATTTAGAATCTCTTACAGGCTCAATGGGTCTTTCCGGCAATGTTACTGCTGTTGGAAACACTGTTACTTTGACTTCAGCTGCAAATATTACTGATACTACCAGCTCGGATACTGATATAACTGCCGATGATCTGGTTATTACCGCAAACGCCGGTTCAGTCGGCGCCTCCGGGACTAATAATCAATTGGATACCGATGTAGCTACGATTACCGCTTCTGTCGGTAACAATATTTATATTTACCAGAAGAAAGCAGTGGCTCTTCCTTCGGTAGTTGCTGCTGCGGGTGTAGTTGATATTGAAGCAGTTGGAACAATCACTAATACTATTGTTGGTGCTAATGGTGGCTATGCGGTGAACCTTAATGCCACAAACGGGGATATCTTAGATACTGTCGGCGGTTTGATTACCGGGACCGCTGTTTCCACCCTTAAGGCAAGCGGATTAATCGGCACTACCAGCAATCCTCTGGATATTAATATTACCGGCGGTCTCTGGGTTTTGGCGGGCAGGCAGCAAAATGAAGTTTCTGTGATACTTAATGGCCCGGTGCGTAGCGGAGCTGCCACTGAGCGTGTTGAAATATTTGAGCCGTCTCCTCCGGGCTTGGTAATGTTGAATAATCATCTTATGGGCGGCGGAAATTACGGGAGCGGTAGCGTTAACGGTAGTATCTTGAGCCGCGGTTACGGCTATATGGCAATCATCCGGTCAGAGATATTGGACGCTGTATTTGAGCAGGCTTTAGAGCCGTGGAGCAATAGCAGGATATCTCTTCGGTCATTAATCAGGGGCGCTAACATAGACGAGGATTCTTTAAGTTTTACCCCGGCGGTGATAGATGTCTCAAGGTTTAAGCCATCAGTAAGCAGCGACCTTTTGAGCTCAATACCTCCAGTGATAGATGTTTCACAGTTTAATCTGCCGGTGTTGCAGATGGAAATTTATAAAACAGCGAATTATTGCGTTATCCGTTCGCTTAAATAAGAGAAAGGGGAGTTGTTTATGAAAAAATTAATGTTTTTAATAATAGCAGGGTTATTGCTGGGAGGATATACTGTGGCGTTAGCTGAGCAACAGGCATCGCAGAAAACGGAAACCGCCAAGGCGTCTCAAGTTAAGCCTAAAGAAATAAAAGTTGACCGTAATTACGATGGCGTGGTTGACCGTATAGAGATTTATAATGCTAAAGGAGTTATTATCAGGAATGAATCTGATACCAATAGCGACGGCAAGATTGATGAATGGATTTATTATGAAGTAGGCGTTCCGATAAAAGGAGAGAAAGATATAAACGGCGACGGCAATCCAGATACAACATTGATCTATGATGTTAAGGGCATGATAATCAGGGGTGAATCTGATGCCAACGGCGACGGCAAGATTGACGAATGGGTTTATTACGAAGCCGGCAAGCCTATTAAGGCAGAGAAAGATACTAATAAAGATGGTAAACCAGATACCTGGTTAGCTTATTAAGAATGAAGATGCATAAATAAAAATCTTTTACTCTATTATCTGTGGCGGAACTGATCAGGTTGCAGCAGATATTCCTAACTATTTTGGCTTGACTATAAAAAAATATGTCCTTTTCAATTTAATACTAATGAAAGAATATGCCTTTTTCAATTTAACTGTAATAAAATAGAATGCCGATATAAAACAAAATAGCAAGAGACGATGTTTTCGATTAAATGCCAAATTCCCATATACAGCTTGTAATGTTCTCATATGGTTATAACGCTGTTGTCTTTTTCGCTGTTTCCATTTCAAGCCGCTTGTCTCATCAAATCTAAAACAAAAATCCCTGTTCTCTGCAATAAGATTCTTAACTCCGTAACGTTCGGGATGAAGATAGATAGCGCTACCATAATTTAAGCTAAACTTATACACCCAGGCATAGCTGATATATTTTCTATTCTTACGAATAAAATCTAAAGTCTTTTTGACATCGTCATTTTTTTCATGCGGATAACCGTTGATTAAACTAATACGCACGTTTATTCCTGCTTCAAAAGCGTCTTTTAAAGTATTGCCCGCCTGTTCAGCAGTAAAACCTTTATTCATGCTCTCTAGTATTTTATTACTGCCAGATTCAATACCAAAGGCCAATCTAAAACATCCTGCCTCTCTCATCTTTTTTAAGATACGCTTATCCAGGTTTCCCACTTTTGCATGCGCAGACCAAAGTATATCCAATTTATTTTTAATAAAAAGGTCGCAAAGCTCTTCTAAACGATCATATGAATTATTTATTAATTCGTCGCAGAAAAAGAATATCCTGCTTTGATATTTTTTCTTCATTTGGGCTAAATCGTTTACGACTTTATCGTTAGACTTGAATGCTAATTTCCGGCTCACTGCCGGGAAGGTGCAAAAACTGCACCTATTCAAACACCCTTTTGAAATTTGATATGGCAAAACAAGATTATTCGTATCTTGCTTAATTCGATAGGCTTCTAAAGGTAAGCCATCAAAATCAGGAAGAGGTATATCTTCAATAGGGTAGTCTTCCCGGGGGTTTTCAATTATTTTGTTATCCTCTCTTCTATATACGAGGTTTGGGATTCTAGATATTGCGTCATTTCCCTTTAAATGGTCTATCAATCTAAGCAAGGGCACTCTGCCATCACCCAGGATTATAAAGTCTGCGAAATTAAATATATTGGAATAAAAAAGATGCCCAAAAAAACTGACAAATGGCCCTCCCAATACGACCGTGGTATTATACTTTTTTTTAAATCGTTGGGAGAGAAAAAGCGCAAAGCAAAATTGCATGAATGAAAATACAGAAAAACCTACGACATTAAATCATTCTATAGGTATAGTTTCTAATAATTTATCGATGCGTGAATTAAGCCTGTCATCTAATTTATTCCTTTTCATATACGGGCTTAATGCCTCATAATATTTGTAATTATTTAACAGGATATTTCTAATGGTATTAAAAGCAGAGGATAAAGAGCTCTTGTTGTATTGATTAAATTTAATCGCCAGGTCAACCTGTTCAACATAATAGTTGCGCTGCCGTAAACAAGCAGTTATCACGCTCATTCCATAGGGCAGGAAATTAGCTGAAACAAAAGCGTGCGGGTTAAAGTGCTCAAACACACAAGGAGAAATAAGTTTTATCTTAAAATCATCCATCATTAGAATAGCGTTATTAAATGATAAACTGTTTTATTTAAAGCTTTTATGAATATACTATTTTATCTTTATGAGCTGCAAAACCCTTCTTATCTTTAAATAATTATACTGTTTATAGTTAACAAATCAAGCAGTATTAAGTTAGGATATTCACAGATAACTATTGCTTAAACCTTAATTAAGGAGTAAAATAAAACAGAATTTATGGGTAAAACAAATTTTAGAAGGAGGTGGCAGTAATGAGAAAATTACTTTGGTTTATCGTATTAGCCTTGACAATCCTAGTCGGTTATAGTATTTCACCTGCCTTAGCACAAGAAAAAAAAGAAATATTAGAAGCAAAAAAAGTAGTGGATGGATACCTACAGGCATTTGCCCAGCAAGATATAAATTCTATAATGAGTAAAGTCTCGAGTGATTATTCTAGTAAAGATAAAAAAGGCAATCAAGTAGACTATGCGAAGCTTAAAGCTAATTTAGAAAACCAAATAGACATAATTTCAAAAAAATACATTGATTATTCTATAGCTAGAATTCAGATAACAGAATCCGATATAAAGGATAATCATGCAACGATTTGGATTGTGTATAGTTGGAAAAGATTTGATTTGGTTAATACTAAAGAAGAGAATGGAAGAACTAAAAAAACATTTTTTCTCGTAAAGGAAGATTCTTCCTGGAAGATTGTCCAAGTTGTAGGTAAAACAAAGAAATCACAAAAGCAAGGTAAAGCAAAGCCTGCAAATTCTTAAAATAAATAAAACAGCCCTTAAGATTAAATTTCATTAAACTATCATGCGCAAAATTTAATTTTATAAGATGGTTGTCGTATTAGTCGGCCTATATCACTATGAAAATTTTCCTCTGCGAATCATGCATCCCCTTCTTGAGAAAATCTCGGATATAAAGCCATATACTATATTTTTTAAGCAAGGGGCACAAAATAGATTCTTTCCTCCCACAAGGCAGGAATTAGAATTATTTGTTAAAATTATAACTGAGTTAAAACCGAGGCTGGTGGGTTTTAGCGTCTTGTCTCCTTTTGCACACATAGCAAAAGGCCTTACCAGGCTGGTTAAAATCAATTTTCAACCAGCTTTGGTGCTTTGGGGCGGTATACATCCTACAATAGCGCCTCAAAATTGCATTCGCGAGGCTGATGTTATCTGTAGAGGCGAGGGAGAAGGAGCGATTGCTGAACTTGTAGAAGCCTTAAGGGATGGTAAGCCTTATCAAGCCGTAAAGAACTTATGGGTAAAAGACAGAGGACTGATTATCAGGAATCCCATGAGGCCGCTTATTAAGGATTTGGATGCCATTCCCGCTCCCTCATATAACAATGATTCGTATTATTTTATCGGCCGCAATAAACTTACAAGAGATGACCCGGTACTTTTACAATCCTCTATTCCAATTGAAACATCTCGTAGATGTCCATTTACCTGTTCTTATTGTGTTAATAGTATATTAAAAAGACTATATAGAGAGCTTGGAGATTACGTTATAAAGAGGTCAGTTGGAAATGTTATAGGAGAAATTAAATCCTGCTTGAATTTGGCTAAAATAAAAACAGGATGTATAACCTTTTATGACGAGGATTTTGTAAGTGAAAAATCCTGGCTTGATGATTTTGTTTTACAGTATAGAAGAGAAATCGGTTTGCCTTTTCAGATTAAATGCAATCCTAATCACATAGCTTTTGATGTTTTGGATAAACTAACCGAAGCTGGATTGTTCATGGTGAATATCGGTATCCAATCAGGTTCAGACTATATCAGGAATCAGATATTCCATAGGGCAGAAAAAAATAAGGAGATTATTAATCTGGCTAGGAAGTTAGCCAGTAATAAGCTCATGATTTTGTATGATTTAATATTAAACAACCCTTATGAAACGGAGGAAACACTCAAGCAAGCTATTGCCTTAATATTACAGCTACCCATGGGGAGATTTAGGTTTTTTTCGCTTAACTTTTTTCCTAATTATCCCTTGACAAAGAAAGCCTTAAAGGATGGGCTTATAAGGCCTAAAGGTTATATCGCAGACAATATATCAAAAAATATAAGATTATGGAAATTCATTCCTAGGTTTTCGAGTGACAAGAAACAGATATTACAAAATATAATTTGGCTAGTTTCAAGGCAGCACATTCTTGCAAGGCATGTGTTTGCTAGAAAAGGCATTATAAATTATGCTGTATTTGGTAATTCATCAGGTTCTAGATTGTGCCTATCATTTTTGAATTTCATTGCTTTCATCTCAGATAGATTTTTCCGGTTCTTTAGAAATAAATTACATAAAGATATGAATTATTAAGAGCGTTTAAATCTAAATAAGATAGTTTTCAATCAGGCTTCAAATTACATAACGATTAGCCTGTAAACTAAAACTGGAATATCGCTATTCTATGATTTGACCTGTTTTTTAATAAAAATTAAAAGGCTAGGAAATCTAATTTATGTGCTATAATTAAATCAAGTAATATAAAGTTTTGAAATCTGGCAGCCGCATAGGGTAAGACAATTAACCTTTATTGTTTTTTATACCTTCTTAACTTAAAACCTTTCGCTTTAGGTTAAGGATGGATAATCTTTACTCAAGTATTGCGTCCGGGTAACTCCGGATTTTAGTTTAAGGGGCTTCATTTGCCGTAGGAAGCGGCACAGTAATGCTTACGATTGGATTGGGTGTAGTGCGGGGAGTAGGTATATGAAGATTGAATTCAGGGGTTTATTATTAGGTAATTTAAGAATAGAACTACCGATTATTCAAGGTGGAATGGGGGTACGCGTGTCCTCGTTTTCATTAGCTTCGGCGGTATCCAACGAGGGTGCTCTTGGGGTGATTGCCGCGGTGGGGCTGGGGGAGGAATGTGGTAATGAGCAACGCGACTATAAGATGCGTTCGCGCGCGGAGCTAACAAATATTATTAAAGAGACTAAGAGCCTGACGAAGAATCCGTTCGGGGTAAATATTATGTGTGTCCTTACTAACTACGATGAGCTAGTGGAGGCGGCTCAAGCTGAATCTGTGGATGTGATTATTTCCGGGGCTGGCCTACCGTTACGTTTACCGTCTTTGATTAAGAATCATCAGACTAAACTTGTTCCGATTGTTTCTTCCGCGCGGGCAGCACAGATTATTTGCAATACTTGGTCCAGGAGGTATAAGCGCCTGCCTGATGCTATTGTTGTCGAAGGGCCGCTTGCCGGTGGGCATCTGGGTTATAGTTTGGCCGAGCTTGCTGATGAAGAGCATGTTTCTCTGGATAAAATCCTGGTTGAGGTATTGGCGGTTACGCGCGCTTTTGAGAACGACAAATCGCGTATCCCTGTTATTGTTGCTGGAGGAATTTATGATGGTAAAGATATTGCCAGGGTTATACGTTTAGGTGCAAGTGGAGTACAAATGGCTACGCGTTTTGTCTGTACGCACGAATGTGATGTATCTTTGGAATATAAAGAGGCATATATCTCAGCCAGAAAAGAGGATATTGTAGTTATCCAGAGTCCAGTGGGTTTGCCGGGAAGGGTTATTTGTAATGAATTTGTGAAAAGGATTTCTAAAGGGGAACGTATTGATTTTGGTTGCGAATATCGATGCTTGTATACTTGTGATGCCAAAAAAGTTAATTATTGTATTGCCAAAGCACTGTTGAATGCTTACCGAGGAGAGCTGGACAAGGGGTTTGCTATGTGTGGCAGCAATGCCTATCGGATTAAAAAGATAATCTCAGTCAAAGAATTAATCTCTGAATTGGTTACAGAGACAGAGGATTGTTTAAATGTACCGCTTCTGTAATCTGCCATATAATTCCCTTCTAAAACAGGTAGTCTTTCCTGCAACAGGTGAACCTATTGTGCTTTAAATATTAACAGTGGTTCTTAATTAATAAATTTAATCGTTACTGTTGAATTATTTTGCTTGATTTTTTTTGTTTTTAAGTTACTATTATAATAGTAGCATAATAATACATTTATTAAAATATATGATAGAATCTAGGAGAAAAAATACAATAGCTGACAATATGAGGGGTTTGAGGAAAAGGAGAGGGATTTCTCAGGATCGACTATCC
>JAHJCJ010000016.1 GCA_018812825.1 Candidatus Omnitrophota bacterium
TTCTTTATTATACTTCTCGGCAATATCCTTCATAACTACTGTTTTGTATTTCTCCCAGATGCAGAAGGGAATAGATTTTACCGTATCGGTTCCTACATCCACATAGCAAAAACAAGACGCACATAAACGTAAACGTTCGCTCTCAAGCGTATAATCATCCTCAAAGGGAAGGATAATAATCTCTAATATCACATTAGGATGTTTAAAAACCGTCTCCTCGCGTATAACCTCCAGAAACGGCCTCTGCATCAGCAACTTTACTAAAATACGCATCCAGCGTATAAATGCACTGAAACCTTTTGCGCCGACCATTGCAGAGAAATTCCAGTGCTTAAGATAAACCTTGGCTAGCTCTATACGCACCCGGATCTTCAACCAAAGTCCCGCCGGTTTCTTACCAATAAACCGCGCTACTCTCTTATCCAGCTCTCTGAGGTCTCTTACGGAAGCGGCAAAACCATGTTTTAGGAAGCGGGATAAAGGAATGAATTTATCGCCCTGCGGTATAAGATAGGTAAGACTTTCACAATTTGCATGCACGCCGGCAAAGGTTACTACCTCGTTCCCTAATACTTTTTGGATATTATTAAATTCGAAGGAGCCCATCGGTACAAATTCTGCACCGCCGCCGACTGCCTTGTTTACAAAATTCTCGATATCTTCCTGCGTTGTCCGCTGCGGGTCGTAGTTTAACCTATCTTTTGACCAGACATGGGTCAGAGGCATAAAATAAATCCCGCGGATATGCGGCTTATCGACGCAGAAGTTTAAAAATTCAGGCAGCTCATCTCCGTTAATCTGTTTATCAATTACGGACATCAACACTACTTTTCCGTTTTTATGCCCGGAGAGATTTTCTAATGCTTTAAGCTTTAATCCCAGTGCCTCTGGATGCGCGCGTAACTCGGCATACATCTCTTTTTTAAAGCCATCAAAGGCGATCAGTACAGTAGCTCCGCTATCGATTACCTTTTGAGCGTACGCCTTATCCGCTATTTTTAAGCCATTAGTAGCAATCCGCACAATCAGGCCGTATGACTTTGCAAGCTCGATAATCTCAAACATATCCTCGCGTACTGTAGGTTCACCGCCAAAGAGCTGGATCGAAGGAGGATGTTCGAGCTGGGAGCAATACTTAAATATCCGGTCAAAAAACTCCATGCGCGGTTCAAACTGAAAACCCATCGAAGGAACGTTGGTGATACAGATCGGGCAGTTCATATTACAGCGGTTGGTGGTTTCGACAAAAACGATGTTTGGTACCTTATGCACGCAGTCAAGACAGGACATATGGCATCCCTGATATTTATGCTCTGAGAGAAACTCTCTTTTGCGCCGGTAAAGGGAAGCATCATTAGATATGAGTGTCTCGACCTCGCCGCAATCAGGACAATGTTTGTGCAAGTATTCCTTATTATTCTTTTGGTGATGAGTGACCGAAACAACCTTCCGACACTTATCACACATCCCCATATTCAAAGTCATTTTCTCTCCCCTTTAATCATAAGCAAGCAATTTTCTTATCTGGCAATCCTTGCGTGTAGCCTTCTTTATTATATTCTTTGGCGATATCTTTCATAATCGGTTGTTTGTATTTTTCCCAGATGCAAAAGGGTATTGATTTAACCGTATCGCTCTTTAGATCGATATAGGCAAAGCAGGAAGCGCATTTTTCCAAGCGAGCACTCTCCAGGATATCATCATCCTCAAAGGGAAGTAATAAAATCTGCAATGCCCCTCTGATATCTGTTAGGGTGGTCTCTTTGCTAAGAACGCCTAAAAAATTTCTGCCGATGAGAAGTTTTCCAAAAAAACTCATCCATCCGATGAAAGCAGAAAACCCTCTTTTACCAATCACTGCAGCAAGATCTATATGTTTGAAAAGAAGCCTTGCTAAAACGAAATGCACTCTGAATTTATGCCACTTACTAATAGGATCTTTTAAAGTATAGGGCTCTATCTTTTTATCCATCTCCCTAAGATCGGCTACTAGCGAAAATAAACCAAACTTTAAATAATCTGATATGGAGACATATTTATTCCCCTGCGGAATAAGGTAAGTAAAACTTTCGCAATTCGGATGTACGCCGGTAAAAGGCATTAGGGTTTGCTTGAGCACCTTCGCTATGTTATGAAATTCCCAGGAACCCAAAGGAACAAACTCCGCCTTACCTCCGACTGCATTCTTAACGATATTTTCAACGTCTTCTTGCGTGGTCCTCTCGGGTTTATATTGCAGCCTCTGGTCCGACCATACCTGAGTCAGAGGCATGAGGAATATTCCGCGGATATGCCGATTTTTTAAACAGTAAGCCAAAAACTTTGGCATATCATCGCCATTTATATTTTTGTCTACAACGGTCATCAGTACGACTTTCCTGCGCCTATGATGAGCGAGATTATCTAGTGCCTTTAATTTTATGTCCAATGACTCAGGAAAATTTCTTAACTTCTGATACATCTCTCTTTTCAGGCCATCAAAAGCGATCAATATCGCAGCACCACTAGCCATGATCTTCTCTGCATACTTCTTATCAGCAAGCTTTAAACCGTTAGTCACCAGACGAACCGAGAGCCCATAGGATTTAGCGAGTTTTATAATATCGAGGAGATCCTCTCTCATCGTGGGTTCTCCGCCAAACAGCTGCACCGAAGGCGGCCGCTCGAATTTTGCGTAATGACTGAATATTCGGTCAAAAAACTCCATCCGCGGCTCAAACTGAAAACCCATTGAGGGAACATTAGTAATACAGATCGGGCAGTTCATATTGCAGCGATTTGTGGTCTCGATAAAAATAATGTTGGGGTCTCTATGAGTGCAGCTAAGGCAATCCATATGACATCCCGGATAATGCCGGTCAGCCATAAATTCTCTTTTGCGGTTATACTGCCGGGTGTCATTTGAAATTAATGAAGGCGCAGCACCACAATCAGGACAGAGTTTTTCCAGATACTCTTTGCCCTCTTTCTGATAATGTTTAATCGGAACTGATTTCCCACACTTGTTACATATACCTAAATTAGCCATAAGCCTTAGCGTATTTAAACAGAGAAATACTGATTAAAATCCGGTGTTTTCCCCTCCGGCGAATACTCCCCTGTCTGAGGATTCACCGTATATGAAACTTGAGTACCGTTATTTAATATCGAAGTGAGCGCTTCGATAAAATAATCTATCTCTTCCTCGGTGTTATAGATCCCAAAGCTCGCTCTCACCATCCCGGGAACCGTACTCCAGTCCCCCTCTCTAATCTGCTCTGCATAATTCCTCACTGCTGCCTGATCTAATCCCAGGAGTTTTATCACATAAGGCTGCGCGCAAAAACAGCCATTACGCACGCCGATCCCCCATTCATATCCTAAGATCGCTGCCAGCAAAGCATGTGAAATACCCTGCGCATTGAAGGTAACCACTCCCGCTCGATCAACGGAACAATCCGGATCACACTTACCATAGATGGTAATCTTGGGTAATTTTCGTAATTCTTCTAACAATTTCTTAGTTAAAAACCGGTTATGTTCAACAATAAAATCCCAGCCGATCTTACGCAATACATCTATTGCTTCAATCAAAGCCACTACTCCGATAAGATTCGGCGTTCCCGGTTCATCCCGTTCAGGAGCATCCGTCCATTCTATATCGTCCAAAGTAACTAAATCTACCGTTCCCCCTCCGACCATATAGGGCCGGCCAGAGATAAAGGTCTTGCGCGGGCCGACAATCACCCCTACGCCGAATGGCGCATACATTTTATGCGCGCTAAATACAAGATAATCTATTCTCTCTGGGCTATCTAATGAAAGCATCTCTACGGGCCTACAGGCAATCAGCTGCGCAGCATCTACCAGAAGCTCTGCCCCATAGTTATGCACTACGCGAGATACTTCTTTAATCGGAGGTATGCACCCCGTTACGTTGGAAGCTCCGGTTATCGCTACCAGGCGGACCTTCTTTTGGCTTGTGCGTAATTTCTCTTCTAGCTTCTTGCTGCTAAAATTACCTTCGCTATCAAACATATCAACATATTCGACAGGACAGTTCACCCTCCATGGCAACATGTTAGAATGGTGTTCTACTATCGTAACCAGGATTACTTCGTTATCCTTTAATTCGATATGCTGACAGACATTATTTATTGCGCAGGTAGTATTACTGGTAAAGATCGCTACGTGGTCTTTGGTATCTGCGCCTACAAACTGCATAATTTTTTTCCGGCAATTTTCATATATGTGGGTGGATAGCTGAGATTTAAAACCTGTTCCCCGATGCACACTGGCATACCATTCGCTAAACTTGGCAACTTTCTCAATCACTGATTTAAAAGACGGCGTAGTGGCGGCGTTATCGAAGTTAATATAGGGGCGTGAGCCTCGATTAATCAGAGGAACCTGTTTTTCTAATCCGGTGATTTGACTGCGGATCTGATTAATTGGTATCCGATGAGCATTCAGCAATGAGGGCCGATCTTTAAGTACGGCTTTCTTATACATATTAATTCAAAAATTTATTACTCAATTCTACTTCATTGAGGATTCATCAACCGCAGACTCATAGCTTGTGTACTGATCAACTCCCGCCAGATCATCCTCGCCAATATCGAGTGTGGTCCACCCTAATATAAAATCAAGCATATCCCAAGCCTTACATCCCCACTCAATTCCTATCCATCCTAAATGAAGTGTTTTGGGACATGTGGGATGTGTTTTTGGACGGCCTTCTTCATATTGCGCAGGATTATAATTGGCCATGTGCGTTCCATTTGTAAACCCTAAAATACCAACATCATATGTTGCTGGATCATCGGGATTATTGGGATCGTAATTATCTACGCCTCTTTGCATAGATCCGCCGATTAAATAACCATATCCTTTCTGACGAAAATCATGCACGCCAAAGGTGCTCCTGCCGATTCCGATCAATTTGCCATCAACATGGCTAAATCCTATAGGAAGTACCTGTGCTATATCCAAATAGAGAGCAAAGTTTGGTTTTGAAGTAAGGGTGATCCCTACATCAAACATATCCATAGCGTCATTTCCCCTATTCTTTAAATAGGTACAGCCCGATAATGCACTTGTAAGAATAAACACACTCAAAAGAAGAAAAATCTGCTTCTTGCTCATAGAGCGCCTCCTTTTTCTTTTTATAAAGATAATTTATTTAATTAATTATTTTAACAACAAAATATAAA
>JAHJCJ010000120.1 GCA_018812825.1 Candidatus Omnitrophota bacterium
AACAGGGATATTCTGCCTTTAGACTTTAAAAACTGCGGCAGCTGCTTAAAGGCTCTTTTGCAATCCGGGGTATGATGCAGGACCCCGAAACTAAAGATAAGATCAAATGTATTCGGATGAAACGGCAAATGGTAAATATCCGCCTGTATCAGATGCACGTTCGGCTTAAGGCCGATGTTTTTAAAGGCTACGTCAACGGCAAAACTCAGGTCAAAACCCACGACAGTAGCCCCGTATTTCGCCGCCACTTCCGAGAAACGGCCGCAGCCGCAGCCGGCATCCAAGACTAATTTCTCCTTTAAATCTTCCAGAGAAAAATCTATCCTGGCTTGAAAGGTATCCTCCGAAATGTGGTCCGTATTAGCGGAGTCTAACTGAGTTTTGCTGTGCACCTGCCATTCAAAGCTGAAACTATCAACATATTTATCGTTATCCACAAAACGCGGGATAAAATTAGTAATCTTATATTCCTTAGAACACGGGCACTTCAAAGCGCCCTCTTTAATCTCATTGTCCTTTTCTTCAATAATAACGAGACTAAGTCGGCGTTTACATTCAGGGCAAACTATCAAATCTAATAATTTAGTTTTCATTGCTATTTCCTAAATTTTTTAAGGTTAGCTTCCCATAGCTCGGTATTTTCCTTAAACCAATTGACTGTCTTACGAAACCCCTGCTCAAAATTATATTTTGATTTCCAGCCGATACCATTCTTAATCTTGTTATTATCGGCGACCCATAAATTAGTATCCCAGATGCGCCCGGGCATTGAGCCCCAATTTGGCTCGGCTTTAATCTTGAGCACCTTACGCGCAACTTCTGCTACCTGGCGTAGAGACGTCTGAATTCCCGAACCTACATTATAAACAGCTCCGTATTCTTTAGGCTTATGTTCAGCCACTTTAATAAAGGCATCCACACAATCTTCGGTATAAACATAATCCCGGGCAATATCAGGATTAACCAAAGGAGGAAATTTGCCTTTAATGCCACGTAGGATCAAGGCCGGAATTAATCGCGCAGCCTCTTCGTATGGCCCGAATACGGAATATAACCTGAGAGTGTAAATATTCACTTTATTACTCTGGGCGATATACCGGCAAAACATGGTTCCCGTAGCCTTAGTGACCGCGTAATAACTGTTTGGCTCAAGGTAATCTATTTCCGAAGGGGCATGATCTTTAAATCCGTATTCGGAAGAGGAGCCGGTGTTAACAAATACTTCGAATCCGCTTTTAAGACATGACTCAACTAAATTTACCGTACCCACAATATTAGTCTGGATCATTTGGAATAGGTCCATTTGATAGGAATAAGCCCCGTTTACCGCAAGATGGAATATCCATTCCGGCTTAAGTAAAGCAATAACCTGATCCAGGGCCTGCCGATCCAAAAGATTAACCTCTTTTATCCTAATCTTTTTACGTATCGATTCAATACGCCAAGGATCGAATCCGGGTTTAACTAACAAAGTAACTTCGTGGCCATCCCGGACCAGTCGCCTGGCCAGATTAGCTCCGACAAAACCACTCCCTCCGGTTATAATCGCGCGCTTCATTAACATTTGATAATGTAAACCTCCATATCAACCGGCCAGCGAAAAAAGAACCTCAAACGCTTAATACGCAAATCATTGACAGAAAATAAATTAAGATATTCACCAGTTGTCCTGACATATTTTCCTTGGTCCAATTTTGCGATTAAAAACCCTAAAGGATTAAACCATCTATTAGGCAAAATGGGCTCCATCACTATAAATAAAGAAGGTTTACGCGAAAACTGCTTAACAGACTTGATTAAATCTCTGCATTCCTGATCATTAAGATGGTGTAGCAGCCCATGGCAAAAAATAAAATTCGCCCGTTTAATCAATTCAGTAGCCCGGGGACCATTAATATTAACTACCTCGAAATTGTAACCTGCGTTGTCTCTCCGGGCCGCAGCAATTCTATCCGGCATAAGGTCAATTCCGGTATAACACTCTATCGGGAATATCTGGGCAAAATTCCCGCCGCCGCAGGCCAACTCAAGCACTGAACTCTTGGCTTCCGACAAATGCCCGTTGTTTAATTCCCGAAGAAGGATATTTTTTTGTTCTTTGTGGTCATGATGAACAAAAACCTGTAATTTTTTATAAAGGCTGTATTTCATATATTTTCCTGAACCTAGTCTTGATTAAACCTACTTTCCAGAAATAATAACCCCAAAAACCGGCTATTACGCTAAAATCCATCTTCTTAAAATGATTTACAGCCCTAGAAAACAAATAGGCAACTTTCACTAACAGGTATAACAAAGGATGGCTGGCCTGTTTATCGCTACTGCCCTTAACGCGCTTAAGCAACCAGAGAAAAATCGGCTTAGGAGGTTTAATAACTGCTAATAGATAAAAAAGGATATTTGCCATATTTTTTTCTGTTTGAAGATATGAGACATTCTGATTACAGATAATAGACGTTTCAGGAATTGTTTTAAAATATTCCCATAATTTAGTCTTGGGGAATACCCGTAACGAAAAAAGGGTCAAGGTATAGGGCCTATCCAACTCATACAAAAACATCAACGTATTAACTATATCATTCCTGTCCTCCAGCGGATTATCAGAAATGATGTCATAAGCCGGCGGGATTAAATTATACTTACCGGTAGCTTCTGCCAGAATTTGAGCCGACTCTTTTATTTTAGACGGGGGTATTAAACGGTTATAAAGAGAAAGTGTCTTTTTACTTGCGCTTTGAATACCCATCCTAGTCCTATTCATGCCCGCCT
>JAHJCJ010000017.1 GCA_018812825.1 Candidatus Omnitrophota bacterium
GATGAGATTAAATAGTATTTTCTTTCGTCATTATTAACCCCGAACGCCAGAGTATTAGAATTGTCAAATTCAGGATCAATTCCTAATTGTTTTAGCTGGCTTTCAAATGCATCATAGCCGGATTCTCTTTTATTCTGCCTCATCCATTGAGCAATGGTTTGACCGGAACCCAATATCCCTAAGACCTTTTTAAACTTTCCTGATTCACTAAACCGCTGGCTTAAAGCTTTGGAAAGATATGCCGGTGTTACGCCGAAAATTTTATTTAAAAGTTCTTGGGTATCTTGAGTAATGTATTTGCCTTCAGAGATTCCTTTTATAACCTGCTCAGGGGACTGAGGCATAACAACTTCAGCTTGAGGCGCTTTTAGCGGTCGAGAATCTGTTGCAAGCGTTTGTTTAACCTGCGTTTCTTCCTTCGTCCAAATCCGCCATGCTTTTCTATTTAAAGATTCAATGTAAAGCGCGCTTAAATGCATGTCCCGCTGGATTTCAGGCCAGCCAATAATCATATTAGAATTTATACTTGGGCTTTCCTGATATTTCCTCTCCTTTGCGATATTGTCGTAGTAGTCCTTGAAATCATAGAAATTTGACACGAATTCGCTATGCCAAATCTGGTTAAATCCGGAATTATGCGCATATTTTTCTAATGCCTTCAGGGAAGCATCGCTTATTCTCACGGCTTTCCTAAATGTCCTTATTGGAAAGAGCTTGAATGGAAGCCAGAATGGAGCATACGCTCCTCTTGGCTGTAAGAATATGCCACCCCAAACTCTCCAAGGCACTTGCACAGCATCTATTAGCAACACTGGTTTTCCTTTATCCTCTATGACCACCGCATAAATATTCCCTACCCAGCCTTTGCCGCGCATTACCTTAAAATTTAAGAATCCCGGCATAATTAAGTGGTTCAATGTCGCAGATTGAAATGATGAATGGGCGAATGGAATAGCGGGATTTGTGCAATCTCCGCTAAAGTAACCTCTAATTAAATATTCAGGGCTTCTATCTGACAGTTCCAAGTGATAAGGCGTTGGATCTCCTTCAACATTAAATTCAGCTACCGCTCCGGATTTATCAAACTCCTTACTCAATCCAAGTTGTTCTGACCTATGCTTAAATGCCCGATAGAATTCCTGCTTATTAAACCAATCAATGATAGTGGTATATTTTGAGTAAATTTCGCTTACCTTTCGAGCCAGGCCTTGCGGGCTTAAGGCATTGTTTAACTGGCTGCCTATCCACCAGGGAACAAGAAAATAATGCTTAAATATCTGCCACAAAGTAGATAAAGATATCCGTCTATATAATGATTTAGATATTACCTTCAGCTCATCTTCCCGTTGGGAAATACTATCCCGGGCTTCTTTCTGCAAAGGCTTAAGTATATTAGATAATTGCTTATTAGCTTTTACCGTGCCATCAAGACCATCTAATTTATTCATTATTTCCTTTAAATCGTCTTTTGACGCAGCTTGGGGTATTTCTTCTATTATGGCCTGGTATCTGGCAGTAAAACTCCCCAATAAATCAGCCTCCTTTGCTCTTTGCTCTTCCAGGACCATTTCTTTAAGGCCGATATCCTCTCTTATCTTTCTGATGGTCTCGGTAAATTCATTAAATATTTCTAACGGGTATTTAGCCTGGAGTTGTGAAACCCCTGCTTCAAAATCTGCAGAGTGATCCAATTGCGACAATGCTTCTATTTCAATCTTTATTTCATCTCTTATCCTTTTAGCTGCCTGAATAAGCCTATTGCTGGCGTTACGCAACTCTTGATTCGCTCTATCTCTTTCGCTGCTAACTTCTGACCGGATAAGCTGATCAAGCGAATTTGTAAAAGCCGTAAGCCGTTCACAAAGTTCAGTAAAAACATTTTTATCAGTAGTGTTTTGCACGCCCTGGAATTGTAAAGCGATATCCGCATACTCCTGCTTTGCCTTACTTATTACTTCGATATCTTTAGTAAGAGGAGCTTCTACTGGCGGTTTTGTTACAGAAGATTTCCTAATTTTTTCAACTTCTATTTCAAGCTCTTTTTTCTCTCTGCCCAATTCTTCGACTTCCTGCCTTAATGCATCCCTATCGGATAATGAACCTCTTAAAATAGCCTGAACGTCTGATAATTCTTTTTGCGTATTAGCTAAGGTATTGTTTAAATTCACCACTTTTTCATCTAAATTAATTTTGCGGTCACCAAGCGCGGCTATCTCATTTTTTAATTGGCTGCTTTTCATCGACATCTCTTTAATTCCGGCTGAAATAGCGTCACTATCTTGTTTAAGACCAGCTAACGATTTTTTTGATAACTCTATTTTCTCCTGTGACTGCGCGTATTCACGGTTAAGATCAACCACCTGTTGCGATAATCTTTCTAATTCTACCTCTAACTGTATTTTCTGTTCCTGCAATGCTGATATTTGCAGGGCTTCTTCTTGGCCCGCTGTTGGCAAAATGCTGATCTTTTCGTCTATTTCTTTTAACCGAATATTTTTCTCATTTATGCTTGCGTTTAGTTCTATTTCTTTCCGGGCAAGAGTATCTCTTTGCGCCTCAAGAGCGGCTATTTCTTGAGATAAAACTTGCGATCGCTGATCGAGCGTCAAAAGCTCGGACTCAAATTTTATTTTCTTTTCTTGGCTGACAGCGATTCCCGCTTCAAGACTATTTTTATTGGCCTCGAGCTGAATTATTTCTTCCTTCAAGCCTCCAAGGATACCTTCGGATTCTGTTATTTTCTGGTTCACCTCATCAACATAAGCGGCTGCAGTTACTGCTTCTTCTGATATAGATAAACCTTCTTGCTTAGTTTTATCTTTTTTATCTTCCAAGCCGCCAATCTCCTGCTGATATTCAGCAATGTTATTTTTTAGTGTCCTGATAGTTTCCTCATACTGAGATTGCTCTTTTTGAAGCTGAGTTACATTTTCTTTTAATACTGCCAGCCTAGTCTCCTCTTCTCTCAATAGTACAGATAATTCCTTCTCACGATCTCTTTGGTTTATTTCCTGCGCTTTTTTCTCGGCTTCGGTGAGCGCAAGCTTTGCCTTTTCTATTTGCGCGTTGAGCTCTTTTATTGCCTGTTTTTGTGTTTCAATTTGCGCGTCAAGCTGATCTCTTTCCTCTTTCTTTAGTGATATTCCCGCTTTAAACTGCTCCAGCCGCTGACGTCTTCTGTATAAACCTAATCCCAATAAAACCGTTCCGATCCCTAAGGCAGCCAATATATACATAATTCCCTTCTGAGAGCCTCCCGAATCATCCAGTGATTTTCGGTTATTTTCGTCAAATCTATCCGTATTTTCTCCAATATTATTTATACGCTTATCCAGATCATTCAATTTCTCTTTTAAAACTAAATTCTCACTTTCTAACTTCCGATTTTTTTCTTCAATACTCATTTTTCCAGCCTCAAGATCACTTTGCGCTTTTTTCAATCCCTGAACACGAATCAATTTTTCTTGAGTTAAAGAACTTAAGCCTGAAATGGATATTTGTTGATTAGCTTTTAAAAGATCCGGATTGGGAATTTGATTTTCTCCGGCAATTTTATTAACTAATCCATCTTTCCCGTAAAGAGCTTGCGGGGTAACTTTTTTACCTTCGGCAATTAATATATTTTTACCTATCCCCCCTAATGTATTGTCTGCTGGAGTATTTTTATTCCAAACTTCAACTACTGCCTGCGGTTTTCCTTGAGGCCCAGTTATAAAATAATGCGCAAGGGCCGGCTGAAGATTAGAAAAGAAAATAGCGCAGGCTAAAACTGCCATAATAAAAGTTTTCTTAACTTTAGCTTTTAAATTAGGATTGACCGGACTTGAAGCCTCTACTTTCGGTGTTAATTCCAATGGTTCTGGTTTTTCTTTTCCGGCTTGTTGGATAATAGTTTCTTCTAGGGTACCCCCTTGAGAAGAGACTATATTTATATCCTGGACTAAAGACTGTTCACCTATATTCTCCTGATTCCCCTGGCGCTCTGTGAGCACCACCAAGTCATTCTTAAATGAATCAGATTTCATTAATTTACTTAAGAAATCCGGATCCTGCTTTAATAAATCAGGTAGTTCCTTTTGACCTATGATCGTAAGCGGAAACGAAGCTGCCCCTAAATCAAATATCACTCCTCCGCTAAAATACATCCTTTTCAATCCAAAAATAGTATCCTGGATTTTGTATTCGCCTTGTTTATGAGATTTTAGATATTCCTGCCAGATTTGTTGTTTTTCCCAGGGAAACCGGGATTCCAGCCCATTAAGGTAACCTTTATTAATAGCTTGGGC
>JAHJCJ010000002.1 GCA_018812825.1 Candidatus Omnitrophota bacterium
ATGCCTTTATTACCGGCAGTGGCCAGGCCGGTTTCGCCTTTGCCGAGGATATCAGCTGCCTTCTCTCCCACTGCTTTTGTACCGGCAACCGGCTGTTTACTAACGCCTTCTGTGGCTTTATCAATGGTAGCCTTACCCTGATGCAGGTTAGGATTAACTGCGGCTACTTCTTCAGAGGTAAAATAATACTGTGATCCTGCAACAGTCAATAACAAAGGATTGGAAAAAACTTTACCGTCGCTATCAACATTTGACAAATCAATGCCCATTAAAGATTGTGAATCTAAGTCTCCAGTTTTGTAATTACTTCCTGCCCCAATCTTGCCCTTAGCTCCGGAGGAAGCAAATTCAACCCACGTATCTTTACCTAAAGTCAATGACTGGATTCCATTAACAAAAGTTCTATTTTCTGGCGTAAACCCCTTTACTATGCCACCGCCGGCAGAATAACCTTTATTCGCTCCAATTATTAGTGAAGTAGTAAAACTATCTGCGATGTAATTAAAAACTCCTAACTTTACAGAAGAACTGCTGTCTTTTCCAAAACCGGAAATGGTACCATGATCCCCAAAAGTTGGGCTACCAAAAATATTACCATCAGAAGTAATCCTAAATTGATAAGAGCCATTGTCGCCTACATAACGCAGTTTCCTTGCGTTAGAGTCTGAGCCTATGCCAGTAAGATAGTCATTGCCATGTCCATACACTCTATCCCCCTGACTCATCACTAAGCCATTATTGGATATTTGATTATTAGAGATCTGAACACTGGTTCCCGACTTTGTAAGGTCAAAAAGGATATCTCTATTATTATTAACCATTGTGGCGCGGTAAAGCCCGCCAGTTTGATTAAGATTATAATTATTGTTATCCGCTGCTTTTGAGGCCTCTGCCGCCTTACTCAAATTAGTGCTAGCTAAGTTTTCATTAGTATATTTTACGCCGTTGATTCCTATATTATTGAAGTATGGATTGTCCGAATGATACGCCCAGCCACTGACTAACATTTGCCCATTAACATTATTCGCTACAACGCTAGTTTCTACCCTGCCTTCTTTTTCAAAAGATGGAAGCCCTGCGATGCCTCCAGAAGGAAAAGCGGAGGTCAAAGATGTCCCTCCTACAAGTAATTGCACACCTTCCATAGGCTTACCAGGTAAATAAATTGTCCCATCCCCGGCAGAAACAGCAATACCGTTTGTCCTTAAAAACTCTGCGTCAAACTGAAGGTTTTCCTTTGGATCACTGCTAAAACTGGATAAATCTAAACCGTATTTGATAGACTTAGATAATTCTCCAGAGCTTATCCTTTCTATCTCACGGTTAGATTTAAATTCTTTGGAATTATTATCGTAATATATATTTTCTTTATAGCTCACAGCACCAAAGCCCTTTGCCCAATAGTTGCCGGTTATCCCTGAGAAAGATTTCTCAATATTGCCCTTATCAATGATCTTCTGATTCTGGGTAGTCTGGCTATACACGAGATTGCCAAAATTGTTCTCAATGCTCAGATTACTGAGTCCGGTTGTCGCTAAATGATCGCTGGAACTAAATGAAGTTAATGTTAACCTCCCAGCCTGGATATTGCCTTCATTATCAATATAATTAGTCATAAAACTGATGGGTAGATTAAAAACTTGTTGGGCAACAGGCATAACTGCTATTGTCCCGGTCATATTTCTTACTGCGCCTTGCTGATATATATCATGAGCAATCTGGCCCCAGCCGGCAAAAAAGCTGCCCTGCTGCTCGCTTGCAGACTGCAAGGAATATGTGCCATCGCCATTACTTGACCAGGTGTTGCCATTAGCATCCGAATACTTTGTACCAGAAAAAGGATTAGTGCTCGTCGGTACCATACCGGCCGAATCTCCGATAAGATTAAGAGTTGCGACTGTACCGTCGCTTAAGGTCAAGCTTACCTGGCTGCCATTATTTAAAGTTGTGCCTTGCAGCAAGTTTTTAGCCATCTCCTGCCTTAATAATTCAGGAGTGCGCGGGGCAAATGTAGAAGTCAAAGTATGCATGTAGGATATTTCACCGAAAAGGTTCTTATCGCGGCCGATATAACCAAAACTTGCAGCATTTAAAGAATCTCTGGACAATGCATCATTAACACTACCAAATACGGATCCTAACACCGAAGGGGGACTAAAGGTTACATCAATTACTTGATCAACCTGATCATCAACGCGAAATTTACCTGATACCGGCGAAGAAAATATACCTTCGGCTAAACCCCTAACTGCAGCTGAACCAGCATCTACCAAATATGCTGCCATAATCGGAGTCATGCTGGTGTTATGCTTAAGTATCTCGGCTTCTATTTTCGCTTCGCCGATAATCAGCGCTCCGCTTAAGAACCCCTTGGCAATGTTTTGTGTTAATGTACCAGAACCAAAAGCCATACTCTGAATTCCAGAGCCTATTGCACTAGCATAAGGCAAGGTCTGCAGGTCTTTATCGTTTAACCCGATTAACCCCGGGTTTCTGGTAATTATCTCTGCCATTCCATTACTAACTAACCCGGAAATTAAACTATCCTTGCTACTAGTCCATACAAACTTAGCGTAGTTAGACAAATCAGCTGAGACCACGTTAGACCCAATGAGATCCTTCCCAATTTTTCCTGTGCCCATATCAAGAAATTGATCGCCTTTATAATTGTAGAATGCCCCGTTAACCGCGGTATTTACTGCCAGGCCTGCCATACTGCCAACTAACATAGCCAAAGCCGAGCTCTTGATACCCAATTGTTCTGTAGCTAATTTGGTAGTATAGGTAGTGCCTAAACTAGTCAAACCACCGCTAACCCCTGCCTGAAACCATCCCAAACCATTTGTTATACCTAATCCACCCACATTTCCCAAAATAGCGCCACTGGTAAATGAAGCAAATAACTCTGCGCTATCTTGATCCATACCTGCTATACTAAATAAACCCGAAGATAAAGACGCTACTTGGGCATTAAAAAATCCTTGGCCTATGCCGCCAGCATTAGAAAATAAGCCCGGATTCACAACATTAAGCTTTGGGCTTGGTAAAATCTTGGATATAGAACCAGTAAAACTATTCATGCTATTACTAAATTTAGAAGCCCAGGAATTAGGATTTGCTAAAGATGTTGTCCAGGAGTTCATTGCATAACGCGCGCCAACACCTGCAGCTGCTCCGCCAGCAGCATAAAGATACCACTTATCCCCAAACCAGTCTCCGGTTTGTACTTTATTTACAACAATTCCGGCTGCAGCACCGGTTATAGCATATCTTGTATAAGCATTCATCCCATATGCAGCAGAACCGCTAAACCATTTCGAAGCGTAACTACCTATTCCAGCCATGGCCAAAGAAGTTACCGCGCTTATCGCAATATCCCTGATAAACCTACTTTCAGCCGCACTACGCATTGAGGAAATTTCAGTATGCAAACTCTGCATCACTGTGCTGGAATAATCATGCAAATCAGCTGTTGAAGCAGTAGAAGTCCAAGTAGATGAATAACCTGATTTTGCTCCCATAATCTGCTTACTTTCATCTGGCCTTAAAACCTGCAGGCCTGTAGGCAGGATATTAATCAAGGCATGGCCGCTAAATACGCTTAAGAATTTTTCTCTGGGCAAGAACTCTTCCTTGTGGTTATCGCTAAAATAAACCTTATCTTCGGTTACGCGGGTAACTAATACATAGTGGTCCCCATTAACATGCGCAATAAATGGGGTGAGCTCTATTTTTTTTATCTATGTTATTTAAGTCTAATCTTACGGGGTAAAGTTTTTGGCCGAAGAATTCAGAAGCTTTGGAAAGGGCATACAATGAGGTTTTAATAACCTTGGGATTGCCTTCCGGTTTAACCACACCATTTAAAATATCTACGGTCAAAGCCAGGATAGCAATGTCCTCTTCAGTTACTTTCACACCTGTATAATTCAAATAATCAAACAAGGCCTTAGAACCGCAAGACCGGCCCTTCAACCACTGGAAGATCTCTTCAATCCTCTGATTGGACATTTCTAAGGGCTTATCCAGATTTATGGTCAGATTGGACGAAACCTTGATTGCAGTGATAGGTTTATTGGCAATGTCTTTAAGAATATTACGGATGGCTAAAGCTATATCAATGTTACCAAGATCTTTGAGATAACTGGGAGCAATCGTACCTGCTGCTGGTTTATGCCAAAGCACGCGCCAGTCATATTCTACTGCTTGAGCTACTTGTTCTGGCAAGAACACTGCCACAACAACAAAAGCAACCACGCGGATCCAGGCCTTGAAACTAGATTTAAATTCTGGCTTGGCTTTTGGTTGCTCAAAGAGATCTTCTGTCTGCTGCTTATTTTTATTCATCTTTTACCTAATAGTGTTAGATAAAAAATAAATCTTTCCCCTTACCTAAATATCTTTTATTAACCTTATTGCTCTTGTTTTTTTCCATAAGTTAATAAACTGTTTTTAAAATTCTTTAGTAAGTATTGAAATAAAACCGAGTTGTCAATTCCAACTCTCGTCGATATTGGCAACCCGGCTATCCTTGGGATTTTTTGGGACTTAAGGACCCGCGGCTTTGTGCCCCTAGATTACTCTAAGTTTACCTTTTCAACCTTTTCCATTTACACCCAAAGTATAACACTTAGATCGTCGCTGTCAAGTAGAAATTATACTATTTTTGGTAACGCTTTCTTTACCTAAAAATGAGCAAAAATCAAACCCAGAATTGGGGTCAGATTTATTTTATAAATTGGGGTCAGATTTATTTTTCACAACAAAATCAGCGAACTTTGACTAATCTAATAAGCTAACTTTAAAATTACCAATTAAAAATAATGCTCCAGTTACATCCTATCTTGCTCATTTTACTTTCTTAAGGTTAAGATAAACCAACTAATGCTAATTGGACAATTAACAAGATAGAATGGACATTAATAAAGCTAACCGCGAATAGATTGGACAATATATATAATTAAGTCAAACTTATTATCGAGTCTTACTACTCCGATGTAGCGCCAAGTCAACTTCAGAGGCAAGCGTTGCTTATTACTCTTTAAAATTTAAGTGTTTAATATTAGCGATATATTAACGTTTTTCTTTTAAAGCTCTATGAATAACCAATATCTACTTTCATGCTACCGCAACACTGGCCCTACGTGCGCCGGTCTGCGAATGATGTTTAGCGCGGATGCGGTCATCCTGACCCCCTTATCTTGTGCCAATATCTAAGTTATAATATGGCAACAGAAAGGGTTTTTTATGTCAAAGAGAAGATTCAAAGCAGAACAGATCGTGTTGGTGCTGCGGGAAGCAGAGATACAGATAGCTAAAGGATTAAA
>JAHJCJ010000018.1 GCA_018812825.1 Candidatus Omnitrophota bacterium
ATATTATTATTATTAGATAAATCAATGATTTTACGGGTCCTGCCAAGCCTTGCTCTCGCAGCACCGCTTGCTCGCCCCAACGTGGCTCACTGCGCTTCGGCAAATTTTTCGCTCTGCCTAAACATTTACTACGGGCAACCATGCCCGCCCCCCTGCCTTTGGCAGGGTTTTGAGATGCTGCTCGAGTCAAGTCTCGTCACCCGCTAATCGTTTAAATTAAAATGATCCCGGTAGTTTTCGCAGCGAATGTAGATTTTAGCCAGAGGAAATATTATTATATTGCGGTTGCGGTATTTTAGCTTATAATAGAAATTATGATTTACGACCGGTTCCAACAAGAAGCAATTGACCATATTAACCAAGGCCATTCCGTAATTGTCTCCGCTCCCACAGGGGCAGGAAAAACAGCAATCGCCGAATACATTATCAGTAACTCTATCCGTAATAATCTAGGGGTAATTTACACCGCACCTATTAAAGCCTTATCTAACCAGAAGTTTCGCGACTTCCAGGACCAATTCCAGGATAATATCGGCATTCTCACCGGAGACGTTTCCATCAATCCCCAGGCTCCAGTTATGATCATGACTACCGAAATCTTTCGCAACAAGTTACTCGATGAACCGGACAGCCTTAATAAATACTCCTGGATTATCTTCGATGAGATCCATTACATTGATAATCCTGAACGCGGCACAGTCTGGGAGGAATCATTGATCTTCTTGCCCAAACATATGAACCTGTTGGGGTTATCCGCAACCATCCCTAATATTCAGCAATTCGCCAACTGGATTGAATCTATCCATGATAAAACCATAAAAGTAGTGATCGAAGAAAATCGGCCGGTGCCTTTGCATTTTCTCTTCCAATGCCAGAATGAAATCGTAGATAAAATTGAGCGCCTTAAACGCCTGCGCTCCAGTAAACCCAATAGGCTAAATTCGCTGATTGATTACCTGCGTACAAACGACGGATTACCGGCGATATATTTTGTCTTCAGCCGCAAACGCGCGGAGGAATTAGCTCAGGATTTATACGGATTTAAATTCCTGGACACTAAGGAAACTCGCGCAATTACCCAGATGTACGAAGATTTACTAGCGCGATTTAATTTAAAACATGAGCAATCAGCTCAAATACTCTATCCATTGGTGCAACGCGGTATTGCCTATCATCACGCCGGGATGCTGCCTACATTAAAAGAGGTAATTGAGCGGCTTTTTACCAGCCGGCTGCTTAAGGTTATTTTTACTACTGAGACCTTTGCCTTAGGGATAAATATGCCCAGCCGCTCGGTTATGTTTGACGGGCTGCGAAAATTTTACGGAACCTATGTGCGTAATCTGAAAACGCGTGATTTTTACCAGATGGCCGGCCGAGCCGGAAGGCGCGGCATAGATAAAGAAGGATTTGTATATACACGCATTAACCCGCAGAGGATAAATTTTGAAGAAGTCTCAAGGATAATTCTCGGTAAACCCGAAGAGGTAAAGAGCCAGCTTAACACATCTTATGCTACCATCCTTAACCTTTACGAAAAGTACCAGGAGGAGCTGTTTAAAATCTACCCCCTCTCTTTGCACTATTACCAGTCACGTAAAAATGAGCAGAGGCAGGCCTTAAACCTGCTAGATGCAAAACTAAGGCTGCTTAAGGATTTAGGTTATATCTACGAGGGAAAACTTACGGAAAAAGGTAAATTTGCTAAAACTGTTTACGGCTATGAATTAGTGCTGGCAGAACTATATGATCAAAATATTCTTGAACAGTTGGATGAGTTTGAATTAGGTGTTGTGGCATCTGCAGTTGTATTTGAACCGCGCAAAAATCAACGCATGCCTCATAGCATATCTAAATCCAGCCGCGCGCTTAAACGCATCTGCGAAGAAACCTATGATAGAATAAAAGATAAAGAACGCCGCTATAAGATCTATCCCTTTAGTAAACTCCCCTATTTTCATTTATGCTCCAGTATGGAAACCTGGCTACGCGGGACAAACTTTGACAAAACACTGCAGATGACGGATTGCGACGAAGGCGAGGTAGTGCGTTATTTCAGGATGAGCGTGCAGGTTTTAAGGGAAATCTCGCAGGCGCCGATTGCCTCTTACCTGCTAAAAGACAAAATAAAAGAAACTATCCGCGTTATAAACCGCGATATTGTTGACGCCGAAAAACAGCTGCGCGAAGGCTAACCCCAACCTTGCCACGCTGTCCTAACTAATCGGGACAGTGTCTACTTAGATAAAACTCAATAACAAATATATCCTTTCTTAAAATATTTAGTTAGGAATTTTAGACTCCAACGTCTATTATCTCAAAGGCTAAAATATGCGTGAGCGAAAACGTTTACTAATAGAAAATGGTTGTTACCATATTATTACTAGGGGCAACCAAAAACAACGGGTATTCTTAGAAGATCAAGATTATGAAGCGTATCTTAAAAGATTAAGAAAATGTAAAAAGAAATTCGATTTACTTATTTACGGATTCTGTCTAATGCCTAATCATATACATATAATAGGTGAGGCAAAAAAACCTGTGAATTTAATTAAGTTTATGCAGACATTATCACGCTCATATACTGAATATTTTAATAAAAAATATAACAAGGTCGGGCATCTTTGGCAAAATAGATATATAAGTAAAGTAATAGTAAAGGATGTCTACATGCTTAATTGCATACAATATATTGAATTTAATCCTTTGCGGGCTAACCTGGTAAAATCAGCCGAAGAGTATCCCTGGAGTAGTTTTAAAGAAAGGGTGGTATCGTTAACTATTAAAAGCGGAATTCTTGACGACTTATGTATATAAATATATAGTCAAGACACAATGTCCGGATTGACCCTGCCAGCGTGGCCAACAAAGATCTTTTTTCGTTAACTACTGGGAGCACACATATGCACTGCCTACAATGAGGCTGTCGAGGAAGCCAGCGCCGCAACTACCTCCCGGGGGGAGAAAACAGGAGCCGCTGCCGATGGCGTATCCGGAGCAGCCGCCCCACTGACCAAGAGCTTGTTTCTGCGTATAACCGGCCGGACAAAAACCTTGGGCACCGCCAGCGTTGCTACATACAGGATCGCCAAGACCACTATTACTAAAACAATAGTATGTAAAACTTAAACTGCTACTGCCTTCTGCCTGCCAAGTATAAGAACCTGGCGAACCGCTACATACATATAATTTGGAATCGCTATTATCAAAATACATCTCCCCTTCATTAGCGCAAGCAGCTGCAGGAGTATTGTCATCATTGGGATATAACCTTAAATTCTTATAAACACCATACGGGGACGGATAATAAGTGGTAATGGTGATATCTTCGGCAAAAACTAAAGGATTAGAGATTAGTGACAAAAAGCAAATTAAAAAAAGGAGAAAGGCTGATTTTGATGTAGGCATCTTGAACCTCCTTATTCCTTATTTGTCCTCAATATAGCATATTTAAATTAATTAAAAAAGATATTTCTTAAATCCCCCTATCTCCTACGCCAATCTTATTCTTCTCCACGAAGTAAGCTTAAGCAGTCCACTTTCTACGACAGAATGCCATTTTTTTATACTTTAAATAATCTTCCAATATATTCTTATGATCAAAAGCAAAATCCAGCTTTTCTATTTCGCTTGGCTTAATAATTTTTAAACCCGCGGCATCATCTCCTGCCTTAGGCTTACCCTTTGCCTTAGCAATAAAAACCGTACCAATAGTATGAAATCTGGGGTCGCGCTGCGGGTTTGAGTAAGTGTGAAATTGCTTTATTTCGGTCAAATCCAAATTTGTCTCTTCTTTTACCTCTCTTTTTACCGCATCTTCCAGGCTCTCACCATAATACACAAAACCTCCCGGCAGGGCCCAGCCAAAAGGAGGATTACTTCGCTCGATAATTACAATTCCTTCAGGCAATTCAATAAGCGCGTCCACCGTAACAAATGGACCAGCAGATAACTTTGTGATTACGTATTCCAAA
>JAHJCJ010000019.1 GCA_018812825.1 Candidatus Omnitrophota bacterium
AATCAGAGATAGCTTGCGCAAGTTCACCTTTCTTATAGTAAGCAATTCCCCTGCAGTTATAGGCCTCAGCATCTTTAGGGTTAATTTCTATAGCTTTGTTGTAATCAGAGATAGCTTTTTCAAGGTCACCTTTTTTATAATAAACAATTCCCCGATTACAATAGGTTTTGGAATATACAGGGTTGATTGCTATGGCTTTGCTGTAATCAGAGATAGCTTGCGCAAGCTTACCTCTACCATGATAGGCAATTCCCCGGCTGTTATAGGCCTCAGCATCTTTAGGATTAATTTCTATAGCCTTGTTGTAATCAGAGATAGCTTGCTCAAAATCACCTTTATCATGATATACACTTCCCCTGTTATTATAGGCCTTGGAATATGCAGGGTTAATTTCTATGGCCTTGTTGTAATCAGAGATAGCTTTTTCAAGGTCACCTTTTTTACGATAGACATTTCCCCGATTATAATAGGCATCGGAATATATAGGGTTAATTTCTATGGCTTTGCTGTAATCAGAGATAGCTTGCGCAAGTTCACCTTTTTTACGATAGACAATTCCCCGGCAGTTATAGGCCTCGACATCTTTGGGGTTAATTTCTATGGCCTTGCTGTAATCAGAAATAGCTTGTTCGAGATCACCTTTATCATAATATACACTTCCCCGGTTATTATAGGCCTCCGTATCTTTAGGATTAATTGCTATGGCCTTGCTGTAATCAGAAATAGCTTGTTCGAGATCACCTTTTTTACGATAGGCATTTCCCCGATTATAATAGGCATTGGGATACGCAGGGTTAATTGCTATGACTTTATTATAATCAGAGATAGCTAGCACAAGATTACCCTTACTATAATAAAAAACTCCCCGGTTATAATAGGCCTTGGGATATACAGGGTTTATTTCTATGGCCTTACTATAATCAGAAATAGCTTGCTCAAGGTTACCCTTATCATAATATGCATTCCCCCGGTTATAATAGGCATCGGAATATGCAGGATTAATTGCTATAGCTTTATCATAACAGGCAATCCCCCCTTCATGCCTGCCAAGATAATATAAAGAATCACCTTTATTTAGAATTTCCCAGGCCTCTAGTTTTGTACCTTCCAGTAGAGCTATTTTCTTCCTGCCTTCCTTTAAAAGCAAATTTTCTAAATCTACTCTCATTGCTGCAAAGTTTATATATCTTCTACTGGGATCTTTTTCTAAACATTTTATAATAATAGAAAAAAGAGGGGAGTCAAAACAAGGAACTGCTTCCTCCTTATGCGCCTTTTCATATTCCGATGCATTTATTCCGGTAAAAGGTAATGACCCGTATTTTGCCATTTGATAAAGAACAATACCGAAAGAGTAAATATCACTTATTTGATCCATATGGCCATCAAATTGTTCAGGAGCCATATAGGGAAGCGTCCCGCTTGTTACCTTGCCCTTACTTTTAAAAATGCTTAAATCTGAATCTCCTTTTTCCGGGATATGCTCGTCAAAATCAATTTCCTGTAAGAACTTTGCTAATCCAAAATCAGTTATCTTCACGGTCTTATCTGAGGTAACAATAATATTATTTGGGTTTATATTCCCATGGGCTTTAAGTCCTTTTGCATAAGCATATTCCATACCGTAACAAAACTCTATTGAATATTTAAGGATTTCAAATAAGGTTAGGTTACTCAAGTAATGGCTTAACGTATTTCTTCCATTTTCGTCCGGTGTGATATAATCAATGACAATAAAAGGATAGTTTTCTATCCGTATAACTACGTAAGCACTGACAATATATGGATACCTGCCTAATCCTATCCAGGCAAGTGCTTCTTTTTCAAAGAAGGCTTGATTTTGCGAGGAGGTTAAAAATTTTCTTTGCAGAGTCTTCAAGGCGTAAGGAACACGGTTTATATTGTCATAACAGACACAGGCAATCCCCATGTCGGCTTCCAGAATACGGTATACCTCATAGCGTCCGTATATAGAATCTCCGGCTTTTATTTTAGTAACTAAATCTGGCGCGATACTTTCTTCCTTGGGAGAATCATTTATTGATAAAATTAGCTTGGTATTGCCTAGCCCTATAACGTCTTTATCTTTTAATATTTGCTTTCCGTGAATAAGAATATTATTTAAAAGTGTCCCATTGGCGCTGCTTAAGTCTTCGATAAAACAAAGGTCATCCTCCCGATAAATTATTGCATGCTTTCTTGAACAATAATCATCAGATGTAATCTTAATAGCCGCCTCGTCATCTCTACCTATCAATATAGGCGAATCTGACTTAACCAAAAACTTCTGGTCTTTTAAAGAGCCGGATAATACTAAGATACAAATATTTTTTTCTGAATTCATGTTATCTGTTTAAATTAGACTTCTTTTTCCAGAATATAAATCCGACTAAACCATATACCGCTATCAACGCAAACCCGTTTTCACCGGAAAAATAATGCGCAAGCGGGCTTGTAAGCGTTGTTATGGGATCAAAAAGATTCTGCATATAAAGGTTGTGGCTGGCGTGCAGTAAAACTGCCGGCCAGACGCTCCCTGATTTAAGGCGTATCCAGTTGATGGTAAAAGTCATTGCAAATAATATAATTGTCAGCTGCGCAAGGCTTACCGCAACTGGAATATTACTTAGATATTTACCTGATATAACCAGAGGAAAATGCCAGGCTGACCAGATAATCCCGCTTAAAAAACATGTCTTGGTAAAACTCATGGTCCGAAACAGATTGGGGACCAAAAAACCCCGCCAGCCAATCTCTTCTCCCGCGGCAAAGGCAATATGCATAATTATTCCAAAAATCGCAAAATGAAAGAAATTAAACTCATAGCTCGGATTAATCCGGCCTAATCCGGTTATCCAGATAAACCCATAAGCCAGGACTCCGCTGACTGCAGGCAAAAAATAGCTTAATAGATACCAGCATAAATTCCCCAAGCCCCAGCCAAAACCGCGTAGACTCCGTTCATAAATAAATTGTGTAATAAATCCTGCGAGCGCCGGGCACCACATCAAAATGAATATCCCTAAAAACAGATCCATTTTGGTTTTGGCATAATTAAAGATAAACGCATACGCAACCGCGCTTAAAACACTGCCAATAACAAGAAAACTTATAATCTTCTTAGTCTCTTTTTTCATTTTATCCTTTTGCTAAATACCCAATTAGCTATTTTTGCTTTAGCAGAACAATGCCACTTAACACAGAGAGTATTATCGTTGTGTAATTATAAACATTCCAATAGGTTTCATTAGCTATAATCATGCCTATAATCGTGGAAATCGCCAAAACCAACAACAGCAGTCCAATCACTTTATTCTTTTTCATATCCCCATCCTTGGTTATTCCGAAACCCTGCCGGCAGACAGGTTACCTGTTAGCCGCTTTTGGTGTTTATGAAATACCCGATTGACCGGTTATAGATTCGCTCGGCCTTTTTATCAAAATAGCATGCCGGTAATTCATTACTTGACCGGTGATAATCAAGGCATTCGCAACATACCCCATGCCTTGGGCATCCAGGATAACTGCAATTACAGATCAAATCGTTTTTCTTTTTATTCAAACAGTCCATTTTACTCCCTGAATATTAGTTATTTTCTAAAGTATTTAATCCATAAATTCACAATTTCCAAATGTTTTTGTAAAACGTCTTATTTAATACTTTTTATTCTATTCACACAAGAATATGCACCAATTAATAATTAAACCTCTGCTGCTCAAGCACGTTAACAGAAGCAGTAACATCAAAATGTAATACTATATTTTCTCCGGTCCCCATTATTTCAATACCCAGATCGTCATAATATTTATTATTATCAAAAACATACGAATTTACCTCATCAAAGCCTGCGATATTCCAATCCTTGCTTCTTTGTCCATAATTATCTGCGACATATTTCAGTTCCTGCATAGACACTGTCTTATTAAAAACATCAATCAGGCATTCCTTAATTTTACATTTACTATAATCGCATATATCCAGCAAGACTACGGCCTCTTTAAAACTGCTTCCATTAGTATCATTGTTTATGAATTCGTTGAATGCCCCTGTTCCAGACTCTTGGGCAAATACGCTTTGAACGATCAAAAAAAGAAACGATAAAGCAACTATTAATTGTTTTCTATTCATTCAGAACACCTTGTTCTACGCCAATTGGATTTTATCTATTACCTTACAACCAGTTACGAGTTTAACTTTTTGTTCTATGCCCAAAATGTGCCTAATTTATTAAGCAATTTTATTTATATACCTCCTAGCGGATGGATTGGCTTGATTTGAGCAGGGCGTTTGCAGACCGATCAGGCAAAGTCCCTCCACCACTATTGCTTTGCGGGGAGCGAGGCCGAAACCCGAGCGGAGCCTGCCACGATGGGGCAGGCAAGCGTCCCTGCGTGAAACAAGACAAGCCAGACACGCTTATATTCTATCTTGACAATACCATAATTTCAAGTATACTTAATAAACTAATTCGAAAGGAAACTCAAAATGCTTAAAAAATGTGTACTCTGCAAAAAAGGCTCACTTAACGGAAAATCTATAGCCAGAAAAGGCCAGTATAAAGCTAAAGGCGGAACCGGTTCAAAAATCGCACGCTGGTCTAAACGCAAATTTCTTCCCAATCTTCAGAAAATGCGCATACTGATTAAAGGTATACCTCAGAGCGTCTTTATCTGCACTAAATGCATCAAAAGGGGAGATTTCAAAAAAGCCACTCCCAGAGTTAAAACCACTACTTAAGAAATATATCTTTTGCCTCAAGGATTAAGGATTCCTCCTGGCGCCAGCTATCTATTTTGGGCGTATAAACCAGATCAAATGAACCTGCCTGCATTAGGCTATTCAGCAAACCCGCCATACCAAAAGCAATAACCTGACAAGTAACCATGCCATCAGTTGCCCAGAATTTCAAAGTCTCCCGGCTTAAACTTTGCACCTGGCCTTTTAATTTAAGGCTACGTGTATAAAATAAAGGCTCGGGATTCCCCATGCCAAATGGCTCTAAAACTTCCAACCCTCTAACCATTGACTCATTTAAATCACTTAAAGCAAGCTCTGCATCAATATCTATACTAGGAAGCAAGTCTTCGAGATTCAGGCGGTCATGGGCCAGCTTATTAATACTCTTCCTGAAATCATCAATATTATCTCTCGTAATTAACAACCCGGCAGCATGGGCATGTCCACCAAAGCTATCCAAAAGTTCTTTACAATCCACCAGCGCATCAAAAAGATGAAAATTCTTAATTGAACGCGCCGACCCTTTGCATAAATCTTCATTCAACGAGATCACTATTGCCGGCCGGTAAAATCTGTCAGCAAGCTTTGAAGCAACAATCCCCAACACACCCTGATGCCAATCATCTTTAGCAATTACAATTACCTTCTGCTCCTTAAAATTCATTTCCCGATTAATCATCTCCTCTGCTTCTTCTAAAATCTGAGCCTCCACCTTCTGACGCTGGCGATTAAACTGCTCAAGCTCTTTAGCTAAACCTTGAGCCTCTCCATAGCTCTGACTCATCAACAACCTTAAAGATAACTCAGCGCTAGCCATCCTGCCAGAGGCATTTAAGCGCGGGGCAATAATAAAACTTACATAAGTAGAATTAAACTTTTTGTTTTTAATCCCGGCATTATAAATTATGGCGCGCAAGCCTTCTCTTTTAGTATCCGGCAGCCGCAATAGCCCCTCCTTGGCAATAATGCGATTCTCTCCGTTTAAAGGAACGCTGTCAGCAATAGTACCTAAAGTAACCAGGTCTAAGTCTTCGCTAAGTAATGAGCCGCTTATCGCCTGACAGAATTTATATGCCACTCCCACTCCGGCTAAGTCCCTAAAAGGATAGCCAGAATTCTTAACCTTAGGATTAATCAAGCTTGAGGCTGCAGGCAAACCAACGCCCTGTGGTTCATGGTGGTCAGTAATAATTACATCAATATTTGCCTGCCTTAGGCCTTCTACTTCTTTATGATTAGCAGTTCCGCAGTCAGCAGTAACCATAAGTTTTACCTTGTTCTCTTTAGCAAAATTAATTATCTCTTTATTTAAGCCATAACCTTCTGTAATGCGATGCGGGATATGATGCAAGACATCCAGCCCCAATGAAACAAGCGTATTTTTTACTAAAACCGTACTGGTTATGCCATCCACATCATAATCTCCAAAAATCATGACCTTCTCTTTATTCTCTATCGCCTTCTTAACCAAAGCAGCTGCCTTAGGCATATCGGAAAATAATTGCGGGCTGAACAAATCATTCATGCCAGCCCTGAGAAATCTTTCTGCTTCGGCAATAGATTTTATTTTGCGGTTAGCCAAAACCTGGGCCAGGATTTTAGAGATGCCTAATTCTTTGGACAGCTGATTTTGCAGGTGGATGTGCGGGATGGCTAATCTTAGAATTCTATGGCTAGACATTTAATAATTATTATCCCGCTGTGCTTTTTCGTTTTGAAAAAAACGCAATCAGCGAGATATGTTCGTGTATTAAGTTATGTCGCTAAATTATTTAGCGTCTCCATAACTTAAGCACTCACATACTTTCCGGTTGGCTTACGCCTAATAACTCTAATCCACAGGATAAAACAATCTTTACCCCTTTAATCAGGGCGAGCCTTGCATTAGTAAGCGCATCACTCTGGCCTAAAACCCTATGCAGGTCATAGAACTTATGAAAAGTTTCAGATAGCTCCTGGAGATAAACCGTAACCATATAAGGATCACAAGTAATCAAACATATGTTAAGAACCTCCTTAAACTCAAGCATCTTCTTAATAAGGCTAAGCTCTTCCTTCTCTTTGAGCACAGAAAGGTCTAAATCACCCTTACCCTGAGTAGTAACACCACGTAATATGCTGCAAATCCGCGCGTGAGCGTACTGCACGTAATATACGGGGTTTTCTGCGCTTTGTTTTTTAGCCACTTCAAGGTCAAAATCAAGATGGCTGGATGTACGGCGCATTAAAAAGAAGAATCTGGCAGCATCTGAGCCTACTTCATCCAAAACTTCGCGTAAAGTGATGTATTGACCGCGCCGAGTGGACATTTGAATAGGCTGGCCATTACGAAAAATAGTTGCCAATTGGACAATGATTACTGATAAGCTATCCGGAGAATGTCCAAATGCTTGTATTGAAGCCTTGATGCGGTTAATGTAACCGTGATGATCCGGGCCCCAAAGGTTGATTAACCAGCTAAATCCTCGGTTAAATTTATCCTGATGATAAGCGATATCCGGAGCCAGGTATGTTTGACTGCCGTCACTTTTAACAATTACCCTATCTTTATCATCGCCAAAAGCAGTTGATTTAAACCAGAGCGCGCCATCCTGTTCGAACAAAAAACCTTTTTCTTTCAATTGGCTAAAGGCCTGCTCTACTTTCCCGCTCTTAGCAAGCTCCTTCTGCGAATACCAACAATCAAAATTAACCCCGAAATCAGACAGTTCCTGTTTTATGATCTTCAAGATGTAATCAGCCGCAAAATCACCTAAGGCTATACCACTGATCTTCTGTTTATATGCCTCTGCGGCAATATCAATTATATAATCTCCCAGATAATAATTATCAGGTAATTCTACTTCTTTATCCGCTAACTCTTCCCGGCGCAACTGGACCGATTTACCCAAAATATTAATCTGGTTACCCTCATCATTAAGGTAATACTCACGCTGTATGTCAAAGTTAATAAACTCTAAAATGTTCGCCAGGCAATCCCCTACTGCTGCCTGACGGGCATGAGCAACCGATAGAGAGCCAGTGGGATTAGCACTGACGAACTCAATTAAAACTTTCCTCCCTCTGCCTAAATCAAGCTTTAAGGCATCTTTGCCCTGAGTAATTATTATGCTTAACTGATTGTAAAAATAATTTACATCTAGATAAAAGTTTATGAAACCCGCGCCCTCAACCTTTACCTGATTAATTAGATCTTTTATTTCGGATTTTGGGATTTCTTTCTGGATTAATTCAACCAATACCGTAGCAATATTGCGGGGGGGATTCTTAAGCGTTTTACTTAACTTTAAAGCAATATTAGTAGTAAAGTCGCCAAAACGGCTGTCGGTGGGAAACTCAAGAATGACTTCTTCTTGGACGAGCTTATCTAATTCGCCTGCCTGCAATGCGCGGATAACCAAGGCTATCAGTTCTTCTTGAATACTTTTTTGCATTTTAGTTTTTTAGAAAAGAAATTACAAGAACGGCAAGCTACCTTATGGCTTTGGCTGTTCTGAAGCCAAACCATGATTAATTATCAATGGCTTTGGCTGTTTTGAAGCCAAACCATGATTAACTAATCACTTTTTTGAGGCAGAAACACGAACTTTCTTAGCATCAGACCAAAGGCTCTCTAAAGAATAAAACTCTCTCGTAGGTTTATAAAAGGAGTGAGCGATTACCGAAACATAATCTAAGACTATCCAACCAGATTCGTCTCCACGAGAAACCTTTGAGAGAGATTTTATCCCGATTTTTTCTAAAACATCCTGAATTGCATGGGCAATCGCGTCAGTCTGCCTTAAAGAGTTACCACTGGCAATAACAAAATAATCACAAAAACCGGCTATTTTTGAAACATCAAGAATAACAACTTTCTCAGCTTTTATAGATTTAGCAGCCCGGGCAACGGCTTGAGCCAACTGTTTTGATTCTATTTTAAACTCCTATCAAGAACTAATTACTTACTTTTACCTAGAATTTTATACATGCCGGTATTGCACTCAGAGCACTTGCCTTTCATTGCTTCACGGCCATTCTTCATAGTTACTTTCTGTTCATCTTTCATATCTTTTTTACCTTTACATTTTACGCAATATCCTGTTTCTGCCATCTGTTCCTCCTTTAAATGAGCACTTGACTTATGGAA
>JAHJCJ010000020.1 GCA_018812825.1 Candidatus Omnitrophota bacterium
C
Source organism: Candidatus Omnitrophota bacterium (assembly GCA_018812825.1). Lineage (GTDB taxonomy): Bacteria > Omnitrophota > Gorgyraeia > Gygaellales > Profunditerraquicolaceae > UBA6249. The sequence goes on from JAHJCJ010000020.1 coordinate 2, forward strand.
ACTCTACCATCTTAGCCTTATTTCTTACGGAAATACTAATCTGCCCCTTATCAGTAAACTTGATCGCATTGCCCAGCAAATTAATAAACACCTCAATAATTCTGTCTTTATCCACATAAATTTCTGTTTTCTCTTCAGGAAAATCCTCTATCAACTCCAGCCCCTTCTTCTTTATTTTAACGGAAAGCGAAGAAACTGCGCTTTTCGCCAAATCCACAATATCCAATGTTTCTTTCTTTAGAATAATCTTGCCGGATTCAATTCTTGATATATCCAGGAGCCCGTCAATAATCCTGGAAAGCCGGTCAATATCCTCAAGGCACATCGAAAGAAACTCTTTTTGCTTTTGCGTAGTCTCACCAAGAAAACCCTCTAAAATCTGGCTTATCCCTTCCCTTACCGAGGTAAGCGGGGTACGCAATTCATGGGAAACATTGGAGATAAATTCATTCTTTATCCTATCAATACGCCTGCGCTCATCCATAGCAGCTTTAAGCATCTCTGTTTTCTTAAGCTCGGAGATATCGTGTATTAATAGGACTATCGCCCGCCGGCCCTGCCATTCTAAAGACATCTGCTGCATTTGCGCTATACCGAGTTCTTTATTTTTACCGGGAATATTGATCTCTACTACCTTGTCTCCGGGCAGGGGAAAACCGAATGGCTTGCCATACAATTCTTTTCTTTCACAATTAAAAAGCCTGGCCGCGGCAGGATTGGCAAAAAGCACGAGGCCCGATTTATCCACAACTACTATTGCGTCGTGGTTTCTTTCAATAAAAGCAAGTAAATGCAGGTCTTGGGATATTTTTGTAGGCATTGGCTTAAAAATTAACTATACTCTTTTTTATTATACTTCTTCTGGCGCTATAAAGCTAATCATTTTTTATATCTATTCTCTTGCAAGGTCCGTAAGGAACTTTGCCTTAAGCAGCCCTTCGCTCCATTCGCCGCCAGTTGTGGAATCCCAGACTACCCCGCCGCCAATACCCATCTCGCCTTGCGTGCCTTGGATTAAAAGCGTGCGGATAGGGATATTAAAAAACATATCTTTTTCAGGAGTTATATAGCCTATAGCACCGGTGTAAATCTTACGCTCCTCATGCTCTAACTGGCTGATTATTTCCATAGCGCTCATCTTCGGAGCTCCGGTAACCGACCCGGAAGGAAAAATTGAGGAAAAAAGCTTATAAACGGATATCTCCTTGTCTACTTTAGCCGTTACAGTAGAAGTCATCTGGCAAAGGGTCTTATACTTAGCTACTTCAAATAGCGTAGGCGCTTTAATATTAAAGCCCAGCCTCCCTAAATCATTCCTTAGTAAGTCGGCAATCATTACATTTTCCGCCCGGTTCTTGGAATCGTATTTTAAGCGCAGAGGAACAAAAAAATCCGAGAGCAAGCCCTCGCCTCTGGGCCAGGTGCCTTTCATAGGCTTAGTTATCATTTGCGTAGATTCCTTTTTGATAAACAGCTCCGGAGACAAAGAAAGGATGCGAAACTGCCCTGTTTCAATATAGGCAGGATAGGGCACCGGCTGTTCTCTTAAAAGCTGGCTGTAAAGAGAAAACGCCGAACCACAGAATTCAAACAATAGTTTTATACAATAAGTAATCTGATAAACATCTCCTTTAGCTATATAATCACGGATAGTATTTATATTTAAGGAATATTCATCCCGCTTGATATTTAAGCGCATATTTTTCGGTAGTCCAGCAGAAGGTAGCCTTGATAATTCAGTTTTTCCCTCGCTCACACCTTTATATGCCCCAAAATAAAGGAGCGGAAAATCGTATAACCTATGCCTGCCTAATTTTTCTTCAAAACAGTACCCTGCTTCATAAGACAAGAAACCTGCTAAATAATACCCGCACGAAAGCGCCTGCTCCATATCCTTAAAACTAAAAACCAGCAAAGATGGGTCAAAGCACGATATAATAAACTCGGGATTAGAAAATAAGCGCGGCTTCTTCTCAAACTGGGTTAATACTTTCATGGGGGTGAGTCAGGCCCTGCGGCTTCTTAGTTAATCAAAACCTCAGTAACTGTCATATTAATTTTTAAAACAGTTTCCTTTTTCTGAGGAGTAAGGCGAAAATCCGATACCCTGAGCAATCTCGGAGAATTCTCCAACTGATAAATAAAGTCTGTTAGATTGCTGATTTTTGCCTCAACTTCAATTTTAACGGAGAATTTCTTATAAAAATCAGATTTTTCTACCAGGTTAGGTTTCATGTCCAGGATAAAGACAGAAACGCCGTTGGCCATTTTCTCTATACTACTAAGCAGGGTAGCTATTGTCTCTTCATCAGATTGCTCCTGTTTTATGCTTTGCGCAAATTTCTTATATTCGCTGGTTATGACTGATTCCTGCGCCAGTATATGCATTGACTTTTCCAGCTTCTTTTCTTCTACTGAAATCTTTCCATTAAAACTTTCTAATTTATTCATAACCGGCCTAAATACCACCCTGTCGAGAAAAACAATGGCAACCACCGCCACTGTGATATAAAACAAGCGCCTTTCTTTTTTAGATAACCTAGATAGAAAATCCATTTTATTTATAACTTGTGTTTATCGGCAACTTTGTATTTCTCCGCTAAAGGACAAGAAATCTCAAAATCTGTTATTTCCTTATTTTCCACTTTACGCTTAGTAGCGTATTTTGACTTAACATCCTGAAAATACGTTGATTCTTCTAATTTATTAACAAAGTTAAAGACCTCGGACATTTCATTGGCCTGCCCGCGCAAGGTCAAACTTTCCTTGCCGTCAAAGCTCATGGAGATTAAATGCATTCCGGGCGGTATCTCTCGATGCACCTCATAAAAAAGGTTAAGCGACATACCCCTTGTCTGAACCCGGTCTTTTATTGTTTCCATGCCCCGGATCATACTATTTAATTCCTTGGTTTTATTCTCTATCGCTCCTAAGCGCTGTTTTAGCTGGCCTAAGTAACGTTCTTTATTATACATCCTCCCCAAAAAGACGCCAGAAACAGCAACCAGAATAAACACCAATAGTATGCCCATAAGATACAGGTCTTTTCCTTTTTCTTTTACTGCCTTACCGATTAAATGTTCCTGAGGGATAAGATCAATTTTATGCTCACCGGTGGGTAAGCCCAGGCCGACCAACCCGACAAATGATAAATCCGTCCTGACCAGGTTATTGTAAGAACTGGCGCCTTCCTCGGTCAGCGGAATATCCTTGAACTGGTCTATAATTTCTACGCATGAGCCAAATTCTTTCTCTAAAACGGCTTTATCCAGGCTATCGCCGACTAATCTCGGGCGGCTGATTATAATCTTATCGATCTCCTTACTCATTATTTCATTCTGGTAAGCATAAATTGAATGGTTTATCTCTTCAACAAATTTCTTCTGCCAAAGCTCTAGTTGTCCGGGAAACTGAGAGAAACCTAAAGAGATGCTCCTGCCAAAAACCAACTTATCCTTCAACACAACCTCAAAATCGCTTGTATCATAATCAACTTCAATCAATATCTGTACTTTTTCAGCCGCAATCTTATCCCGGTAAACCAGGTTCCTCCAATTTAATAAACCCTCAGAGCTAAAACTTACCTTTTGCACCTTAAGCCCGGCTGACTCCAATATTTTAAAATACCTGCCCACAATATCCCGATGCACAATAACCAAAAGTACCCTGCTGTATCCATCCGCATTGCTGCCTAGAATCTGGTAATCCTTGATCACCTCATCGCTGGCATAGGGTGTTTGCTTGCCAATCTGCAGCTCAATCATATCTTTTATCTCAAGCGGGTTTGCGGAAGGCAAATCAAGGTTCCTGGTAGTTGTAAGATGGCGCGGTATGGATAGGATAATCTCCCGTGAATTTATCTTTAACTCAACAACCAAAGCAGAAATTTTAAGCCTAATCTCCTCGTCGGATAAAGAAGCAATCTCCACGGCCTTGATCATGGAAACCTTCTTCTCCCGCTTAATCGTCTTTACCTGGATTAGCCTTAACCAATTGTTATCTATCTGGAAGATAGTCTTGACTTTTTCTTGCTTTTGTAATAATTTCGTTAAGTTAATTTTCATGCCAATATAATATTTTCGCACCCTTATCTGCTTGGCGCTTTAATACACAAATGATCTCCCGTGAACGCACCCCTCTCTCATTCTTGAGCTGCCCAAGAGAACTAACCCTGAAAATATTCGACTTTGCCGTAAGCATATTCCTGGAAATCAAGCTGTTTATCTGTATGGATTCCTCGGTAAATAAAGGGCCGATATTCAACAGCTCTGTAGGATAATTAAAAACAAAATCATCCTCGGTACCGGCCAACTCATCGCTCCCTTGGCGGAATTTAATAATCCTCTCGCAAAGGCTGCTGTTTAAACCCAACGCGTATAGACAGTCCCAACTTGCGGTATTAATATTAACCCTCTCTGTGCCATAAACAGTAATTATCCCCTTGATCTCGGAAAAAACCTCAGGAGTCATCCCTTTAACCAGCAATAGCTCCTCCGCTATTTGGAATTTTCCATTTTTACACTCATAAGGAGAAGACAAACCCTGATAATACTCATTTTCCGCCCCGCCAGGCCAAACAACAACATCTTGATCCCGCCAATCCATAATTGCCCTGGCAATATCTATTGCATCCTCTTTCCCTACTAGCCCAATACGCTCCAATAAAGTTATCAATATTTCTACGGGCGCGTTATTTATATCTATTTTACTACTTTCATCCATTGCCCCGTATAATGTTATCTCCTCCTGGCCCTCCTGGCTTCCGAGTTTATAGCTAACGGTTATAAATCCGTCTCCTAAAGGTAAATCTTTAAAAAACTCCTCCTTATTCGCCCATGGCTCATTCAGGGCATCATTACCCCTATCCTCATCCGCATACAATTCAACAATCGCCCTTTCTATGCCTGCCCGAGCCAGACAATACATCTTCAACCTGTCTTGCAGGTGATCAGCAAATTGTAATTGCGACCTAACCATAAACCCGAGATTAACCACAAGAATTGTTAAAAAACCCAACACCCAGAGAGTAATAATTAATGTGCTTGAGCGCTCAAGATCCCTCTCTTTTAACATAAATCGCCTTAAAACCCAGCTTTGTGAACTGTAAAGCCTATTGGCCGAATTCTATCTTTTGCTCACCTGTGCCAATAGGAATAAATATCGTCTTGGTAAACTTTGATTCTTGAGAATCTTTTTTAAAAACTAACTCTATGTTTACTGCCTGCGGGATTGTATCCTGCTCTCCTTTTACCCACTCATCCTTCCACTTATAATCTCCAGTGGCATTATCAAGATAACAATAACTAAACTCTAACCCCATAACTACGGGAAGTAATAAATAATATTTTCCCGATTCACCCTTTTTAAAAATCTCTGCATAATTTTGAACCCTACGACAGAAGATACCATCATCATTCAAAAAGTAACTCACCCTGCTTACCTGTTTGTCAATAACAGAAGCAAAAGCAATAACATCTTTCGTGCCCTCAAACGGGATACTGGAAATCTTAAAAGTATTCCTTAACTCAGCGCTCAACTTTTCTAGGACCAACCTTAAATCGTGCCCTTTACTGCTGGCCTGGCTAGCTCTTTTCCAAACATTAATCCCACCGGCAAGAACGGAATATACAGTTAAAGAGACTAAAAAAATAATTGCCCCGCTGATGATAAGCTCAATAAGGGTAAAGCCCTGGATAAACTTTATCTTATTTTTATTTCTATTTATCATGCGGGATTATGAAATAAGTACTATAAATACTTGAGCCGCTCCTTACCCCTTCTTGCCAGTTGACAGTAGTCAACGCCTTATGCAAATCTTCATATTCGCTATCAGGAGTCAATCTTATCCGCCATTTAAATTCTATATTACCAGATTGCGACGTCCCGCTTGTGTATTTAAGAAATGAACCCGGATCCTGCTTAATCGCGAGCTCAAGCTCTGCCATTTTATCCTCAGCCAATAAGCTTGTTTCTAGATTATCCTGGGAAATACGCAAGATACTAAGGCAATGGGTAAGCCCCTGGAGGATTAAGATCAGGCCTACTGACAAAATGGCTATGCTAACCATTATTTCAATTAATGTAAACCCCTTATTTCTTCCAGTTGCCGATATCATCTTCACTTTCTACACCATCTAAACCCAAAGAATACAAATCATAATCTTCCCCTTCATGCGTGGAAGGATACTTATATTGATAGTCCTTGCCCCATGGATCTTTGGGTTCCTTCTTAAGATACGGCCCGTTCCAATTGCCCCCTTCAGAAATATCACCCGGTTTTGTCGCCAAGGCACTAAGCCCTTGCTCCGTAGTTGGATACCGTCCATTATCCAGCTCATAAAGATCCAAAGCAGTTGCTATATTAGCACCGATATCTGACCTGGCTACCGCAACCTTTGCCTGCTCAGAACGACCTGCCAGCCTTGGCAATACCATTGCCCCCAAAACACCGATAATTATAACTACCAACATTAACTCTATGAGCGTAAAACCTCTTTTTACCCACATTTAGATTCCCCCTTGATTACCTCATCCCCATATTTATCTCAAAAATAGGCATAAGCATCGCCATAACAATGAAACCCACTATTAACCCCATAACTAAGATTATCGCCGGCTCAAGCAAAGAAGTCATTATTTTATTTATTTTTCTAACCTCACGTTCATAAAAAACCGCCACCTCTAATAATACCTCCTGCAGGTTCCCGCCTCTTTCGCCTACCGCGATCATATTAATCAAAAATGGAGGGAACCAACTGGATTTCTTCATACTCAGAGAAAGTGGCATACCCGCGATAATATCATTGTACAGCTTCTCCAATTCCAGCTTAAATACTTTATTATTTATTGTCGGAATAGTTATCTGGATAGCATCCAAAACTGGAACACCATTAGTCAAAAGCAAGGCAAATGTTCGCGTAAATTCTGCTAACATCGCCTTCTTGTTGAAATTACCAAACAGTGGTAAGCTTAATTTCATTTTATCAAAGAAAATTTTCTTTTTCTCAGATACCTGCTTTTGCTTTGACATAGAAACAAGCAAGGCTACAAACAATCCGCCCCAGTACCAGTAATTCCTCACCGCGTTACTTATTGAAATCAAAATTCTGGTAGGTAAAGGCAAAATTTGTTTGGTTTCACTGAACATAGAAACTAAGCGCGGGATACCAAAAGTAAGCAGGATAATAATGGTGATCAAGCCTACTATGATTATAAAAATAGGATAGGCCAAGGCTGAGCTTATATTTGCCCTTACCTCCTCCTGTTCTTCGCGGAACTTAGCCAGCCTGGTTAAAGTCTCATCTAAAACTCCGCCTGATTCTCCTGAACGGACCATATTCACATATAGCAAAGGAAAAATCTGGGGGTATTTACTTAACGCCTCCGACAATGTCCTGCCGTCTTTTAATTCGCCGGATATAGAAGATACTATCTGCTTAAGCCTGGCATTTTCCGTCTGGGAAGAAAGGATATTTATCGCTTCAAAAAGCGGCACCTTAGACTTGACTAAAGTAGCCAGCTGTTCAGTAAATACATTTAAATCATGGGAACTAACCCGCTCAAACAACCCCAAATGCCTGCTTTTGTTGCCTGAGAGTTCTTTAGCAGCATCAATATGAGACTCTTCTTTTAGGTTAAGCCGGATAGGTACATAACCCATCTGCTCTATTTTACTAACAGCTGCATCCTTAGTCTCAGCCTCAACAGTCCCCTCAATAATCTCCTGCGGGCCTTTCTTTGCTTTATAAATGAATATTGGCATCCTATTTCTTCTCCACCAATACTACCAGTTCATTATCCTGCATGCTCGCAATACCATTCTTAATAACCATAGGCGGGTTATTATCTATTTTAATCAAGCCGTCTTTCAGGCAAGAGATAACCGGTTGATGAAAATCTAAAATAGAAAGCTCCCCTTCATCACCGGGTAGGATAACAACAGAGACCAGCTCTTGAAATATAGTTGTGGCTGTCTTGATATCCAACACCGATAGCTTAAACATCCCCCCTACTCCTCTGCCTGAGTTACTCTTAATATCTCTTCAGGAGTAGTCAGCCCATCAATAACTTTCTTCCATCCGCATAAACGCAATGTCTTCATTCCCTGGCTGACCGCCTTATCCCTCAATTCATCAGTTGATGCCTTCTTCAACATCAACTCTCTTATCCCCTTGTCTACTACCAATATCTCATGGATTGCAGTCCTCCCCTTGTAACCGGTAAAATTACAATCTTTACAACCCTGGCCCTTATAGAAATTAATCTCTTCTACCTTTGAATGTTTTAACGCTACATTACTCTTGGCCATATCTTGGTTTATTATTAACTTGATACTATCCGGAACTGCTGTGTCTAACTTTTTACATTCCGGGCAGATTAAACGCACTAACCTCTGGGCGATGAATGCCTCTACGGAAGAAGCTACTAGATACGGCTCAATACCTATATTCAACAACCTGGCCACAGCCCCGGCAGCATCATTTGTGTGCAGAGTAGAAAAAACTAAATGTCCGGTTAATGCACTCCTAATTGCTAATTCCGCTGTCTCAAAATCCCTGATCTCCCCTACCATCATAATGTCTGGATCATGCCTCAACATGCTCCTTAATCCTTGAGCAAAAGAAAACCCTATCTCAGGCAGGACTTGAATTTGAATTATGCCTTCTAATTCATATTCTATCGGGTCCTCAATGGTAATGATCTTATTTTTACTGCTTTTTATATCATTCAAGCAGCCATACAAAGTAGTACTCTTGCCGCTGCCCGTGGGCCCGGTAACCAGGATTATGCCATGCGGCTTCTTGATCAGTTTTGCCAAGATTTCTAAATCCTCAGGAGCAAGGCCCAGCCTTTCCAAACTAAAAAGCATACTCATAGGAAGAATCCTGATTACCATTCCTTCGCCATAACGCGTGGGGATAATAGAAATTCTAAGGTCCATCTCCTCCTGGCCTATTTTTATTACAGAGCGGCCGTCTTGAGGAAGCCGGCGTTCTACAATATTCAGCCTGGACATGATCTTTATGCGCGAAATGATCGCTAAGAAAAAACGTTCGATATCCGCGGGGACATTGGCATTATAAAGTACTCCATCAATACGATACCTTATATTCATTTTCCCCCGGAAAGGCTCAATGTGGATATCGGTAGCCCTCTTCTGATAAGCCTCCAGAATTATCTGGTTTACCAATTTGACTACCGAGGCATCTTCGGCTAATTTTTCAATATCCTCAATCTTACCTGTTTCTTTTGGCGCATCCAGCTCTTTGGGCGCCTTAGCAATTATTCCCTCTACGGTTTCAGCACCTACCCCGTAATGCTCTTTAATCATCTCCATTATTTCAGCTTCCGAAGCCAGGGCCGGCCTCAAGTCGTAGCCTAAGAATATCCTTAAATCATCCAGCGATCGCAAGGGGTCAGAAGAAGCAATGATTAATTTATTATCTGCGAACTTAACCGGCATAACCTTATAATACCAGGCGAACTTGGCAGGAACCTTTTTTATCGCTAAAGGATCAATAGCTGTTTCCTTTAATTTTATAAAAGGTACATTAAACTGCTCGGAAAGTACCTTTAAAAAATTATCCTCGCTTATAAAACCTTTTTTAATCAGCACCACGCCTAAAAGCTCACCGGTCTTGCCCTGTTCATGAAGAGCCGCCTCTAACTGCTCAGAAGTAATCAAGTTTTTGTTAATCAGCATCTGCCCTATTTTAATTAACATTTCTTTTAATCTCCCTAATTTTATAGATTATCCAGTAGCGCCCCGATCATATAGAATTTTTCCGACGGCACTTTATCTACCTGGCCCGCAACTATCTTCTCGCAACCCTCTAAAGTTGCATCTAAAGAGACATACTCTCCTTTTCTGCCTGTATATGCCTCGGCAGTAAAAAATGGCTGGGTAAGAAAATTCTGTAGCTTTGCCGCTCTTTCAAATATAATCCTGTCCCCTCCGGAAAGCTCCTCTACCCCTACAATAGCAACAATACGCCTGAGCTCCTCATATCGGTTAAGAATCCTCAAGACATCCTGAGCAGTCTTAAAATGCCTTTTTCCTATAATCATCGGGTCAAGAAAAGCGCAAGAAGAGGTAAGGGCATCAATAGCAGGAAAAAGCCCTAACTGCACATACCTACGAGAAAGAATAACTATAGAATCTAAATAGCTGAATATACATACTACTGCCGGGTCAGTTAAATCATCGGAAGGCACATAGACAGCTTCCATCGCCGTAATTGAAGCATGGCCGATTGAGCGGATCCTTTCCTGAAATTCAGCCATCTCTGTCGGCAGAGTAGGTTGGTAACCGGTCTCGGAAGGAATCCTGCCTAAAAGCGTGGATAGCTCGCTTCCCGCCTGGGCAAACCTATAAACATTATCCACAAACAACAAGACATCGTCACCCTCTTCGGCAAAATTCTCTGCTAAGGTCAGACCAGTATGTACTATTTCAAACCTGGCGCCGGGAGACTCATTCATCTGCCCAAATACCAGAGATGATCTATTTAGAATCCCCTGTTTCTCCAACTCATAATACAACTCATTACCTTCCCTGGTCCTTTCTCCGGCCCCGGTAAAAACACAATAACCTTTCTGCATCTTAATAATATTATGCATAAGCTCAAGGATAATTACACTCTTACCGCAAGCCGCACCTCCTAAAATACCGTTGCGGGAACCCCTGATCAAAGGAAACAACAGGTCAAACATTTTAATCCCTGTCTGCATTACCTCAAACTTTTTCTCCTTGCCCTCTTCGGTATCAATAGTAGCTATTTGATGCTTTTTATGAGTAGGCCGGATCAATTCCGGGCCAACTTTAACCGGCCCCTTTTTATCCACTGGTTCGCCTAACACATTTAATATCCGCGAACAGGTTGCTTCTCCGACGGGAACGCTGATGGTTGCACCGGTTGCAAAGGCCGGGGCATTCCTGCGTAAACCAAAATTAGGAGTAAGGCTTATACACCTCATCGTATGGGTCTTATCCGTTTCTGCCTTACTTAAATACTCAACCACCTCCAATACTATCCTTGAGCCGTCAAATGTATTTGTTTCAATAATATCGTAAACTGCCGGAAAGGTTGACTCGGAAACAAACTCTACATCTACAATCGGGCCCTGGACAGAAACAACTCTACCTTCCTGCATTAAAAGCTCCCCTCACCTGTCTTAAGCACAAGCTTATAGTATAGCCCCGCTTCTTATTAAAGCCATTCTGCTTACAAAAATCTCCCTGGTACTCTTATCGCTTCTTTCATGCAAAGTTCGAAAATACTGCAGCCTCATCTTTTTCTGTTGATTCCTGATCTCGGTAGTACTCCTCTCCAGATGTATTACCCGCGCTGCCCACTCAGATAGCTTGCTCTCCCAAAAGATAAGATGAAGTAACTGGCCAATCCATATCTTAACTAAATATTCTACAATCGACTTTAAAGATGAATCCATAATCATCTTCTCGCTGGGGTCTATTTGCAAAAACCCGGCTTTACCAACACCTGAATTTATGGGGCCCGACTCTTGTGGAAATAAAAACCTGCAGGGGAACAGCTGGAACTGCTCAATCTTCTGCACGGAAAAAGAAACAAAATGCGGATAGACAATAACTGTATTACTTAATTTCTTACCCAAAAACTCCTTTATTATATGGTCTCTTAATTTTACCACTGAGCCATAAGAGATATCGTCGTCAATACCGGGAAAACTAACGTACTGTATGCCCCGCTCCCCTATATACCTGATTCCTTCCTTACCGACTACTGTCAGCAGGTCATCGTTTTTATACTGCAGCAGGCCATAATTTACTACTGACATATTAAGCTCGCCTAAAAAACCGGTATCTGAAGTTATCAAAATAATATTATTTGCAGCAGCAGGTGAGCCTAAAAAAGGATGTTGGAAATCATGGATATCTACTTGCGCGAATAAATCTCTCAAACGAACCTCAAACTCATTAAAGCTCTTTCTTTTTGTCTGAAGATGAAAATATTCAGTCGCCGCTACCCCCTTTAAAACTTCAATTATATTTTCCATTACTTTATTAAACGCTAAATCCTTGCGTAATATTGTCAGCGGAATCATTTTACCCCTTAATATTTAAATAGAACTTGCAAAAAATTCCTCAAATGCTTTATCCAATCCTCTCTCTACTCCTCCGGTTAAGAGCTTCTGAATAGTCAGCTCCTCAATCAACCCCGGATTATTCTTAAGCAGATAGTCATATATATGCTGTTTAAAATTCTCTCTTTGCGACTCTTCTAAGATCTCAGGCAGTTCTTTCTCAAAGGCGTAAAAAAGCACAATCATCTCTTCTACGCAAAGAGGCCTTGATTTATCTTGAATAAGAAAATCTTTTAATGTCTGGCCTCTTTTTAGCCTGAGTTCTATATCGGCAGAGAGCTTAGTCCTGATGGTAGTAAGAGCAGCCAATTCTTTATACTGGGCAAACTCCCTCTTTAAAGAACGGCTTACTTTTTTTATGGCATCGCACTGCACCTTGCTTCCAATACGCGAAACAGAAAGGCCTAAGTCAACTGCCGGCCGGGAACCCTCATTAAAAAGAGAGGAATTCATATAAATTTGCCCGTCTGTCATCGAGACAAGATTTGATTGCACAAGGCCGGTAATATCACCTTCCTGCGTTTCTACAATAGGGAAAAAAGTCATTGAGCCGCTGCCTTTTTCCTCGTTTAGCTTGCCTGCCCTTTCCATAAGTTGAGAATGGATATAAAATATATCTCCGGGATAAGCCTCTCTGCCCGGGCTCCTCTCTAAAAGCAAGGAGATCTCACGGTAAATCCAGGCATGCCTGCTTAGATTATCAAAAGCGCAAAAAACATCACGGCCATGATCCATAAAATATTCGCCCAAGGCGCAGGCAGCATAGGGAACAAGATATTGTTCTGCCGGAGAAGTAGATGCCGAAGCTACAACAATAATCGTCCACTCCATTGCTCCGCTTAACCTCAACTGCTCCATAATCTTCAAAAATGCAGACTGGCTGCCTCCTACCCAGCAATATATACAAATTACATCTTTACCCTTCTGGTTAATAATTGCATCGATCGCCAAAGTAGTCTTACCGGTAACCCTGTCCCCAACAATAAGCTCTCTCTGGCCCTTACCAATAGGAATACAAGTATCGATGATCTTGGTTCCGGTAAGAAAAGGTTCTACAATAGGAGTCCTGTCCAGTACCCCGGGCGCATTTCTAAAGATTGGGTAGGAATCAACCCCTTCAATCTTGCCCTTACCGTCTAACGGCTGGCCAAAAGTATCGACCACCCGGCCAAGGAAGTTACTGCCTACGGGAATCTCAAAAACGCCCTCTTCGCCATAAACAGTATCCCCAATATGCACCTTATTTTCATCTCCAAGAACCAAAACCATAACATCCCTCTTGGTAAAACCAATTACCATTCCCATCAAATCAGGGGCAAGTTCAATCAGCTGGCCATTTACGCAAGAAGCCAACCCGCCTATTTTAATTACCCCGCCCTTGATTTCTTTAACCGTGCCTACATCCTTTATTTCTAATGGTTTTAGATTTATCTCCTGCATTTAACTTTTCTCCACCTGCCCAATACCAGCCCTGGCTTTATCTCTCATTATCGGCAATATTCTTTTAAATTTATTCTTGATACTGCCATCAATAACCACAAATCCGCTTAAACGTATAATCAGGCCTCCCACAATCTCCTGTTCAATCGTCTCCTCCAAAACAATATTACGTTCCAATTTACTGGATAATGCCTGTTGCAATTTCTGCTTCTGTCCGGCCTCCAATGGATATGCGCAGACAATCTCTGCCTTATCGCCTTGAGCCCTTATCTTTTCTTTGTCCAGCCTGGACACATCCTCAATCAACTCATCGATAACCTGTGCATGTAAGACCTGATGGATTCTTTCTGTAAAAATATATCTTACAATATCCACTGCCAGATATACCGCTTTATCCTGCATCTCTAAAAGCAAGTCATTGTATTTTCTCTGGCTATCCCTGACCCCCTCATTAACAATCCGCTTTGCTTCTTCTTTGGAGGCCTCAAGTAAGTTCCTTCTTGTGTTCTCCCCGTCCTCCTTCGCTTGTTCTTTTATACTCTCAGCCTCAACCTTGCCCTGTTTGATCTCAATCTCTGCCTGTTTTCTTGCCCGGTCAAGTTCCTCTTTGAGTACCTTTTCCTTTTCCAGGTTTTGTTGATTGAGTTTTTGTAATCTCTCCAGGGCGCGGCTAATATGGTTATAAAGCAGCCAGCGTAAAAATAAAACAATCAAGGTAAAAGTAGCTATCTGAATAAGGATTATCTGCCATACCAGCATATTTGCTCCTTTAAAGTTTAATTACTGCCCAAACAAATTATACACCACCAGAAGCCCGATTACGGCTATGGCTTCAGCAAAGATAAATGCCAAAATCATTGAAATCAAAATCTTAGGGGCTGCCGAAGGATTCCTGCCAATGGCCTTAACTCCAGAGAAACCTACTGCTGCGATAACCCCCGAAGGGCCTAAAGTACTGATCAACATTATTAAGATAATAGTTAGATTTTTCATTGGTCTACCTTATCATCATAGGTACACAACCTGTTTTTCCCCGTGGCCTTCGCCCGATAAAGTGCTTTGTCAGCGCGCATAACCAAATCACTTTTTATTTGGGCATTCATGGGAAAACTAGCTAAACCCATACTCATAGTCACGGGCATCCTGCTCCTTACTATTGTCAATAGCCTTTCAGCAACCTTCTGGGCCCCCCACTGGTCTGTCTGCGAGAGGATTATAGCAAACTCCTCTCCGCCGTAGCGAAAAACCATATCGATATCCCTAGTGGAGCTGACTAATAGTTGCGCGAAATTATGCAATATTTTATCACCCTCAACATGCCCCTTTGTATCATTATATTTCTTGAAATCGTCAATATCAATAATAAACATCGAGAACGCCTGGGGGGAGCGGTTCAAATGCGAGATATGCCAATCCAGCATTTCATGGAAATGACGATGATTATAAACACCAGTTAAGCCATCCATGGTCGCGATATCCTGGTAATATTTCCTTTGCCCGGCCTGAATTAAAAGGAAAGTATTCTCAATCGCGCGCCTTAAAACTAAATTCAGCTCTTCGGTATTCATAGGCTTCATCAAATAAGCATAGACTCCTTCTTTCATCGCATCTACCGCTAAATTAACAAAGGTATAGGTAGTCAAGGCGATGATATTAATCCGCTGGTCTATCTTTTTAAGCCGGCGCACCAACTCAATGCCGTTCATATCGCCGATCTGTATCTCCGCAATAATAGCGACAAAATAACCCTCCTTAGCCAGATTAATCGCTTCCTGGCCTGTGGTCACTCGGTGCAACTTATACTCCGGATTTATCAGGCCGTCTTTTATAGCCTTAAATGTCCCTTCATCATCCTCGACAACTAAAATATTAAATTCACGAGCCTTTACCTCATTTTTCATAACTTACCCCTCCGGCTGTTAGTTTTCGGTCAAATCCGCTACCCAAAATTTTTCCAATTCATTCAAATTCTTTAATCTATATACGCCCCTAAGTGATTGCTCCCAATCTGGCTCATCCCGCAGAGAACGGCAAAAATCTATAAATTTGTTTCTGCCAAATCTTCTTAAGAGAAAATCCACCAGGCTAGCTGCCTCATTATAAAATATAAGCGGTATAATTACTTTAGCATCTCTGATCTCAGACAATGTTACCAAGGGCATGTATAAATTTAAACTTACTAAACACTTAGCGGTTGCCAGGCGATCCTTACTTTCATATTCCTGCATACAAGCAACGCCCTCATCCAGCCAAAGGGGCAGCACCTTACTGTATCCGACAAGCTCCCTGAATATAATATGCCCAATTTCATGCGGAAGAATTGTGTCAAAAAACATCTCCTGCCAGATATAAGTACTAATCTCCTTCTGGTCAACCTGGACATGCCCTCTTGACCAGGAAGCAGCTCCGGTAACCCCTAAATACTTCTCGGCATCTGGATAAAGAAATATTTTGCAGCGATTATCCCAGGTCCAGAAATCAAATCTTCTAAGCCCCAGGTACTCAGTAATATTTTTATAGCAGCGCTCAGCCTCATAGGTCAGCCGGTTAATATATTCGGAAGATGCCTGTTCGTAATAAATAATAAAATGATTGCTCTTTTTTATATTATTCCAAGCCTGCCCTCCGGCATTAGCTGGCAGGGGCATAAAAAAAACAGAGCTTAATAATGCCCAGGCGATTGATACCGTGATTATTATCTGCATATAAAATTTTACCATATTAACAATTTTAAATCAAGAACAGAAGATATTTTATTTAGCGCAGTCCTGCCGAATTTATGAGGCAGGGCAAGAACATACTAAAAGAGAGGTGCCCCTTCATGCGGAACACCCCTCTTAGAAAAACCTAAACGTAAATGCCTATTTATATGCGCCTATTTATCTACTGGTTCATCTACTTTCTCTGATTTTTTATCGCTCTGCGCCATTTTTGCCTGTTTGTGCCATACGATAAAAAGTCCAAATGAAAGCGCTGCCAGAAGAATAACCACCAATAAAATTACCCACCAGCTAGTCCTGACAAAAACTCTATTAAACGCTAAACCTACGGCAGGTTTAGCCTGAAGAAGCATTGCCTCAACCTTACTTAAATCTTCTTTAATTGTATTTAAAATCTGCATATTAGCTCTATATACAGCAATATGAGCATCAGGCAAGGCATCTACCGCATTCTTCTGTGCCTCTAATATTTTGTCAACTCTTACCTGAATGGCATCTTTTATAATAACAGCCTTATTATAATAGGAGCTGCCCTTTAAATCCTGAAGCATTTCATTTATTCTCTCTATAGCCAGCTTTAATTCATTTTCAGAAATTATCCATACATCTCTGAGCTCTATCTGGCGCTTAGCTACCTCTCCGGGAGCAAGAGTAAACTCTTTATATACATAATAAAGGTTCTCCTGAACATCATAAGCTACAGAAAGATCGCCTATATTTATTACATCCTCAGCCTTGCTCTCTACAGGCAGATAAGCCTTAAGCATGGCTTTCTGGGTCTTAGAACTTGAAGGATTAACCACCATTGCATTCATTAAGATACTACCCGGTTCAAGCCAGGTCTTAGTTATTGGTTGATCATTAGTCCTTTCTACTATTTCGTTGGTAAGTTCAGCAGTTGCCTTAATCTCCAGAGTCTTCTTCTTAAGATAACTAACATCCTCTCTGCCTTCCTCAGATACCTCAATAATCTTATCCATCTTGATATCTTGCTTATCCGCTATCTCCTTCATTTTATCCGAGGCAACAGAAAGCTGTTCAAATACAGTTTTCTTGAGATCATCTGTCAATTGAGAAAGCTGGGAACTCATTGAATCCAAATCAGTCAAATTACCTACAATCTTCTCTATACTTGAGCTGACGGTACCGATACTACTAGAGAGATTGGCCATCTGAGTAGTATCAATGTTGGATAGCTGTGACATAGATACAACTGCGGCGGCATTAATGTCTTCCAGATCTGCCTTTATTACCTGTATACTGATTCCATCGATTGTACCGTAGGTTGCCTCTGAACAAACAATCGAGAATGATCCTGTTTTCCAGGAAGTTAAGAAGGTAACATTATATTCATAAATACCGGTTTCCTCAATCTCCGTCATCTTTGCTTTTTCTATTCTCTGAGTCTGCTGCGGGTCATATACATCTATTTCCGGTTCTAACCCGGATATAGTTTTATATTTAATCGCTAAAGTCTTTCCTGTCTTTATAAAACTCTCCTCATTCATTATGTGGCTGGAGCCCTCAGCGCTAACCCTTTGCTCAAGCGCAGTAGTAGCTGTGTTAATCTGAGCCTTAGTATCTTCACCAATTACAGTAACTTTATCCTCTATTGAAGCCCTGGCAGCAGAAATATCAGAAGCCACTTGCGTGCGCATTTCTCCGACTTTTGTATCTATTTTATCCTTGATCTCCTGTGTTTTCTGGCCCAGCGATGTAGTAATAGAAGATACGCCGGCGGTTACCTGATTAGCTATCTGCCTTATTTGCTCAACTGAGCCTATTTCAAATGTCTTGCCACCATAATGGAAAGCTCCTTCATATTGAATCCTGAAGCGGGCAAAATAAGTCTGGCTTGTTGAAAGGTTAGGGTTTACCCACTTTGTGCGGAATACACCGCTTGAATCTGCATTAGTTCCAACATATTCAAATTCCTTCACCTGGACATCGTTCTCATTAAAAATCTTTATCAATGCGCCTTGTAAACCAGCAATCTGGGTAAGTAATTTCTCCTCTTCCTGCAGCCAGCAGACTATATTCAAGGTATCTGATCCGGCGTCATATTTTATATCAGAAAATACTGTTCTCGTTTTTGTAACCAGTTTAGTAGCTAACCTTACGGTCATTCCTTTGTTATCTGCATCCGATGGCCACGGAGAAGGCTGAACAGCAGCATCCAAATAAGCGTCTCTTGTCCAAGTAGTCTGATATAGGTGTCCAGGATAATAATAAAGCACTATATCATCGGCATCAACCCCGGAATTCCTAATAGATTCTGAACAGCTTAAACCTGTCCTATCTTCCCATATTACATTATTATTACTTACATCTATCGTAGATACGTTTAAACCATCCAAATCGCCTACTAAACCGTCGGCATCAAGAACATTCCAGATAACTTTATAATAACTTATTGTATATTGCCTGCTGATATACACTGCCGAATCCGTAGTATCCTCTATCTTAAAATAAACATCGCTATTAGGAGAACGGTCAAGAAGTACCGCATCAGGGATTGTCCATATATAATATCCATTATTAGTAGTGTTTACAACTATAGTATTCCAAGTAGAACCGCTATTCTTAGAATAAGATAGATTTACCTTATTAATCGCGCCATTAGTGCTCCATTCTACCATCTGCTGTTGGCCTACAAAAAGCTTGGTCCCCGCAGAAGGGCCGGTCATAGAAAGTGAGCCCATGATCTTAAATGGCTCTGAAATCCCTGTAATAAATGTCCATCTATTATTGATGATCTTGAACTTAACCTCACTGGAATGTAGATCGGGGACTGCCCAGTTTTCATATGAGCCGTCATTTTGCGTAGAAGCCGAGATCAAAGTCCAGGTGGGATTATCCCCAATGCCATATTCCAGGCTTATAGTATTGGCCGGATCACTGCTGCACTCAGAATACATACCGATACCCTGCCAAGTTATTGTATGGGTACTGCCAACGATTAAAGGAGCTGCTGGCGCGTTAATCACAAAACCAGGCAAAGAAAGGTTAAAAGGTGCTGATACTGCAGAAATACTCTGGCCAAAAATAGCTGCGGAATTTAAATCAGTAATCTTTATCCAGCCGCTAGCCGAGACATAATCAATAAAATCCTCTGTTATATCCCAATTATAAGATGTCAAGATACTATCAGTATCTGCTACTATTACTTTGGATGTAATATTATCCTTAAAATATTCTATCTTTAAGTTATCACTGACGGTTCCTGTTTTAGTCCAGCTGATTATTTTTTCAGTATCATAAACCGACCATAAATCTGCAGCTACTGGAGCAGTTATGGTTATAACCGGCAACTTAATCGAAAAATTAGAAAGAGAGATTCCGCTTCCATTACTGGTCAACCCCTCTACCTTAATACGGCATACCGCAGAAACAGTATTAGGTATTGTCCATTTATAGCTCAATGAGCTGCCGATAACAGTTATATTATTTAAATAAGTAGCATTGTCTCCCCCGGGATTCTGAAAGATCACATACGGATAAGTTGCGCCGCCGTTAACAGAATAGCTTATCTTTATATCCTTACCTAAAACACCTGTCTCCGACCAGATAATATCATGTTCTGTGCCGCTGATCCATTCTTCTCCTCCAGCGGGCTGAGCAATGGTTGCAATTGGCGTGGTGATAGAGAACCTGTTGCTTACGCAGCTTAAAGGCAGGTTCGAACGCATTATCCCCTTATCCTCAATTTTAATCTTAACATTACTGCTGTAATTAGCCGGCACAGTCCAGGCCAGTGTATAAGCAGTAATCGGCCCTGTAACTACGCTTGATACTTTCTCCTCGTAAGAATCTACATTATAGTCAAAAATTACATTTGCATAATTTACGCCGCCATCAGTTGAATACTTAATCACTAATTTCTCTGTTGCCCCATCGCCAACGCAATTCCATTTTATTTCTTTATTAAAAGTGGCAACCCAATTCTCATTGGCAGCCGGAGAGATAACGCTGAGCGCGGGGACTGCTACAAAACTTAAGGTTCCGGAATCGGCCTTGACATCGCCACCTATTTGGAACAAATGTATCTTTACATTAGTCAGCGCAGTAAAAGGACAAACAAAGTCCTTGCTGCCATTATTAGGCGCAGAATTAGTAATCAAGGTTTCCGGAATGCCATCTGCTGTATAAGTCATCCTTATAGCTGAGGTACTAAGAACCTGGCCTTCAGAATTCCACTTTATCTGATATTTTGCGCCAACAACCCACTTATCGCCCGCTACCGGAGCAAGAACTTCCAGCTTCCCGCTGGCATTAATCTTAAATAAAGCGGAGGTATCAGAAACAATATTATTATCTAAATTAGTTATTATTATTACTGCTGTATCAGTGATCTCAAGTTCCGCGCCTACTACCCATGCATAGCTATACAACCATTTTCCTTCAGAGAACGTCCTCTCAATTAAACCGTTATAAAGCTCAATAGTTGTAATGCCAGCATCATCCGAATATGCTATGCTAAACCTGGTGCCTGAACTACCTTGCCCTTCCCAGGTAATATTATTAGTTTCAGTCCTTACCCAGGTAACCCCTATGGTTGGGCTGGTGATCTGGATATAAGCAGTAGCTATCTCAAAAGAATCGCTGACTCCGGTAACCGTATTGTTATCAAGGTTAGTAACTTTTATCACTACGTCGGCATCAGGTAAATTAGCAGCCTGTGGTACAGTCCAAACATAAGTCCACTTATCTTGATACCAATGCGTGCCTGCTTCCTTGATAATTGATCCAGCGGTTACGCCTTCCTGATAAATAGTTGCCCAGGTGCCTTTAGAAAGATACTCAATCTTGAAATTATTGGAAATTGCCCCTTGTGTTTCCCACTCGATTACATTATCGCTACCAATAGCCCACTTAACCGCTGTAATCGGTGAAACAAAGCTATCAAACCCGCCGGCTGGCCTTACGCTAAATTGTCCGGATGTTGTCGTAACATCTGTATATAGCTCATCTATGCATGAGACTCTCATATAAGCAAACTCTGAAAGCATGCTTGAATCTACGGATAATTCAAAGTATAGATTATTATCTCCATCTTTCTGCGCCAGGCCTTCATGCACGTTTATCACCGTACCAAAATCAATCTCTGTCGAGAATTGCGCTAACCAGTGGCTATTAGTCCGGGAAATATCTCCCCCTGTCACCTGCCATTTAATAATCTTGGTATCTCCCACTGAATAAACATATCCTTCCGCAGGAGTGATAAACTGTATTTGCGTAGGCAATATAGTAATCCCGGCGTATTCGCCTTTATCTACAATATTGCTATTTAAATCCTTGACCGTAACACTAAAAACATCCGTTGTTTGCGCATATCCCGGATTTACGATATTAGCTAACTTTAAACTTACATTGGATGAAGTCGCAATCCCGGCATCTAAAGATATGCTCAAGGTATTTCCTGACTTGGTTAATGAGCCTGCCGGGCTGCTTAACGTAACATTGGTGAGGTCATAATCATTATCAAAAACAATTTCGGTCTTACTTGTAATTGGGATATTATGTACTGCTGTAAAATCAATGGTGTATTCTGTGGTTGCACCGGCATAATTATCCAAACTACTCACAGCGCTTATTGCTAAAACGCCGTGGGTAATCGCTAACCCAGAGAGAGTGCCTGTATCGATACTTTGTTCACCAACATGCATAGTAGTAATCACAAAATTCGCTGTAGCCTGCTCATAAGATGGATTAGTAAGCCCTCCTACTTCTACGCTCATTGGCCCTGTAAATGCTGCATTTAATTTAAACAAAAGATAACCGTCCTGGCTACCTGCTGTTGTAAGTAGCGTCAAATTAGCTCCTGTAGAACTTTTAATGTAAGGGGCCGCCATGATATAATCACTGTCTAAAGTAATCTTGATATAACCATCGCGCGGAACCGTATGAGTAGCATTAATATCAAATACCAATTTTGTATCTGTATTGAGAACAACAAGTGAACTCGTATTTACAGCTAAACCAGTTAAGGCGCCTATGGTAATATCTTGGCCTGAAGCTGTACCTGAATCTAAGGCATAACCTGCTGTATCATATGTTTTTATGGAAAGGTCTTCTGTTGTCTGCGCATATCCGGGATTTGAGAAAGTTCCCATGGTCAAACTGACAGCTTGATTATCCGCAATTGCCGTTCCTAAGGTTACGGTAATAATATTTCCGCTTACTGAAACTGTTGCTCCCGAATTACCTAACACAGTGCCATCTAATAATGAGAAATCGTAATCAGCATCAAAAGTTATCTTAACCTGGCCGCCAATATCTATAGCATTCACAGTAGTAAATGAAATAATATAACTTGTCTGTGCCCCAGCTACATAGTTGCCTCCCGCAGCTGTAACAGTTGCCCCTGAAAGCTGGCCTGCGGTAATCTCAACACCGGGAGCGGTCCCGGAATCAATGCCGTTTTGATTATCCGATTGCGTATTAATTACAAAATTATCCGTTATCTGGCTATATGGAGGATTGGTAATACCGGCTATAGATATTACTATCGGCGTCCCTGCTGGCTTGACACTATATGGCTGTAAAGTAAGATATATATCGGTGAGATTCTTTTCAAAACCATAACCTGATACCAAATATAAGTATGCACCGTCGATATTAAAATCATTATCCAGATCTATCTTAATATACCCGCCGCTAGGTATAGAATGCGCAGGTGTAAAGGTAAAGGTATAAATTGCCGGAGAATTAACTTGTATACTATTTGCACTAACACTTACGGCGCCTAAAACACCCGGTTCAAAGATTAAACCGGCTACAGTACCCTGATCTATTAATTCATTATCAGAATTTTTAGCCTTGATATCAAAATTAGCTGCAGTCTTAACATATGACGGGTTGACTATATTGGATACTACCAATGATACGCTATCTAGAGCAAAAACCTGTTCACCTAAAGTAACCACCAGATCTGAACCGCTAACCGCCACAGTCGCGCCGGTATTACCAGATACATCTGTGGGGTTAACCGATGCGAGATTGTAATCGGAATCTAAAGTTATACTTACCTTGCCTCCTACTGCAATGGCGTGATCTGCTGTAAACCCAAAGGTATATGTAGCTGCTTCAGAAATCTTAGGATTAGTCGTTGTTACTGAAAGGCTGCTCAATGAGCCTGCTGTAGTGGTAATACCCGCAATAGTGCCAATATCAATATCTTGCTGTGCGGGCAGTTGCGTCTCTACTGTAAAATTATCCGTTGTCTGCACATAACCCGGGTTCCTTATGCCGCTTATTTGTATAGTACAATTAGCGCTACGTTCCTGGGTAGTTTTAATTAATAGATAATCCGCCCCTTTAGTGGATATTAAATATTGCGGGCTCTGGTTAACCGCATTATCCAGGAAATAATCCGCATCAAAACCTAACCTGATATATCCATTAATAGGAATAGTATGCTGGCAAGTAAAGTTGAAGGTATAGGTTGCGCTCTCGCTTGTGCCCATTACCTCATACGAAGTAGCAGAGACAGAAAGGCTGCTTAATGCGCCGGCCTGGATAACTTTTCCGGCTATTGTGCCTTCATCCAAAGAAGTGCCCGTGGAATCTTTAGTAACTAAGGAATATGCCTCCGTTGTCTGGGCTCCCGGATTCTTAATATTTGGGATTCCAAAAGAACAGGCTTCCCCTACTTGTAATTGAGTATTTAAAGTAATTATTAAAACATTGCCGGCTGCTGTTATGCTTGCATCATAACCTGTAATACTGTTGACTCCGGAGAGGACATAGTCAGCATCAAATGTAATTTCAACCCTGCCACTTGCTTCTATCGTATTAACAGGAACAAAACTCACGGTATAAGTAGCTGTCTGAGTAGCAATTAAATTGCTTGCTTGAATAGATGCTGACTGCATAGGCGCAGGTGTTATATGCAGGCTTGGGCTGATACCTGTATCTATTGTAGCATTGGCCGCAGTTTTGGTAGTCAAGGTAAAGACCACATCCATTGAGCGGCCAGGATTATCAATACTCCCCAGCCTAAGGGTATATCCCGTACCAGCTGCCAAAGCAGACTTTGCCTTAACCACAACATAATTAACAGTTTTCTCACTTATTTCAAATGTGTCAGTTGTAGGAGGCATTACATAAGAAATATTTGCATCGTAGAGTGAATTAAAATCAACTCTTAAATAACCGTTTAGCTCTACGTTATGAGCCGGGGTAAAGTTAAAAGTATAATCTGTCCTGGCCCCTGCTATTGAACTGCCTGATGATACAGTAATGCCGGTTAATGCGCCGGCTGTAGTTATCACACCCTGGGCTGAACCCTCATCGGTAATTGCCCCTGAGGCAGTCTTAGTTTGCAACGCAAAGGCAGAAGTTGTCTGCACATAAGCGGGGTTCTTTATATTAGATATGGCTAACGAAACGGTTGCGGAAGCCGCGGCTCCAGTAGAAAGGACTATATTTAATACCTGGCCATTTACTAATTCAATGGCAGGGGTCCCGGTGCCTGAGATATCCTGAGAACCCACGGATATTAAACTCAAATCATAATCCGCATCAAAGGTAATTATTACCTTACCGCCTGCTTCTATGGCATGCGCGGTCTTAAAACTGAAACTGTAAGCGCTGGTTACGCTTATTAATGGGTTAACCGCAACTGCGGATGCCTGCGTCAGGACTCCGGGAGTAATACTAATGCTTTGCGTAGTTCCGGTATCTATTACTTTATTATCGGGGAGTTGAGTTGTGATAACAAAAGGATCCGCTAATTGAACATAAGACGGATTTACTATATTGCCCAACTGCAAAGTGTTTGACCCTATAAGCTGAGCGCTTCTCTTAAGAAGAATAAAGGTACTCTGTTTATCAACTATTGCATAGCCTTCGCTTAAGACATTGGTGTTAGCAAACGAATAATCGCTGTCAAAGGCCAACTTTACATAACCATTAACCGGTACGCTGTGGGCTACGGTAAAACCAAAGCTATAGGTTGAATTTTTGCTTATCTCGGTTGAGTCTGCTGTTACTGATAGCCCTGTCAATGAACCGGCAGTTATGGCAACTCCTGTTGCTGCACCTTGATCAAGTTCCCTATTCGTTGAATCTCTGGTAAGAAGAGCAAAATCATCTACTGTTTGCACGCCCGGATTCTTGATATTTGATAAGACCACTGAAACAGCCTTCTGCACGCCGACTATAGTATTTGTAGTTAATATCAACTTACTGCCGCTTAAATTCAATGTCGCAACTAACGGGGTTGAGCCACCTATTAAGCCTGAAGCATATGTGGTTTGGGTCAAATCATATTCGGCATCAAAGGTAATTTCAATCTTTCCTCCGACCTCTATTGAGTTAACAGTAGTAAAGCCAAAAGTGTAAGAGGTAACATTTAAAGCAACCGCGCTTGCCGGAGTTACAGATATAGCTGTCATAGGAGCTGCTATCATGCTTATAACAGGAGAAACAACTGTATCTACAATGTTCTGGGTGGAATTCTGTGTAGTAATGGTAAAGCTAATCTGTTTCACGGAGCCGGGGTTAACAATAGTGCCAATGATCACACTTTGTGCTGTACCGGCTGATAACTGCTTTAATACATTAAGAGTCACCTTATTGGCTGTCCTGGATAATAAACTAAATGTATCAAGCGGGCTGACTACGTAGCCTGCTGCGGCATTGTAAGCAGAATCAAAATCTATTACAACATATCCTCCCACATTAATAGTATGGCTGGGTGTAAAATTAAAGGTATAATTTGTCGTATATCCTGCTACAAGAGAATCTGCTGTTACTGATACTTCGGTCAGGGCGCCAGCGGTTATTATAACACCGGAAGCGCTGCCCTGGTTAATTATCCTATCCTGGTCATCTCTTGTCTGTATAGCAAAGTTGGCTGTGGTTTGCGCAAACGCAGGGTTTTTGATTTTAGAAATAACTATATTTTCTTCTGTACCGCTAACCAACTCATAAGCTAAAGTTATAATCAAGGTCTTGGCGCTTATCTGTACTGTTGCGCTGCCACCGTTGCAGGCAACGTCATTTGTCCCTACTCCGCTAACATTATAATCATTATCAAAAGTTATTCTGATTCTTCCATTTACGGGTATGGTATGCGCAGGTGTAATGACGAAAGTGTAGTCGCCTTCTACGCTTACTTCACTTAAAGTAGCATCTGCGGATGCGCTGATTAAAACAGCAGCCGTAGTTGTAGCGCCACTACAGGTACCCATATCAATTGTATCACCTCCAGAGGTTTGCGTAATTATAGTAAAGCTTGAAGTAGTCGTCACATATGGCGGATTAATTATATTCCTAAAAGCTATACTGGTAGTACCTAACCTTTCTTGAGAAGTCTGCAGCTTTAAGTAATCACTGCCCCTGGTTACTAATGAATACCCTGATGTTAAAACTATAGCTGTGGTTAAATCATATGCGGAATCAAACTGTACCTGCACATAACCGCCTGAAGGCAGGTTATGTTCGCCGGTAAAGGAAAATGTATAATCCGTACTCTTTGCCACCTCGGTAGAAACCGGGGTAGCTGAAACAGCTGATAAAACGCCTGCCGTAATATTAATCCCGGCTATTGAACCACTGTCTAATATGCCACCTGAAGGATTCTTGGTGTCTACTGTAAATGCGGTGGTTGTCTGCACATACGCTGGATTCTTAATATTGTTGATAGTCAATGCTACCTGCTCCCCTACGGAAACTGCTGCGCCTGTAGTCACGATTAACTTATTACTACTTACAGCTACGGTTGAATTTGCAATTCCGGATACATCAAAAGCAGTTACAGAGGTCAGCACATAATCCGCATCAAAAGTTATTTCAACTTTGCCGCCAGAAGCAATAGCATGAACCGTAGTAAAGTTAAAGCCGTAGCTTGTAGAAGAACCGGCTTGCGTAGAAACCTGGCTTACTGATTTAGCGGTCAATTGCCCTGCCGTAGTAATAATTCCAGTAGCATTTCCTGTATCTATATTCTTTTGAGCGGTATTCTGCGTAGTAATAGAGAATACGTCAGTTGTCTTTACATATGGAGGGTTCTTAATATTAAGAATCTGAAAGCTTTGCGCGGTTGATTTCTCAACCAAAGCTTTAAGCAAGACATAACCACTGCCCAAGGAAACAACAGAATAAGTACCGTCTCCGCTATAGGCACCACTTAGATCAAAATCAGTATCAAAACTTATCCTTACATAACCATTTAAAGGTATAGTATGTTCCGGGGTAAACTGGAATAGATAATTAGTAACAGCGCCTAGAGTAGTATCCACAGGCGTTGCCAATAAACTGGTGAGTTGGCCTTCGGTTATCGAAACTCCGTTTATATCGCCGGCGTCTAACTTACCTCCAAA
>JAHJCJ010000021.1 GCA_018812825.1 Candidatus Omnitrophota bacterium
TCCGGAACAAGCGCCGCAAGCCACAGTTGTAAAAAGTATCGGAAATAAAGGCAGGCCTCCTGGGCTTACCCAGCCGGTAAAAGCCGGGTATTTTAAGCTAAACCCGCCAAAAAGTATTCCCAAAAACCCTCCCAGGATAGAACCATATAGAAAAAAACTTGAGAGATAATCTCTAGGCTGCAATAATATCCAAACCGGAGTAACCGAAGCAATAAAGCAATAAATAATCAACACAATGCTCCAGGTTCTTACGCTATCGCCAAATAAAGCCGGGATATTGTTAAGCGGTATGCGCTGGCCCAACCAAACACAAAAAAAGAGTAGAGGAGCAAATACCACTGTAGCCCAGAAAAGCGGCATCTTAAAACGGTAAAGCAATACTCCCAATCCAATAGCCAATATTATGAATAATACTGAAGAAGCAGCTACTCCGCCATCAGTTTTAAAAGCCAAAGCAGTCAAATCCGTAAATACAATAAGCACATACACCAGGGAAAACCAGATAAAAACCAACATCAACCTATAAGCCCGCCTGGACATATAGGTATTGGCGATCTCAGCGATTGACCTTCCTCGGTTACGTATAGAAATCACCAAACTGGAAAAATCATGTACCCCTCCTATAAAAATAGAGCCGATGATTACCCATAGCCAAACCGGAAACCAGCCAAAAGCCAGTCCGGCAATAATCGGGCCTAAAACCGGGCCAGCTCCGGCAATAGATGAAAAATGATGCCCAAACAAAACCAACGCAGGAGCTGGCACATAATCCACTCCATCATACATGGTTTGCGAAGGAGGAGGATTTTGATTGTTCAAATCAAAAAACCGCGCCAGGAATTTCCCGTATTTTAAATAACCCAGCCCAAAGATAAAAACAGCAACGACAAAAATAATCGTAACCATAGTTTTCCTTTAAAATTCTTGCCTAAAACAAAACCCTCTGCAAAAAATTAAACAAGTAACCCGTAAGGATAATCGCCGCAGTAGTCAGCATAAAGAATATAACAATTAATTTTAAATGCATCGCCCTTCTTAACATAATTGCCTCGGGCAGGCTTAATGCTGCGACTGCCATCATAAAAGCTAACGTCGTACCAAGAGGGAATCCTTTTTGGAATAGAACTAAAGCTATCGGCACAATTGCCGCGCAGCTTCCGTACATGGGAACTCCGATAAACGTAGCTATGGGGACACTAAGGAACCCGGTCTTATTTATTAAATTCTGGACGCACTCCTGCGGGACGAAATTATGGATTAATGCGCCTATTCCGACACCGATTAAAACCCAGAGCCAAAGTTTCTTGACAATTGAATTGGCTTCATATATCCCAAATAACAAGCGATTCTTAAGACCTTTTGATATCTCTTCGGGACACCCTTGATTATGATGATCGAATAAATCTTTTACAAGATACTTTTCCAGGTTCATTTTTCCCAAGATAATTCCAGAAATAACTCCAATTGTTATGCCGCTTAAAACATAAAGAAATGTAACTTTGAAACCAAAGAATCCAAGCATCAATATGACAAGATACTCATTAACCAAAGGTGAAGTAATCAAAAAAGAAAATGTTACTCCTAACGGAACGCCTGCCTCAAGAAAGCTTATGAATATAGGGATAGAAGAACAGGAGCAAAATGGGGTTATTGCGCCAAACATAGAAGCCAAGAAATTAGGAAAAACTTTCTTTCCGGCAAGCCACTGCTTAATTTTGCCTGCTGGCAAATATGACCTTAAAAATCCAATAACAGAGATCAAAACAAATAAAAGCAATAAAATCTTTATTGAATCGTAAATAAAGAAGTTTACTGCCTGCGCCCATTTTACCTGCGGGTCTAATTTAAATAAAGAATACACCAACCAATCTACAATTAACTGCAGCATGATTTCTTACCTATTTTATCCTCACCGCCACAACAAGGTTTAGATTCAGTTTTTGCTTTTTCTTGCATTTTCTTATCCAATTTATCAACCACTCTGGAAAAAAATCCTTTTTTTACCTTCTCTTGATCAGCTTTATTACCCAATTGCTCCTCCTTTTGCTCTTACAACATTCGCCCTCGCTCCTTATGCAAGGTTTCAATTTTTTCCGAAAAGCAGATTAAACGGTAAGCTAACAATCCCCCAGGCACTCTTTGTTCCGATCTTAGCCGTATCCCAGGCAGAATTAAAGGTATCTCCTATTTGAGAAACTACCGGGATAATTTTTAAGTTAATCAATTTGCCTATATCGGTATTTTCTATTGCTTTTGAAACAACCAGCCTGACTACCTCTTGCTCATCTGATAGATTAACAAACGCCGCATTCTTTATACCTATTGCATAAATATGTTCTTTTTTATTCGGCCCGCTATAATCAGTAAACTTAACCTGGCCAACGCTTAATACTAATACATCAAAATAAAAAGGCGTTTTATCCTGTATAGCGGCATCTTTATTCATCAATGAGTTAATCTCTTCTATGTTGACTTTGCCTTGCTTATTTTTTATTATATTCAGGCGTTTAAGATTAAGCCCTAAAAGGTAAATATTCGGTTTCTTACTAGTAATAAT
Source organism: Candidatus Omnitrophota bacterium (assembly GCA_018812825.1). Taxonomy (GTDB): domain Bacteria; phylum Omnitrophota; class Gorgyraeia; order Gygaellales; family Profunditerraquicolaceae; genus UBA6249. The sequence continues at coordinate 2,558 of JAHJCJ010000021.1, forward strand.
TTCCATGGGGTCAAATACAAAATGAATCGCACTAATATAGGCGAGCTCTTCTTCTTCAAAATCAGCGGGATTATGTATAATTATGCCGCTTACTCCAACATGCGCAAGCACTGGAGAGAATTCTATTTTTTCTATTGAAACATTAATCCCAAGACTTTGCTCTATCTGATTCTCTACAACCTCCTTAATCTTTAAATGTTTTGTAATTACAAAACTAACAAACAACAGCATAATCAAAGCAATAAAAATTATACCAAATGTAAGGATTAGCTTTCTTATAATCTTCATGTTTTAGCCATCAGATTATATTATTTATTCACTCCGGAAATAAATTACGCCTTTTTGTTATCCTCGCTTATTTTCTTTATCGCCATATCAACCGCTGTTTTAAGTAAGGCCTGCCTATCATCAGAAGGAATGCTTAGCTTAGCTACATATGCGCTTATTCCGAGATTTTCCGCTGCATACATTGCGGTTGGATTAGGGTAAGACGTAAACATGATTACCGGTATTTTCTTATTAATTTTACGTATTTCTTTAAGCACAGCAATACCATCCATATCCGGAAGCATGTAATCCAAGACCACTAAATCTGTTTTCTTCGCCTTGACTATCCCTATCGCCTCCTTGCCATTCTTAGCCTTGAGCAGTTCATAACCCCAGCTTTTTATGCGAACCCCGACAACCTCAAGTATGTCCGCTTCATCATCTACAAGTAGTATCTTTTCCCTAGACATATTGCCCTCCTTTACTCTATGATTTTCCTTTATCTCGGCCATCAAAAACTGGCAGCAATATTATTATCAGTAATCGAAACTGCCCTGAGGACGCCATCCGAAGATTTGTAATACTCCACAGTCACGGTGTCATTTGACTCAAGGTCATCAAGCATTATATTGTCTGTACCGCGATATATTCTTGCCGACTGCTCTACGCTAAACCTTAAATTTTCGCTACCGTCAAATATTACCAAAAGCGACCCGATTGAATCAAGCTGCGTGACAACCCCCTGCTTAAACCGCGTTTCGGGAGTACCTTCCTGCTGCTGGCAAAAACTCATTCCGGGCACGATTAAATAAATTACCAGGAAACAAATACACAGCCATGTTTTCATATCCTTCTCCTTTTCTATACAAAACTCGTACGCCCAAATACTATTCTTAGATTAACACCAATGCCCCGCAGAATAAACCACTATCTAAATACAGCAATCCTATTATAGTCAAAATACATCTATAAACAATAAAATTCAACCCTTGAAATAAAACTAGGCTATCTTTTTTCTAAACCTGAGCGTGCTCATGGTAATTACTAAGATACCGAAGACTAAAAGCGTCAAGAAATTTATCCATAGAATGTCCATGCCCACCCCTTTTAAAAATATCCCCCTGATAATAACCAAATAATAACGCATAGGGTTAATCAAAGTAAACCACTGAATAACCTGTGGCATATTAGCTATAGGATAAGCAAACCCCGACAATAAAAATGTCGGCATATAAAATAAAAATACCGACATCATCGCCTCCTGCTGGGTTGAGGCTATCGTAGAAATAAACAGCCCTATGCCTAAAGTAGTAAATAAATACACGCAGGTGGCCAGTATAAGCAAAACCAGGCTGCCCCGAAACGGCACATCAAACCATAATATACCCAGTGTCGTAATCAAAGCGCACTGAATAAGCGCGATCACCCCAAACGGCAGGAGTTTTCCGAAAATAAGCTCAAATGGCCGTAGGGGGCTAACAATAAGCTGCTCCATAGTACCGATCTCTTTTTCTCTGACTATCGCCATAGAAGTCAATAAAAGCGACATAATCGTCACTATTGAAGCGATTACCCCCGGCAGGTAATAATTTCTAGAGATCAGGTTTTCATTAAACCAGGCACGGTCCCTTAAGTCAACCCTTGGAATATTAAACTGCATACCCAAAGAATTAACGTCATTTTCAAGCAGATCAAGCTGGTATTTACTCATGATCGTATTTGCATAACCGGCAATGATCATCGCGGTATTTGAGTCTGAGCCGTCAAGCGCAAGCTGGACACTAACATCTTTGCCTGCTTTAATATCGCGGCCGAACCCGCGATCAATGCGCAACACCGCACTCACCAACCCCTTATCTAGCATGCGATCTTCTTCACCTTCGCTATGAATATAATACTTCGGTACGAAATATTTAGAATAAGTAAACCTGTGCAGAAGCTGGCGGCTTTCTTTGGTATTATCCTGGTCATAGATCGCTGTGGGGATAAAATCAATATCTTTATTGGCAGCATAGCCAAAAATAATTATCTGTATAATAGGCGAAATCAAAATTACTGTTTTAATCCGCGGGTCGCGCAAAACTTGCTTAAACTCTTTAATCAAGACAGCCTTAATCCTCTCAAACATCTTAAAACACCTTCTTCCTGAACTTTATTATTCCCAGCCCAAACATAGAAAGCGCAAATAATAATAAAAACAGCGCATCATCCCACATCACATCCATATGATTACCCTTCAAAAATAGCCCGCGTAAAATAATAATATAATAACGTGCGGGGATAAAATACGTTATCCCCTGAACTACCTGCGGCATATTAAAGATCGGATAAATAAACCCGGATAGCAGCATCGTCGGTATAAAAGTAGTTAAAGTCGCCAGCTGGCTTGCTAACAACTGTGTCCTGGCTACCGTAGAAATCAATATCCCTTGAGAGAGTGCGCCGGTCAAAAACAGGGCGCTTAAAAAAACAAGCAGTAAATAACTGCCCTTGAAAGGCACCCCAAATAAGAACCTGGCCATAATTACTGCTACAAAGAGATCAATAAACCCAATTACAAAATACGGGATAAACTTTCCGATAATCAACTCCGGTGCTTTTACGGGAGTAGAGATTAGCTGCTCCATAGTCCCTCGTTCCCATTCCCTGGCTACGCAGATAGAGGTAAGCAAAGAAGCAATGATCATAATAATCATTGCAATTACCCCCGGGACAATAAACCACCTGCTATTTAAACCCATATTAAACCAAACCCGTGAGCGCATCTCTACAGATCTTAGCGCACTAAAACCACGGCTTGAAAGCATATCAACCAAAAGCGTCACATTATATTTGGCAACCACCGAACGCACATATCCCATGGCAATAGTAGCAGTGTTAGAATCACTTCCGTCAGCTAATAACTGTAACGTGGCAGTTTTTCCGGATTCAATATAATGCGAAAAGTCTTTCGGAATCACCAAGGCCATCATTGCCTTACCGCTATCAATCATATATTGGATATCCCGGTAATTATCCGTATACTTGACTATCTTAAAATACTTGGAGTTTTTGAAATTAAGCAGAA
>JAHJCJ010000022.1 GCA_018812825.1 Candidatus Omnitrophota bacterium
ACGACCTTGGCCTCAATCATTGAAAGCATAAATAAGAAAAAAGAGAGCGTAATCATTAGTATTGAGGACCCAATCGAGTATATATATACAAGCAAAAACAGCCTGATCTGCCAGAGGGATGTCGGTTTAGATACCCTATCTTTTTCCGGCGCCATTAAAAGTACCTTGCGTCAGGATGCCGATATTGTTTTAATGGGCGAGATGAGGGATTTAGATTCTATGTTTCAGGCGATTACTGCCGCTGAGGAAGGACAATTGGTATTTACTACGCTGCACACTACCAACGCTATTGAGTGTATAAATAGGTTAATTGATATTTTTCCTGCTGAACAGCAAATGCAGATACGCATTCAGTTAGCTACATGCCTGGAGTGTATTATTTGCCAATATCTTCTTCCACGTGTAGACGGGAAAGGAAGGGTTCTGGCAACGGAGGTATTGATGTTCACCCCGGCAATAAGGAACCTTATTAGAAAGGCGCGCACTGAACAGATTTATAGTTATTTAGAGTCAGGCACGGAGTTTGGTATGCATACGATGGATAGCTCATTGATGGATTTATTCAGGCGGGGATTAATTACCAAAGATACAGCCAGCGCTTTCGCTATTAAAAAAGAGGTCTTTGGGTTTCTTTAACATTAATGAAGACCAAATCAATATTTAGTTGTGTTAGTTGCGGATATCAGTCTCCAAAATGGCTGGGAAGGTGCCCAGATTGCAATAGCTGGAACTCTTTTAGCGAGGAGGACTATACTGTTCCTTCCTCCGGGAGTAAGGAAAGAGTTTCTTTGTATAAAGATGGGCCAGTGCTTTTAAAAGATGTGGTAGCCAGGGATGAGGATAGGCTAAAGACCAATATCCGGGAGCTGGACCGGGTCTTAGGCGGCGGGATCGTTAAGGGATCGGTAATTTTAATCGGTGGAGATCCGGGGGTAGGAAAATCCACGATTTCTCTGCAGGTCTCAAATCACCTGACTAAGCAAGGAATAGGGGTACTTTACGTAAGTGGTGAAGAATCCGTAGTTCAGACTAAGCTGCGCGCAAAGCGTTTAGGTGAATCCGATTCAGGCAATCTTTATATCGTAAATCAAACGGATTTGTCTTTAATCGTTGAGTACATTAAAAAACTCAAGCCCCAGGTCGTAGTGATTGATTCGATCCAGGTTATTTTTGATTCAGCAATCAGTTCTTCAGCCGGAAGCGTCAGTCAGGTAAGGGAGTGCGCAGGTATCCTTACGCAGTTGGCCAAGACTACAGGCACCTCAATTTTTATTATCGGCCATGTTACTAAAGAAGGCACCTTGGCCGGACCGCGCGTCTTAGAGCATATTGTTGATACGGTGTTGTATTTTGAGGGGGATCGTTTCGCGATATACAGGATATTGCGGGCAGTAAAGAATAGGTTTGGTTCAACTAATGAAATAGGGGTATTTGAAATGGGTTCGGAAGGGTTGCGAGAGGTGAAAAACCCCTCGGAGATTTTTCTTTCTGAGCGCCCAAGCAATATTTCCGGTTCAATTGTTACCTCTATATTAGAAGGAACGCGGCCTCTTTTGGTGGAGATACAATCTCTGGTTTCAAGAAGTAGTTTTGGCTATGCCAGACGAAGGGCGCAAGGGTTTGATTTCAACCGCCTATCTTTACTAGTAGCAGTTTTGGAAAAGCGCATGGGCTTAGCGCTTGAAGCAGAAGACATCTTTATTAATGTTGCAGGCGGAATAAAAATAGAAGATCCGGCAGCGGATTTGGCGGTATGCGCGGTGATTACCTCTAGTTTCCGGGAGCAGGTGGTTATGCCGCAAGCTGTGGTTTTAGGGGAGGTGGGGCTTAGCGGAGAGATCAGGGGTGTCGCTCAGGTGCTTACGCGTATCAATGAAGCAGAAAAATTAGGCTTTAAACATTGTATATTACCTAAGAATAGCTGCAAAAATCTGAAACTTAATAAATCAAATATGGAGTTAATTACTGTTTCTACTTTAAAAGAGGCTTTAGATATTATTTTAGGCTTATCTGTTAAGCAGCAGGGTACCCCGCGTTAACAAAGGCACCCGAAACTAATAGGTATTGCGTCGGTGTGCGCTATGTAGCGCAGTATGCCCTTAAGGGGTAACACCCGGCCCAAGCGGATTGGCCGGTGTACCCTCGTAGGTTAACGCCCGGCCCGAAAGGAAGTGGCCGGTGTACCCTTCTGGGTAAGGAGGCAAGAAGATGAATTTATTATTAATACGGATTTTATTTATTTTAAGCGGCATGGCTATAGGTTATCAGACAGTATCGATAGGGGGGTCTGGGCTTATCGGTATGGCAATCGGTGGTTTAGTGACATTAGTATTGATTATATTAGAAGCAGGATTGCGCAAGGTTTCGGTAAGTGGTTTATCCAGCGCTGTATTTGGATTGATTTTGGGTTTGATTATGGCTAAGCTCGCCGGAGACGCCTTTAGCCTTGTTTATAGTGATCCTGCTACACTTTCCAGGATCAGGGTGACCTTAACTTTGACTTTTTGCTATCTAGGTATGGTCGTGGCTTTACGCGGAAAGGACGAATTTAATATTATTATTCCTTATGTGCGCTTACGTCGACAGGACCAGTCCGGAGATGTTATACTTTTAGATACCAGTGTGATTATTGACGGAAGGATTGTTGATATTTGTAAAACACGTTTCTTGGGAGGAAAAGTTATCATTCCCAAGTTTGTACTCAGAGAGTTACAGCAGATTGCCGATTCCAATGATTCGATTAAGCGCCAGAGAGGCAGGCGCGGCTTAGAGATACTTAATACCATACAAAAAGAATCGGGAATGGATATAACTATCCATGAACAGGATTTTTCTGAAACCTCGGAAGTTGACGCAAAGTTGGTCATGCTAGCTAAGCTTCTTGAGGCCAAGATCCTTACGGTAGATTTTAATTTGAACCGCGTAGCCAGTATTCAGGGGATCAAGGTTTTGAATATTAATGAATTGGCTAACGCCTTAAAGCCCGTAGTTTTTCCCGGCGAAGAGATGCACATCAAGCTGATTAAGGAGGGCAAGGAGCATAATCAGGCGGTGGGGTATCTTGATGATGGAACAATGGTGGTAGTTGAGGATGCGCGCAGGTTAATCGGCCAGGATGTAAAAGTCGTAGTGACTTCTGTCCTGCAGACTCAGGCCGGCAGGATGATTTTTACTAAAATTGAGAAATAATGCTTAGCGCGATTATCTTGGCGGCAGGAGAAGGAAAGCGGCTTAATACCGCAGTATCCAAGCCTTTAGTAAAAATAGGCAGCAAGCCCGCAATAATTTATTCTCTTAACAGCTTAAACAAGCATCCGGATGTAGATGAAATTATTGTAGTGCTTAGTTTGGCTAATCAGGGTAAAATAATTAAGGTTATAGAGGGCCATTCTTTTGAGAAAATAAAAGTTTTTGTTTTAGGCGGAAGACGCAGGCAGGATTCGGTGTATAGCGGCCTTAAGGTAGTTAGCAAAGACAGTAATTGGGTATTAATCCATGATTCTGCGCGGCCTTTTATTGACGGTAAGTCTATTACAAAAGTTATTGCAGCGGCAAAGAAGAGCGGTGCTGCCCTGTTGGCAGTAAGGCCAAAGGCGACCATAAAGTTTTCCCGGCAGGGCAATGTAGTTACCGAGACCTTAAATAGAAATAAGCTCTGGGAGGCGCAGACTCCGCAGGTCTTTAAGAAAAACCTGCTTCTTGAGGCGTATAAAAAATACTCCCAAGATAATGTTACCGATGATGCTTCTTTGGTTGAGAAATTAGGTAAAAGAGTGAAAGTTGTTGAAGGCGATTATGGTAATATTAAGATTACTACAAGTGAAGACCTATTGGTTGCAGGGTTAATCATCAGAAAGAAGGCCCATGCAATATAAAACTGGCATAGGTTATGATATCCACTGTTTAGCCGCGGGAAGGCCATTATTTTTAGGCGGCGCAGAGATACCTTATGATAAAGGCCTATTGGGTCATTCTGACGGAGATGTGTTAATTCATGCGCTTTGCGATGCCTTATTAGGGGCTTTGGCATTAGGGGATATCGGAGAACATTTTCCCGATACTGATCCTAAATATGATGGAATTGCCAGCAGTCAGTTACTAAATACAGTTAAGGGCTTTGTTGATATGGATGGTTATAAGATTAATAACATTGATGTGGTGATTATTGCCCAGGCGCCTGCGCTTTCGCCTTTTAAGAAGGAAATAAAACAAAAACTCTGTGCGCTGATGGATATTCAGGAAGATGTTTTGAATATAAAGGCAAAAACAAACGAAGGTTTAGGTGCTGTAGGCAATAATGAAGCAATTGCCTGCTACGCGGTGGCTTCTTTAGTTAAGGATTGAGCAGGCCTATTTGTCCGGCAGGCTGGTAATAGTCAGGAGGGGGAATTATGGTTTGCACTATAAACATAATAATAATATTGGTAATACTTTTTGTGATTAAGCTTGGGCTTATTTCTATATTATTCTATTCGGATATAAGGGCGGCGCAGAAAATGGATCCTGCGGCAAAAAGCTTCTTAGAGGTAATTTTGCTTTATCAGGGGTTGCATGCCTTGATCTATTATCGTATTTCTCATGCATTGTATAAGATGCATTTATTTTTTCTGGCTCGAGCTTTGTCGCAGCTGGGGCGTTTTGTAACCGGAATTGAGATTCATCCGGGAGCCAGAATCGGCAAGCGTTTTTTTGTTGACCATGGCATGGGCGTAGTTATCGGAGAAACGGCGATTATCGGAGACGATGTCTTGCTTTATCAAGGTTCAACCTTAGGAGGCACTGGGATTGTTAAAGGTAAACGCCACCCAACCATCGGCAATAATGTTGTTGTTGGCGCCGGCGCAAAAGTTTTGGGCAATATTACTATTGGAGATAATTCGTATATTGGAGCAAACGCGGTAGTAGTTAAGGATGTGCCGCCGAATTCCACGGTAGTGGGCGTGCCGGGGAGGATCACCAAGCAGGACGGCAAGAAGATGGATGTAAGCTTAGACCACGTGCATATACTGGATCCGATTATGCAGAGCATTGAAGAGATACAGTCAAGGATCGACAAACTAGAGAAAAAGTAAGGTGCTTGCCCTCGTTTGCTGACGCTCACGGGGACTACGCTAGATAAAGACTATAAGGTGCTTGCCCTCGTTTGCTGACGCTCACGGGGACTACGCTAAATAAAGACTATAAGGTGCTTGCCCTCGTTTGCTGACGCTCACGGGG
>JAHJCJ010000023.1 GCA_018812825.1 Candidatus Omnitrophota bacterium
GAGCGGCCTAGCGAGCGAAGCAGTGAAGCCGAGCCCCCAGGCGAGGCCGAACGGTGCATGCACCACCAACGTAGCCCGCCCAAGCGGGCGGTGCATTAGATCATTGAATTTTTCCGCCAGAGGCGGATCCGCCTAAATTGCTATCATTGGTGGCGGAAAAGAACGAATATAGAGTATTGTAGAGCCGAAACAAAAGGCCATCCGAAACTTTTAATGTATATCTTTTTTGTCATAACCTCTTACTCCGCAAAATATTGCGCCGATTTTTGCCCTCTATCGAGGCGGTGTCAAAAATTGTAAAATCAAAAACATTTGAGATGGAGAAACGCTCATCCCTTTGAAAATTAAAGCGCTACAAAGTTATAAAGGTTAAACTCAAGAGACAAAATACCCTTTTGATAAAAAGTGAAACCAATCCCCCATAACCCAAGCTCGCGCAAGGCCTGACCTTGTTGTTTCTAATCCCATTGTTTTTCCTTAGGTATATTTTTTAAAATAGTAAAGTCTTTGGCCATAATAGGCATCCTTGTAGCATCATAGGTAACAACTGCCGGATGAAATATCGGCATGATTTTGATTTTTCCATACGCCGCGTCAGTAATAAAAATAGAGCCGTGAATCTTAGTAATTCCCTGCACTTTATTGGCTAAGCTAAATTTATTCATCACATAGCTGGCAGCAAAATTACCCAAGCAGCAAATCACTGCCGGTTTGATAAAAGCAATTTGAGCATCAAGATAAGGCGTACAAGCAATAATCTCATCGTTCTGAGGGTTGCGGTTTCCCGGCGGGCGGCACTTTAAAATATTTCCGATAAAGACCTCTTCGCGCTTAAGAGATGCAACAGCCAATAACTCATCCAAAATTTTTCCTGCTGCGCCGCAAAAAGGAATTCCTTGCTTGTCCTCATTGGCGCCTGGCGCCTCACCAATAAACATCACCTTGGCGTCCAAGCTGCCAACGCCAAAAACCGCATTGGTGCGTGTAGCCGCTAATAAGCACTTCGTGCACCCAGAGATACCCTGATTAAGCTCCTGCATTTCTCGCGGTAACACCCTGCTCATCACAACCCCTTTTATTGTATAGTTTCCAATAAAATAAAAACCTATGCGCTTTAAAGCGCATAGGCCGGTATATCCTTCTACCCTTTAAATTCTCGCTTTTTTAAAAGTGATCTTGACAAATTTAAGATACTCAAGACTATCCTTCCCTCCTACAAAAAATCCGCCGTCATAAAGATTGGCGTTACGCTCCTGCCTCATCTTATTGCCAAGCACAAGAATATCTTCATCTTTAAGCAACTGGCTTAATTTCTCCAAAATCTTAACATGATGGCCGGCTGTACTTCTTACTTTGTACCCTTTTTTGGCAATGAGCGCGATACCTAATTTGATGAGAGCATCGTAACTGAACTTAAAAATAACATCGGAAATATCAGATTCTTCGGCTATCTTCAAATCATGTAAGGCAGATTTCAAGAATTGGTCAGCTTGTTCTTCTTTAAATTCAAGTTTTTGAAAGTGCTGACTCTCAAAATTGATCATACAAGCCTTATAATTTTAGTTTTAAAGATGCTGTTTATGAATGGATCTTTGTTCTTTTTCTTAGCCTCGAATTCCTTAATGCTTAAATTCGTTACATTGAATTCTCTGCCTGTATCTTTCTGCAATTTAGCAATAACCCTCTGCAATTCTAAAACTGAGTGCGTACCAATGGCCAAAAGATCGATATCGCTTGAAGAATCCATCTTGTTGCTTGCGTATGAGCCAAACAGATAAGCTTCCTTAAGCCCCTTGATATTACCTATCATATCTTTGAGCTTTTTTTCTATACCGTGGGTTTTTAGGAAAATCTGACGGTAATGCTCTAAAACAGGATTATCTTTTGCAAGAAAGAAATATCTTTGTTTTCCGCGAAATTCACTCTTAAAAAGGCCTTCTTTTTCAAATTCCTTAAGCTTAGTCTCCGTATTTTTAGGATCAAGCTCTAAAATTCTTGCCAACTCATTAATATAATGCTGAGCGTGCAGATTAAGGAAATAGTAATTCAGTAATTTTATTGCTACTTTTGAACGTAAGGATATCATCTTTTCACCATGTTTATGGTAATAACTTACCATAACAGATTATTTTGTCAAGTAAATTACGCAAGCTAAAGGGCCCACTGACAGCAGTTTTTGAAATGTCAATTCTTTCCAATAAAAGTTGACATCTGTCAAGTAGCTGCCAATTATAAATTTAGTTTCTAAAATTATGGCCTGCATAACCTAAACCCTTTACTCCCAACCATTTACTCTCTTTATAATCCCTAAAATCATCACGCGGTACCTACACCAACGGTCAGCC
>JAHJCJ010000024.1 GCA_018812825.1 Candidatus Omnitrophota bacterium
AATTTCTTTTTTGTGCGGCTAAACTTAAGATGAGCAGACTTTATCAATTTCATCTGTTCTTTGATCTTAACGTACGGCTCCGCTATCTCTTGAAGTATCTGGAACTTGCGCTCATTATTAGCTTTACCTGAACGTTTTATATGTTCCAGCTCCCGAAGCAAGGTGTTTAGTTTACGCACTGCCGCTTCAATTACGGAAGTAGTAAAATTAAGCTGCAAGATGAGGTTGATAATATTGTTTTCACTGCGCGAATGCTTGGCCTTAGCTAAAAAACGTTTGAATCTGCCGATAACGTTATTTTTCTTTATCTTAATATCTTCTTTAACCACCTCTTCCATATTAATTTTATCTTCCAGGATATTATTAGCAACGGCCAATACTTCATTTCTGGCAAACTTAGTAACCAGGACCACGCGCTTGAACTTATCTTCGGCTTCCTCAATCTTCTTGGCCAACTCAATTTCGTTTTCACGGCTCAAAAGCGAAATAGAACCCATCTGCTTTAGATACATTTTCACCGGATCGTCCAAAGGCATAAAACGTTCTTCGCTTTTAAGTTGCTCGGTCAGCAATTCATCCCGTGCCTGGACCAAAGTCTGCTTATCCTGCTGCGCCCTGTTTACTGATAAACCCGCATCGGCCTCCCCCTCAACCACCTGGATATCTTCATTACCCAGCAATTCAAAAAGATGATCTATCGCCACGGTACTTGAAAGGTCCTCAGGTAGCAGGTCATTTACTTCGTCATAAGTAAGAAACCCCTTACGCTTACCCAGGGCAATCAATTTCTCCATATCTTTAGTAGGCTGTTCCCTCTTCTTCATCCTTAGTCGCCTTTCTTTATTAGATTATGAAATTCTTTAATAAGACTATTTAACTTTTGTTCATCACCCAAAGATTGGGCGCTTTTTATCTGTATATGCAGATGCTCTCTTTGAGATTTTAATCTTTGCACTTTAATGCGTGCAATACAGTCATTGACCGCCTTCTCTCTTTCCTGCTCCAAAAGCTCCGGCATAAACATAGACTCGCAAACAAGCTGACTGGCATCATCTTCACTTAAATAATTCATCAAAATGCTAGGCTCTATATTTTTTCCCTGGGTGAACAAATCATACATTACTGAGACAATTTTAGCAGTGCGTATATCGGTAAAATCAGCAGGCGAAAGCTCCTGCATAATCTTTTCAATCAATTCTCTTTCTTCAAGCATAAATTTAATTAGAAGATTTTCTGCTGGATTAATCCCCAAGGAGGATTTTTTAACGCGTAAACCTTCGTCTGAACGTACGCCTACGTTTGGCTTTAATTTATTTAACTCTTCAAGTATATAATGCTCCGGAACCTTAATCTCCTCTGAAAGCCGTTTTATATACTCGCCCCTAAGAATAGCATTATCAAACTTATTAATGGTTAAAAGCATTTCAGAGGCAATTTTACTCTTACCATGCGCATCTTTTATATTATGTCGACATTTTAAGACTTCAAGCTTATAGCCAAAGAGGCTTTTCGCATTCTGAAGTTTAGCCTTTAGGCTATTAACTCCCTCCCGGCGAACCAAAGCATCAGGATCCATTCCCTTCGGAAGGGGTACGACTTTTACATTCATACCTTCTTCAATAAGCATATCCAGACTTCTTAAGGTAGCTATTTCACCGGCAGTATCGCCATCATAAATCATTACTACATTGTGCGTGTAACGCTTAAGTAACCTAATCTGCTCTAAAGTAAGCGCGGTCCCTTGTGAAGCCACAATATTATTCAGCCCTTCCTGATACGGAATCATAAAATCTAGGTAACCCTCCACAATTATCGCAAAATCATTCTCCCGTATATAATCTTTGGATAAATTCAAACCAAAAAAGTTCTTACCTTTAATATAAACCGGAGTCTCTGGAGAATTAATATACTTTGGCAAAGTATTATCCATTACTCTGGCGCCAAAACCGATTACGCGGCTGCGTATATCAAAAATCGGGAAAATAATACGGTTGCGGAAACGGTCATAATAACCCCCTGCGTCTTTAGGTAAAATTAAACCTGCCTTTTCCATCAAAGAAAGACCGATGCCCTTTGACCTCAAGTAATTAATCAGGCTATTCCATTCGTAGGCTGCCAGCCCAAGATGAAACTCCTTAATCGTCTGGAGTTTGATTCCTCTGTTTAAAAGATAATCTCTGAAGGCTGATGCGCCAGATGCATGGAGATTATTTTCATAAAAGCTTACTGCCAGTTCATTAATTTTATAAAGTTGGCTGGTTAAACTAACCTGTCTGGCTATCTCCGGATTATTTTGCTCAGGCAAGATAACTCCGGCTTTCTTTGCCAGTATTTCAACGGCCTCCGGAAATTCCATTTTCTCATGGCGCATTAGAAATCTAAAAGCATTTCCTGATTCGCCACAACCAAAACAATGGTAAATCTGACGGTGCGCAGAAACTGTAAAAGATGGAGTCTTTTCATGATGGAATGGGCAATTAGCCTTAAAATTACGGCCAGACTTCTTAAGCGGGATATAGCCGGAAATAATTTCAACTATATCCACCCGGCCGAGAATATCTTCCAATAAATTTTCGGGTATGCGAACGGACATCTCACCCTCTTCTAAATCTAGTAAAACCAGAACAGGCAACCACCTGAAATTGCTGTTTTGCGGATTTCTCTATGTTATCCAATAGTAAATTTAATCCCAGGGTATCGCTGGATATGTGCCCGGCGATAACAACATTAAGATTAGCGTCTTTAACCTTCTTAAGATGCTCTTCACTTAAATGCATAGAAACCAAGGTCCTCACACCGGCCTTATACAACTTAACAAAAACATCCTTTGACCCCTCTGTGCCTCCTGTCATTTCAAACAAAATCTTACCTACCGGCCTTTTTGAATTACCCAAGATTATGCGCGGGCCGGTATTAAATTTTTCGGCAACCTGATACTCAGGAATAGTCTTTAATATTTTAACCACATCCCCAACCAAACGGGGAGCGGTATGCTTCTGTTTAAAAAGGCGATATAAAAACCTGTATACATGATTATCGGCAGGAGTATGTAAATTGATAAAAGGCATATTTAGCAACCTCGCCGCGTCCACAGGACGGGTATGATTCTGCGGCAACACCCTGCGCTCCACCTCAAGCATCCTTTCTTCAATCAATCTGAAAGCTGTTTTATAAGCTAGGCCGGCCTGCCTTAATAAATCAACCTGCAGGCTCATAACCTCATGCAATCCCGCATAGGCCTTACCCTCAGGATGATGGGCAACTACCAAATCTAAACCTTCTTTTTGGCGGATACGGTCGGCAAGTAGAAGCTCGGCAACCTCAATATCGATACCTACCATAATCTTATTTACTTCTGTATTGAGCTTGCCAAAAAGAATCGCAGAATCCGAGAAAGAGGTAATCCCCCTCTTATCCCTACGCGGGTCAACAGCCCGTCCAAAGCGGACCGCTTGATTATAAAAATTAATTAATTTCATTTTTTGGTAAAACTATCACTGACTTCGCTTACAATAGAGTTAGATTTTTCTTGCGGGGAAAATTTAGAGAAAATACTCTCCCAGATCCAATTATATGTTTGAGCAGAAACAGAAGAAACCCTGCTGCCTAAATAAGAACGCTTAACCGAACTACTGAGGTAGCTTACGCTTGAGATCATTAATATATAAGTTAATAAACCTATGGTAAAATATCCACGCGCTAAACCTAGAACAAGCCCGCCATATTTATTAAGCTTAGGAACAGCCTCCATTTTCATGAAACGGTAGAAGACGCTGCGTAATAAAACAAAAAACAGATACCCCGCGCTAACCAAAATAATAAAGATTACAAAATCTACAAACTCCAAGGGGATAGCTTTAGGAATATAATGACGCTGAATCATATCAGAAAGTGAAGTGTAATAATGTGAAGCAATATATATTGAGAATAATAAACCCAGAAGCTTAAAAAATTCTATGATTAAACCAGTCTTAACAGCAATGTAACATATTCTAAATAATATAATTAGGATAACAATGTCCAGGAAATTTAATTGTTGCAAAACACTTGAATCCATAATATCCTCCGATTATTGAAATATGGGAAGTATAACATATATTCGAGTGGCTTGTCAAGGAAAGGGCTTTCTTTTACCCCTTGAACCAGGCTATGGTCCGCTCAAGCCCCTCCTGCAGGCAGAAAGCAGGTTTCCAGGAGAGTAACTTATGCGCTTTACTGATATCCGGCTGACGCTGGCGGGGGTCATCAACAGGAAGTTGCCTATAGACTATCTTGCTTTTTGATCTAGTTATTTTTAAGACCAATTTTGCTAACTGCATTATAGTAAGCTCATCAGGATTGCCTAAATTTACAGGCTGATTTATTTTTGAGAGCATCAGCCGCAATAACCCCTCCAGTAAATCATCAATATAACAGAAACTTCGCGTCTGCTGGCCCTTTCCATAAACAGTTAAAGGCTTATTGCTTATTGCGCAAAGGATAAAATTAGGCACTACCCTGCCGTCATTATGGCGCATCTTGGGGCCATAGGTATTAAAAATACGCACAATCTTGGTATCCAACTTATGCACGCGCTGATATGCCATGGTAATTGCCTCGGCAAAACGCTTGGATTCATCATAACAGCCGCGTACCCCCACAGGATTAACATTGCCCCAATAACTTTCTTTTTGAGGATGCACTAATGGATCGCCATAAATCTCTGAAGTAGAAAACAGGAGGAATACGGCTTTTTTATTTTTAGCTAATCCCAAAGCATTGTGTGTACCTAAAGAGCCTACTTTTAAGGTCTGAATAGGAAAATCCAGGTAATCTTCCGGCGAAGCCAATGAAGCGCAATGCAAAACATAATCTATCTTACCGGGGATACCAATATGATTTGAGACATTGCGCAATTCAAAACGAAAATCTTTATACCTAAACAATGCCTTGATATTCTCCTCAGAACTAGTAATAAAATTATCCAGGCATATTACGGCATAATTATTATTGAGCAGCTTTTCGCACATGTGCGAGCCGATAAAACCTGCACCTCCGGTAATTAAGACGGTTTTTTTACGCATTCTGCTTCCAATAATCAACTGTAATCTTTAGTCCGTTTACAAAATTAATAACCGGTCTAAACTTCAAAATTTTACCCGAGGCCTTTATATCTGCCAATGTCCTGAATACATCTCCCGGCCGCTTGCTCAGCAATAAAGGCAAAATATCCTTTCCTAAAATCTTATTTAATATCTTAACTAAGCCTAGTATTGTGGTATCCTTACCTCCGGCAACATTAAAGACGCCATATTTTACTTTTACCGCCTTCACCGCCAAAAGATTGGCCTGTACTACATTTTGCACAAAGGTAAAATCGCGTGACTGCCTGCCATTACCGAAGATCGGCGGCGGCTGGTTATTTAACAGGCAATTGATGAATTTGGGAATAACCACCGCATATTCATCATCAAGTGCCTGGCGCGGTCCAAAGACATTGAAATAGCGCAAGGCGATTGTGGACAAACCAAAATGCAAGCTAAATATCCTGCAATAATACTCGCCTGCCAATTTGCTTAATGCGTACGGCGAGATGGGTTCAGGGATAAAACTTTCTTTCTCAGGAAAAGTATTCACCTGGCCATAAATTGAACTCGATGATGCGAAAACAAAACGCTTAACTTTGTTATTCTTTGCCGCCTCAAGCATATTCAATGTACCGTCGATATTAACCCGGTTATATGCATGCGGGCTGGCCATGGATTTAGGCACGCTGCGTAATGCTGCCTGATGTAGTACAAAATCCATCCCCCGGGCTGCTTTAAAACATACGCCTGAAGAACAAATATCCCCTTTGATTAAATCAATTCTTTTTTCTAACCCCTTAAGATTGGCGATCCTGCCGCTTGAGAAATTATCCAGCACGCGCACGTAATGCTTTTGCTTAATTAATGCCTCAACAATATGCGAACCGATAAAGCCTGCGCCTCCGGTTACTAAAAATTTACTCATAGCCTCTCTACCTTTTCTTTATGTCCACCCTTAAAAACATTCCTGGAATCAAAGATTAATCTTGCATTTTTTAATAACCCGAAGTAATCTACTCCCGTATGATCAGTAGCAATCAAAACGCAATCAAACTCCCTGATTTTCTTATCATTCAACACTACTGATTTCAGATCAATCTCCTTTAGCCTAAGAAAAGGTATAAACGGGTCAGAATAAGCTACCTTAGCCCCGTGCCTTCTTAAACTGTTAATCACATCTATACTTGGAGACTTACGTAAATCTTTCACATCTTTTTTATAAGTAACTCCCATGACTAATATCTCTGAGTTTTTGATTTGCTTATTACGTTGACCCAGCGCCTCTTCAATTCTTTTTACAATATACTCGGGCATGTAATTTATTACATTGGAAGCGAGGCTGATAAACCGCGAATGAAAACCAAAACTTTTAGCCTTCCAATGCAGGTACAGGGGGTCCTTGGGAATACAGTGCCCTCCTACACCCGGCCCGGGATAAAAAGGCATGAAGCCAAAAGGCTTAGTACTGGCAGCCTGGACCACTTCCCAGATATCAATCTTCATTTTATGCGCCATCATTGATAACTCATCAATTAAGCCGATATTAATTAGGCGAAATGTATTTTCAAGAAGCTTTACTGTTTCGGCGCAGCGCGCGCTGCTTACGGGGATCACCTGTTTAATAATAATGCCGTAAACTAACATCGCCAAACGGGTGGCTCTAGGGCTAAGCCCTCCAACAACCTTAGGTATTTTATGCACCGGAAATCTTTTATTCCCCGGGTCGATTCTTTCAGGAGAAAAACAAAGGTAAAAATCTTTTCCATGCACAAGGCCGCGGTTTTGAAAAATTGGCAGGATCTCCTCCTCCGTTGTCCCGGGATAAGTAGTACTTTCTAAAATTACAAGCGCACCATTTTTTATGTACAGCGCTGCTTCTTTTACCGCGTTTTTTATGAATGAGATATCTGGAAGATTTTTACCCTTAAGCGGGGTAGGAACACAAACTAGAATTACATCCGCATTTTTAATATCCGAAAAATCTGCGCTTACCTTGAAATAACCGCTATCTAAGCTGTCTTTTAATGCTTCATTACTAACATCGCTAATATAAGATTTACGATTTATAATAGATTTCAGCCGGTCGCAATCTATCTCAATACCAGTTACCAAAACGCGTTTTCTGGCAAACTCCAAAGCCAGAGGAAAACCCACATAACCTAACCCTACCACTGCTATTTTTAACTGTTTGTTTTTTATCTTCCTGCGTAAATCCAAGATAACCCTATCCATTTCCCCTGCCCACCCCAATACAGGTAAAACCCAGCTCTTTAAGTAATTTGGGATCATAAATATTCCTGGCGTCAATGACTAGCGGCCGTTTAAGCATTTTCTTTAATCTAGCAAAATCCAGCTCTTTGAATTCATTCCATTCTGTAGCCACAACAAGGCAATCTGCAGCCCTGGCCGCCTGATAAAGATCATTACAAAAAATGGCATCTTTTAATAACCCCCTTGCCTTTCCCATTGCCTTCGGGTCAAAGACCTTGACCCTTGCCCCCTCTTCTAATAAGGCTTTAACTAAATCAACACTTGGAGCATTTCTCAAATCATCAGTATTAGGTTTAAAAGCAAGTCCGGCGACCGCGATAGTCTTATCTTTTATAACCCACAGCTCATCTTTTATTTTCTGTAAAACAAATTTTTTCTGCTCTTCATTAGTATTCCTTACAGCCTTGAGAATTTGAAAATCATAACCTAATTTATCAGCAATGTTTATGAAGGCTTCAAGATCCTTGGGAAAACATGAGCCGCCATAACCTATTCCTGCATGTAAAAAGTACCGGCCGATACGGTTATCTAAACCCATGCCTTGGGCCACATCTTTTACATCCGCGCCTACCTTATCACAGATACGCGCAATAGCATTAATGAATGAAATCTTAGTAGCCAAAAAGGCATTGGATGCATGCTTAATCAGCTCTGCTGATTTTATGTTAGTAACTAAAATCGGGGCGTTCAATGGCTGATACAGACTGGTGATTATCTGTTTAGCCTTTTGGCTTTCTACGCCTAATATAATCCGGTCAGGATGAGTAAAATCATTTATCGCTGAACCTTCTCTTAAAAATTCCGGGTTAGAAACTACATCAAATTTACGGCCCTTCTTGATATAAATTGAAATTGTCTTCTTAACCCAGGCGCAGGTCTCAACCGGCGCAGTAGATTTCTCAACAATCAGGCGGTAACCATCCATATTCTGTGCAATACTGCGGGCAACATTTTCTATTCCGGTTAAATCCGCCTCGCCATTTTCAAGCGTAGGAGTCCCTACAGCGATAAAAATTACCTCGCTGGCCATAACCGCCGCCTTAATGCTTGAGGTAAATTTAAGCCTTTTGTTCTTAAGATTAAGCTTGACCAACTCCTCTAAGCCCGGCTCATAGATAGGCACTACCCCTTTTTTAAGACAGGATATTTTCTTGACATCATTATCAACGCAAATAACTTTATTGCCTAATTCGGCAAAACAAGCACCCGTAACTAAACCCACATAGCCTGAGCCGATGATTGAAATATTCATTTTAAACACCTCTAAATATTAATGATTTTACTGCGTGCCGGATTTTTGCCTGGTCAATGCCTGATCAAATCCAAATTCATTCTCAGGAAAAGCCTTAAGCCTAAAAGTAAAGAATATGGTTGTTCCGGAGACCTCTTTTTTATTAAGAGTAATATCTAGATCCCAACAATGCAAGTCACGAGTTAAGGTATATTCTTGCTCCTGCATGCCTCCATCAAGAGAGATAGATTTCTTAAGATTGTACCGAATATAACTACCAAATTTCCATTTGGGGCTCATCCGCCAAGTAAGACCGGCAGTAACTTCATTACTACCTTTTCTTTCATAACGCTGGCCAATAGCAAACGAACGCTCTTTGGCAAAATCAAAACTCAACTGATAATTAGCTAATGAAAATTTATTGAAATTCACGCTAGAATGGTCTGCGTGTGCAAAAGTAGCATCAGATTCAAATCTAATCCAAGAATATGGCAATACTTTTAGCTTAAAAAGAATGTCCGAAAAATTATCTTTCAAATTCTCTCCCGCCCTAGGAGAAAGAAATGCATTATCTCCTGTTTTAGGATTAAGCACAAGATTAGTAGTAATCAAGAAATCAACAAAATCTAGGCTCTGACCATTACGCTTAGTCTGTAACTTATTGGATAAACTTAAAGCTGCGGTATTCCCGCGATTTATCGAATCTATACTACTATCGATCTGTTTTATATTGCTGCCGGGTATGGTAGGCGGATGCGTATACAGATATCCTATACTGGGGGTAATAATATGGCGTAAACCATTAATATCCAACCCAAGAAAATTTGTTTTGGCATTAAAAACACGGTAAAACTTAGTACTCATATCCGCGCCGCTGTAAAAAATTGTGCGCACAATCCCGTTCTGGTCGTTGGCAGCTTTATCATAAAAAGTCTGGCGGCTGGAAACAAAGGGTTTAAATTGTATAAAAGCAATCTTGGTAGGCAGAGAAAATGTATTCTTGGTATCTAGCCGGGTATCTGTAACTTTATCCCTATCCTGACTATAAGTTGCTGCTAACGGATCTGAGGTAGCAACTTTCTTTTTATTATATGTACCTAACTGATTTATACTTTCAAAATATAGCGGACTTTCTCCTAATTGTAAACTTGGCAGATTATAATTTATCTCGGGCTTCTTCTCAATCTGGTCAAACCATTTATTAGTACGCATTTGCAAAAGCACATCCAAGCTGGAATAATCAAAGGCGTGATGAAATAACGCATAGCTCAATGGCTGGGCGTCTTTTTCATATTCGCGAAAGAAATAATCTTGCAGGAAACTATGAGTAATAGAATAAGTTCGATCGTCTTTCCTTCTTTGGTCGGTAATCTTAAAAAACTCTGTGGTAACGTTAGTGCGCTCATCAATGTCCCATTTATGGCGCCAGCGCATAAAATAACGATAGTAATCCGATTTAGGCGGCCCCGTAGGCTGGTCATGAGGCGTTTCAAGCGTATAATAAAATTTAAAATCCCCTTTTCCAACGGGTGTATTGAAATAGTTCAACTCAAAACCCTCTCCCCAACCTAATTTATAGCGGTAATCAAGAAAACCCCTGGCATTTACATTGCTCGTAAGATTATAGCGCCACATGCTCAAAATATAGGGACCCCAATCCTTGCGTGTTCCAGGCTCAACCTGCACATGCATAAAAGGCTCTTTCATTGAATAGTTAAACCGAGGAAGGTAAACAAGCGGAACCGCTCCAAGATAAAGCGTGGTTTGCTTAGACTGCACCTTATCTCCGGGAAACATATTTATTTTTTTAGCCGCAAAACGATAATGCGGTTGATCTAAACTACAGGTAGTAAAATAACCTCCCTTGGCCACAAATTCGCTGTCGCTTACCTTTTCTAATTTCTTAGCTTTTCCAAAGTAAGGATTGGCGCGAAAATCAGCCTTATAAATTATTCCGGTTTTATTCGTAAAATCATAAACTATTCTTTCTCCCGTAACCACTCCTTTTTCGTCTTCAAGCCTGGCATTGCCTTCGGCTAAGCCTTCCTTTGTTTGCATATTTACTTTTAACTTATTGCAGGTTAGTTTTGACCCTCTATAAATAACCTCAATATTACCGGTAGCAATAACCTCCTTATTATCAGCAGAATACTCCACATTATCGCCGTTAATAATTATAGGAGAATCTTTATTCTCTGCTGCATATAATAATTTAACACAAGAGACAAAAAGAAAAACCGAAATGACTACCAGTAAATTTAACTTATGGGAATTAAAGAAACTATTTAGCATTATTAACTTGGGGGATTTTTTTATAATCTTCCAGAAACCTGCTTATGCCGGAATCTGTCAAGGGATGCTTGATTAATTGCTCAATCACTAAATAAGGTATTGTGGCAATATCTGCTCCAATTAAAGCCGCCTTAGCCACATGCACAGGATTACGCACAGAAGCAACAATTATTTGCGTGTTAAAGTTGTAATTGGCATAAATTTTTTTTATATCGCTAATCAGGTTAATACCCTCGTGGGCAATATCATCCAGCCTGCCGATAAAAGGAGAAATATAAGTTGCCCCAGCCTTAGCTGCCAACAATGCCTGGGTGGAAGAAAAACAAAGTGTGACATTGGTTTTAACACCTTCAGCCGAAAGAATCTTTACTGCTTTTAAACCTTCCTTGATAAGCGGAATCTTAACCACAATATTTTTGGCTAGTTTCACCAGTTCATGCGCCTCATTAACCATTCCGGCAGATTCAAGGCTGACCACTTCAGCGCTCACCGGCCCGCTAACTAATGCACATATCTCTTTTAATACCTGCTCAGGATTACGAGCCTCCTTAGCCATGAGCGTAGGATTAGTAGTTACCCCATCAATAAGGCCAAGACAAGCTGCCTCTTTTATCGCTTTAACGCTTGCTGTATCAATAAAGATCTTCATCGCACCAATCTCTCCCTAACTAAATATCCTGCCCCAATCAAGCCGGCATCATTACCTAAGCTGGCTTTTAATATGTTTACCCTTTTTGCTTGCACGCTCATTGCGCGCGTCAAAATAGTCCTCTTGACGCTTTTAAACAACACCTTTCCAGCGTAAGATACCCCGCCGCCGATTACAATTGCTTCAAGATTAAGTAAATTCACGGCTCCACATAAAGCTAAACCTAGTTTCTTACCAACTTCATCCCAAAAATTTACCGCTTTAGTATTATTATACTGTGCCAATCGGCTTACCTCTTCAAGGGTAATTTTAGAACCGAATAATTTACGCGCATCTTTAATAATTCTAGCATTACCTACATATACCTCAAGGCAAGCCTGAGAGCCACAACCACAAACAGGACCATGCTCATTAAGGGGAAGATGCCCGACTTCACCGGCAGCATTATCTCTCCCCCGATAAAGAGAGTTTCCAAGAATCAATCCACCTCCTACACCCGTACCTAAAGTCAGGCATAAAACATTATTATAACCCTTTGCCGAACCGGCTTTATGCTCAGCCAAAGCCATCAATTTAGCATCATTATCAATAAAAACCGCAAGGCTAGTTTCTTGCTCTAGGATCTTTTTTAAGCCTACCTCTTTCCACCCTGGTATATTCGGTAAAAAATGCACTGTTCCTTTAAAAGTATCCACCAGCCCAGGCACACCAATACCTACGCCTAAAATAGAACTCTTGGTCAAATTGAATTTTAAGATAAAACTGTTTATGGAATCAAGTATACCGCCAATAAGTTCTTGCTTATTGTTAAAACTCTTTGTACTAAATAAGCTTTTGGCTTTAATTTTCAGGCTACTATTAAGTAAAGCGTATTTTAAGTTGGTGCCGCCTAAATCTATAGCAATAATAAACCTTTTGACCATGGTTGGTATTCTATATTAAAAAAGGTAGTTTTTCAAGGAGAAAATTAAACCTATAGCTTATTATGTCTTCATTCTCTAGGCAGGGCAAAACAAACTTTATTCTTCCCGGTTTCCTTCGCCAAATACAAGGCCTGATCCGCTATCTCAATTAATTCCCGTATATGATCAGTATTGTCCGGAAATGCAGAAACACCTATACTTACAGTCACCTTCAATTCTTCATCATAAGCCTTAATCACTGATGCCTCAATTGCCTGACGAATACGTTCCGCGGCAAAATTAGCCTGCTCCTTATCAGTTTCAGCTAAAACTATTGCCAACTCCTCTCCGCCATAGCGGCCAATAAAATCTATCTGCCTGATCATATCGCTTATAGTTTTAGAAACCTGCCGTAGTATGGCATCCCCAACTAAGTGCCCATACCGATCATTAAACTGTTTAAAGTTATCTAAATCGATCATAAGAAAGCAAAGATGCAGCTTATTCTTTCTGGAACGCTTAAGCTCTTCAGTGAAACGTTCCAGAAAATACCGCCGGCAATAAACTTGAGTAAGCGCATCAGTAATAGCCAAGCCTTGAACCTTTTGATAAAAGAGTGCTCTTCTAAGGCCGATTAAAAGCTGCTGGGCAAGGATTCCAAATTTCTCTTTATCCACATCTGAAATACCATCCACTACCAAATACCCCGTAGCCTGATTCTCCGCGGTATTTAAAGCTAAAACCATGTAATCTTTATATTTAATTAACCCTGCACTATCCTTGATATACTGACAGTCCCTAATGCCGATATGCTTTCTTAGATTATCGTAGAAGATAGCAAAAACTTTTTCCTCATCCAGGCTCTTGCAGATATCCTTGGTCAATTCATAAAGCGCCAGAGTCTCTGCAAAGATTTTATTAAGCCTCGCATTCTCTAAATCCTGAGCCTGTTTGTTCTCTTCCAGGTTATTAAGCTCATTAAGCAAATCAGCGCTTTCAGCATGCCTGCGTTTAAGGCGAGCAGATAAAATATCAAATAGCAATAAAGCCCAGCTAATTGTTAAGATTAAAAATAATATTATGTACAGCATACCCGGTTTCTTCCTTTTCGCTTAGCATCATACATGGCCTTATCCGCTTGCTGAATTAACTCATCCTCATCTTTTGTATCAAGCGGCAGGCAGGCCAATCCGATAGAAACTGTAATAGAGGTATTTTGACGGCGCAACAAAATCTTTTCTCTTTCAACCCTCTGACGTAAATTTTCTGCGATTGTTAACGATCTTTGCTTATCTATATCCGACAACATAACTAAGAATTCCTCGCCGCCAAACCGGCATAGCAAAGGACTAAGCTCATTTAAGTTATCTTTTAATAAAAAACTTACCTTTTTTAAAACAATATCTCCGGCAATATGGCCGAATTTATCATTATACTGTTTGAAAAAATCAATGTCGATCATCATTAAAGCCAGGCGCTGATCCAGGCGTTGGCAACGCTTGGCCTCATCTTTTAACCTGCCGATAAAATACTGCTTGGTATAAAGCCCCGTCAAATCATCGTGTATAGCCAAATCCTGTGTTTTCTGAAAAAGCAGGCTATTTTCCAAGGCTACTGCGCCAAGGCCAGAAACCAAAGAAAGAAAACGTAAATCATCCTGATTAAAAGAAGCACTCTTATCGCTTTCCAGCCTCAGCAGGCCAAGCAGAGAATGATGGCTAATCAAAGGAGAACTGATCAGCGATAAAACCTGGCGTATTTCCTGGCTTTGCACTGTGTCCAGATCAAAACGAAAATCATTTTTTAAATCTTCAATGATAAGCTCCCGGGAATGCCTTAATACCCAGTAATCAAAGATATCGCCCTCTTTGGAAAAGATGGCCAGTTGCTTGTCTTCTTTTATAGAATGCATGAGGTTTAATTTTTGGCAATGATTATCTAACAAATAGAAAAGCGCGGTTCCACAGGAATTTGAAATTAAAGAATAGACAGTTGCGCTTAATACGTTAACAACAACCTCCGGTCTTAAGCTACGGTTAAGATCCTCGATAACCTTCTTTAGGTTATCATAACGGGTAATCTTAAATTTAAGCGCAGCGCCAAACTCTTGGGATTTCTTATTTTCAACATTAATGATATTTATCTGTTCTTGAATATTTTCGATCTGGGATCCAATCAAGAAATTTTTACTGGAGAAGAATTGCAGTAAATAGAAAAAAACTAAGATGTTTGTTGATATAAAAATAAAAAAAATAACTAGATTAATTCTTTGATGCAAGAGGAAAAAATTGATTATTAGGGAGATAAAGCAGGCTAGCGATAAAAATAGACAGATATTTTTACGAGAGATATTCTGCTGCATATTACTTTTTAACTAAAGCCAGGAATCAAAAAAGCTTAGACAATAGTCTCTTCAGTGCTTTTATCGAAGAAATGAACCTTGCTCATATCAAAGACTACGTCCATCTCCTGGTTGACCTTCGGCCGGTCGTGCGCACCGACGCGGGCGATAAAGGTATGTCTGCCCGTATTAAGGTAAAGATATACCTCTGACCCCATTGGTTCAAACACTTCACAATTTACCCTGACAATATTCTCCGGAGGGGCCTCAGAAACAAACAATTTATCATATACATCTTCGGAACGGATTCCGAAGAATATCTCGCTACCAACATAACTGGCCATCTTCTTATACATACCCTCAACCAATTTAACCTGGATTTTACCCTCATCAAAATACAGCCTTCCCTCTTTCTTGATAATCCTTCCTTGCATAATATTCATCGGAGGAGAACCGATGAAGCTTGCGACAAACTTATTTTTCGGATGGTCATAAACATCAATAGGGTCATCTAACTGATGAAGAATGCCATCCTTCATTACAGCAATACGATCACCCATAGTCATAGCTTCAACCTGATCATGAGTTACATATATAATTGTGGTCTGCAGCCTTATGTGTAATTTATGAATTTCGGTGCGCATCTGTACACGCATCTTAGCGTCAAGGTTACTTAAGGGCTCATCAAACAAAAAAACCATTGGCTTACGTACAATTGCCCTTCCTACAGCCACTCGCTGACGCTCTCCTCCGGAAAGCTCGCGCGGTTTACGGTTAAGCAGGCGTTTAATCCCCAGTATATCCGCGGCCTCACTAACTCTCTGAACAATCTCCTGCTTGGGAATATGTCTAAGCCGTAGGCCAAATGACATATTTTCAAAAACAGTCATATGAGGATAAAGGGCGTAATTCTGAAAAACCATAGCGATATCCCGGTCTTTAGCCGGCACATCGTTAACACGCTTGTTGCCTATAAAAACATCACCTGAACTTATTTCTTCCAAACCAGCAATCATCCTTAAGGTTGTGGATTTACCACAACCTGAAGGGCCTACCAGGACCATAAACTCTTTGTTTTCAATACCCAGGCTCACATTGTTAACCGCGTTGACATTCCCTGCAAAAGTCTTGCAAACATTTCTTAAACTTACTTGAGCCATTTAATTACTCTCCTTTAATAAACTTGACTTATGAAGCAAGGTGAATATAAATCAATGTGCGAATTTGAGTCCCTTACGCTCTCGCTTAGCGAAATCCCGAGCTTGCGAGGAAAATTAGTAGAAATTTTCAAGCAAATAAGCGGAGCATCTTTAAATATAAAACTTTATTATTCAAATATACAAATCTAACTAAAATAATCGAGCAACTGGCTAAGATTATTCTTCATATTTTTACGATGCACAATCATATCTATAAGCCCATGGTCTAACAAAAACTCCGAACGTTGAAAACCAATAGGTAGTTTCTGCCTTATGGTCTGTTCAATGACCCGCGGCCCGGTAAAACCAATCAAGGCATTAGGTTCAGCCATAATTATATCTCCAACTCCGGCAAACGAAGCCATAATCCCGGCCATCGTGGGATTAGTAAGCACAGATACGTATAACAACTTTGCTTTTCGATGATATGCTAAGGCGGCGCAGGTTTTAGCCATCTGCATAAGGCTATACATCCCTTCATACATACGCGCCCCTCCTCCTGAACCAGAAACAATAACCATAGGAAGCTTATTTTTAGTAGCATATTCAATAGCCCGGGTTATTTTCTCGCCCACTACCGAACCCATAGACCCCATTATAAAACGCGAATCAGTTACAGCAATAACTGCATGTTTGCCGTCAATCTGGCCTTCGCCGGAAATAACCGCATCCCTTAACCCCGTTGATTCCTGGTCTTGCTTTAATTTTTCTTTATAGGTCTTTGGCCCTTTAAAATCAAGCGGGTCAACCGCAAGCATATCTTTATCAAACTCAGAAAACGTATCTTTATCAAATAATGTATTTATTCTTTCATAGGCAGTCAACCCAAAGTGATAGTTGCATTTCGGGCAAACCTTAAGGTTCTCCTCAAGGGTCTTATTATAAAGCGTTTCTAAACATTCTTCACATTTTGTCCATAAACCATCCGGAATCTCTTTCTTCTTTATACGTACTATGGTATATTTTGGTTTACCGAACAGGGCCATATTTATTTAATAAACATTAACTTTTACCTTCTTCTAATTTATTAATTACTAACCCCGAAAGCACCTTGGGATAAAAATAGGTTGACTTGGGAGGCATCTTGTTGCCCCCTAAAGCAACTTCAATAATCTGACCTATTTTAACCGGATTCAAGAAAAATGCTACTTTCAAGGGATCCGCATCAACTTCTTTGATTAATTCTTCGGGATCAGGGTCATATCTGACTTTGGGCAAATTATCCAAATCAAAACTTAGAATATTCTTTAATACAAGATAATTAAGAATGGCGACGTCCAGCATCCTATACTCTTTGGGCTTATTGACGGTTAACTTATCCAGGATCTTTATATTCTTCAGACGCAAAAGAAAGTACTTCTTATCTTTATATACCCCTAAAAGATGCTCAGTGCATCCGGCTTTTTCCATAAGGAAGAAAAAACGGACCTTTTCTTTAACCTGATCTACATCAAAATACTCTTTAGCCCTAAAAATAAAATCCATCAGGTCTAATTCAGCATCTAATTTAAATAAACGGTGGATAGGAGAAATTGACAGGCCCCTGTAATCTGTATTGGTGAAATACGACAAACAGTAATTAAAATCTTCTTCACCTGAGAATTGCGCGCCTAACTTCTCACGCATAAGGTCACGATAAGCGCAAGAGACTTCATAACGATGGTGCCCGTCTGCGATAAAAATATTCTCATTGCTCATACTGGCTTCAATCACTTCCAATGCCTCCGGGGTATCCAGACGCCATAATTTATGCAGGGTTTTTTCATCATCTATAACTTCTATAAAGGCCTCTTTGCCAAAGATATACTTCTGGAATATCCTTTGGATAATTCGTTTTTTATCCAAGAAAATAACAAAAATGGGGCTGAGGTTAGCTTTTACCTGTTTGAGCAGCCTAAAGCGGTCCTGCTTGGCTTCCGTATGAGTATTTTCATGGCCAAAAACATCCGACCCCTTATCATCTCCCAGCTTAAGCAAAGAAATAAATCCTAAACGCGTTTTTTTCTCCCCCCGAATAACATACTGTTGGCTATAAAAATAAATAGCTGGCCGCTTATCTTGAACAAGCACTGTATCTTTAAGCCAATCGCGGAATATCGAACCTGCCCTGCGATACTTATCATCAGTGGCTGAATCCTTGGCTAAAAGTATGTGGATAAAATTATAAACTGAACGCTCATGGTACGTGTCTTGAGCAAGTGGAGAGATTACATCGTATGGCGGGCAAACAACCTGATTAAAATCTTTAATCTTCTCTGGATTATAAAATACTGCTTTAAAAGCTTTTATCTTGGTCATTAAATTCACGATAGCAAGGAAATCTGACTTGATAACATAGCATTGATTTTATCACATAAAATAATAAAAACAATAATTTTAAAGCTTTTTTATCTTCCGTTAGTGGCCAGGGCAACCGGAGCAGCCTTGCTTTGCTTTAGGACAAGAGACAAGGTTAGTATTTTCTGGAGGCTTATGTGCTTTCTTGTAATCCGTAGCATAGAAGCCTGCCCCTTTAAAGATAAAACCTCCCGTGCTACTGATTAATTTCCTGACCTTCTTTAAACATTTAGGGCATTTAGTTACTGGCTTTGCTTTTATGCTCTGCAAAACTTCAAATTTATGCTTACAAGACAAGCACTCGTATTCGTAAGTAGGCATTCTTCTTTCCTTATCGAAATGATTTCTTAAATTTCTCTGTAAAACTATCCTTAACCCCCAAATACTCGCCACTAAGACGGGCAAATTCTTCCATCAATTGCTTTTGCTGGATAGACAATTTAACCGGGATTTCAATATTCACCTTCACCAGCTCATCTCCTATATCCTGGGAATGCAAATCCGCTATCCCTTTCCCCTTAAGGCGAAAGGTCTTGCCGCACTGGGTTCCCGGTGGTATCTTCATAGTCAATTTTCCCTCTAAAGCAAGAACTTCTACTTCTCCGCCTAAAACAGCCTTGGCCAAACTAATATTAACTGACGTAGCAATATCATTATTATGTCTCTCAAAGATGTCATGCGGCCTTACCTCAATAACAACATAAAGATCCCCACGGCTGTTTATGCCAGCCTCTCCTTCCTGACGCACACGCAATTGAGAGCCAGTATCTACGCCCGCTGGAATCTTAACTTTTATTTTTTTAGTAACCTTAACCCTGCTCTCTCCCCGGCAATCCGGACAAGGAGACTGAATAACTGTCCCCTCTCCACCGCAACGCGAACAAGTCTGCGCTAACTGAAAAAACCCATTAGAAACAACTGTCCTACCCGAACCTTTACATTGAGGGCAACTGTTTCTTTTAGTCCCTGCCCTTGCTCCGCTACCAGCGCAGCTTGTACAGGTTTCGTAACGCGGTACGGTAATTATCTTCTCAAGGCCCTGCGCTGCCTCTTCCAATGATATATTGATAGCAATCTGTAAATCCCTACCACGGCGCCTGGCAGACTGCCCCCTTGACTGTCGCGTACCAGAAATATCAAAACCAAGGTCTCCGAATATTTCTTCAAATATGCTCCCACCTGCGCCAAAACTACCTCCCATCTCCCTAAAGATACTGCTAAAATCAGCACCTTTAAAAATATCTTCCTGAGCGTATTTTTGGTCAATCCCAGAGTGGCCATATTTATCATAAAGATCTCGCTTAGTAGAATCTGAGAGCACAGCATATGCTTCAGAAACTTCCTTGAATTTCTCCTCTGCTTCTTTTTTTTGCTCTATAGGCACCCGGTCTGGATGAAACTTAAGCGCCATCTCCCGATAAGCCCTCCTTATATCTTCCGAAGAAGCACTTTTAGTAACTCCCAATATTTCGTAATAGTCACGCTTGGTAGACATTAGTCAATGTGCGAATTTGAGCACCTTATGCTTTTATTCAACGAAATCCCGTCGAATGTGACAAAATTGTTTCCACAATTTTGCCACATTTTATAAGACGGGATATTGCTATTTCTTATCATCCTCTTCTTTGTATTCTGCATCAATAATATCTTCGCTGCCCGGCTGAGAGGCACCTTCCTGCTGAGCCTGAGCCTGCTGTTCCTGCGTACCAGCATTGGAAGATTGTTTGGCGCCTGCCTGCTGTTTAGCAGCTGCCTGCTTATAAATCTCTTCTGCAAGCTTATGCGAAACCTTGGTTAGGTCATCCATACCTTTCTTAACCCGTTCAATATTTTTATCCTTTATCGCAGACTTTAAATCATTAAGCTTAACCTCAATATCTGCACGCTCAGCCTGGCTAACCTTATCTCCATAATCCTTCAACGACTTCTCCGTAGCATATATAAGGTTATCCGCCTGATTTATAGTCTCTACCTCTTCTTTCTTTTTGGAATCATCAGCCGCATACTTCTCAGCATCGCGCACCATTTTATCTATCTCTTCCTTGGAAAGTTTTTTGGGCGCAGTAATTTTAATAGACTGTTCTTTTCCCGTACCCAGGTCTTTAGCAGAAACGTGCACAATGCCGTTAGCGTCAATATCAAAAGCTACCTCTATTTGCGGCACGCCACGCGGAGCTGACGGTATCCCTACCAAATCAAACCTGCCTAACTCAACGTTACCTTCTGCATCGGCAATAGCACGCTCTCCTTGAATAACCCGAATAGTTACTGCTGTCTGATTATCAGCGGCAGTAGAAAAAACCTGTGATTTACGAGTAGGAATCGTAGTATTCCTCTCAATCAATTTGGTATTTACGCCACCCAGAGTCTCAATACCCAAAGATAGAGGAGTAACATCAAGTAGTAAAACATCTTTAACTTCCCCTTTGATGATTGCCGCCTGGACGGCCGCGCCTAAAGCCACACATTCCATCGGGTCAACCCCACGCTCGATCTTCTTGCCCGTATAATCCTCTACAAACTTCTGCACAATAGGCATACGCGTAGGCCCACCAACCATAATAATCTTATCCACGCCTTTATCGGTAAAATTAATCCCCTCTTTTTCAAATGCTTCTTTTGCATCCTTTAAAGCCTGCTCCAAAGGTCCCCGACAACGCTCTATGATAGGGCCAACCAACTCTTCAAGTTTAGCCCGGTTAATTGACATAGTTAGATGCTTGGGCCCCGAAGAATCTGCAGTGATAAAAGGAAGGTTAATATCCGTAGTAAGGGTGCTAGAAAGCTCAACCTTTGCCTTTTCAGCGGCTTCACGTAGTCTCTGCATAGCCATTTTGTCACCCTTCAAATCAATGCCAGTATCCCTTTTAAACTCCTTGGCAATATAATCAATCAGGGCATTGTCCATATCTGTTCCGCCTAATTGAGTATCGCCGCTAGTTGCCATAACTTTAAACCCGCCTTCTTTCCACATCTCCATAATCGTAACATCAAGAGTTCCGCCTCCTAGGTCAAAAACCAGGATCTTTAGCTCCTTTCCCGCTTTTTCCAAACCGTAAGCAAGACAGGCAGCAGTAGGCTCATTGATAATTCTTAAAACCTTTAATCCTGCGATCTCTCCCGCATCTTTAGTAGCCGTCCTCTGATTATCATCAAAATAGGCAGGGCAGGTAATCACTACCTCCTCTACCTTATCTCCAAGATATGCTTCCGCATCCTGCTTAACTTTTTGCAAAATAAAAGAAGATATCTGCTGCGGGGTATATTCTTTCCCATAGACTTTAAACTTGTGATCTGTGCCCATCTTACGCTTGGCGGCCTGAATTGTTCCTTCAGCATTTATAGCTGCCTGACGCCTCGCCGGTTCACCTACCAGCCTCTGGCCATCCTTAGTAAAAGCAACAAAGGAAGGAAAGGCCTTACCAGAGGCAACTCCTGCACCTTCTGCCGATGGAATAATTACCGGCCTACCACCTTCCATAACTGCTGCTGCTGAATTAGATGTTCCTAAGTCGATACCGATTACCCTTGCCATAATTACCCTCCTGTTTTTTTAGAAACTTTCACTTTGGCGGTTCGCATCACCCGCTCATACATTAAATATCCTTTTTGCAAGACTTCAACAATCGTATGTTCCGGTAAATCTTTGTTTTCTACCTGCATTAAGGCCTCATGATAATGCGGATCAAAAACTTTGCCTTCAGCTTCAATAGGCTTAACTCCATACTGCTTGAGCATTTCATAAAGATGCGCTAAAATCATCTCCACGCCTTTTAAAAAAGCGTCAAGGTCTTCATGCTTGTCTTCAGCCAGATTTATAACACGCTCCAAATCATCTAAAACATTTAGCAGTTCCAAAAGTATCCCCTCATTAGCATATTTAATAAATTCTTGTTTATCCTTCTCCAGACGTTTACGCATATTCTCAAAATCTGCCTGGGAACGCAAAAGCTTATCCTGGATATCCTTAGATTTTATCGCCGCATCCTTAAGTTCATTGTATTCGGATTCTTTAAGCGTAACCGTATCTAATCCTTTATTATCTTTATTATCTTTATGCTCTTTCTTTATCTCATCCATCTTTAAATTGTGCTAAGCACATCCGTTAAAACATCAGAAATATATTCTAAGGCTGGGATAATATGATCATACTCCATGCGCATTGGCCCTAATACCGCAAGCCGGCCAGAAGGCTGGCCCTTCAATTTATAACTAGTAACTATTAAAGAGCAACTTTCCATCTCGGGAAGCCCTAATTCGCTTCCTATATAAATTTTTACCTTACCGGAAAAATCGCGGTTGACAATATTTAACAGCCTGCTTTTATCTTCAATCAATCTGATTAATAGCCGTATTTTATCAACATCCCTGAATTCCGGCTGATCTAATATATGGCTAATCCCCTTGTAGAATATTTTATCCTCCCATTCCAGAAACGAAACAATTCCCGCATAATGCGTAATCTCAGAAATCACTTCAGAGGTATTCTCCAAGGCATCATCTAGCCGGCGTATTTTTCTTTTACAATCCTTGAGAATACGCTTTTTCTCTCCATCAATAAGCTCAATCTGCTGAACAAGAAAATCCACATAATAGCGATAGCCTTTATCGGTAGGGATCCTGCCCCCTGAAGTATAAGGATGCTTTAAGAACCCAGACTCATCGAGCTCAGAAAATATATTCCTTATGGTTGCCGAACTTAAATCAAACTCCTCAGCAATATCATCAGAGGCCACTGGAACCGCATCCTTGATATAACGGTTGATCGCCGAGTTTAAGATTGATTTCCTGCGGGAGTTATAATCAACGCTTCGCACTACTCTGCCTCCTCTCGCGGATTCAAGCTACCTATACTAGTACTAGAGCGCAATTTTAACATAATTTGCTGTTTTGTCAACAAAATTAGCACTTAAAACTAGAGAGTGCTAATACTCGGCCAAAAAAAATCATCCCTCCCTTTCTAATATAATCTTTACCCCATGGATATTCACGTGCTTTTTTTCCATCAGGTAATGAATATACCCCAGTCTTTTTAAGTCCCTCAAAGAATATAACCGGTTTTTCTTACCTATTCGCTTAGGACGCACCACCCCTGCCTTATCCAACTGGCGCAAAGTCCAAATAGGAATATTCACCAACTTACAAACCACGCCGATTATATAAACCGGCTCTTCCGGGCTTATCTTGAGACTGAAGATTGCCATAGCTGCCCCCTCATATGATATAAGCCTAACACAATGCCTGCATCCTGTCAAGTAAAATAATTATTTTTGTTAGGTAAACTAATAGATAATTTTAATCTCTTTATCTTTATTTATCTTACTGAATAACTCCCGGGATATCCTAAGGCTTATACTAATTCCTCTCTGCAAATAATCAATCTTATCTACTTTGGCTTGACGATAAAAGAAATCAACTAATTCCATACGGCCATGAGGTATAATTATTTTCAAGCTTAACATAAGGCTGGAAAAATAATTCTCTATGGAGTCAATTAGGGCTTTTGTATTTTCTCCCGTCTTGGCCGATAAAAGAATGGAGTTGGGAAAATTATTTTTGCAAACCTCCAACCAGCTACGGTCAGGAATCAAATCTATTTTATTTAGCGCCACCAAAACTGGCTTATCTTTTAAGCCCAAATCATCTAAAACACTTTGCACAGACTGGTTATGTTGATGTATGCGCTGGTCAGCTACATCCAAAACATGGATCAATAAATCAGCATCGCGGACCTCTTCCAAGGTAGCCTTAAAGGCATCAATCAAATGATGAGGAAGCTCATGCAAAAAACCGACAGTATCAGAGAAAATTATATTTTGCCCATTGGGCATCTGCAAACTCTTGGAAAGCGGATCTAATGTAGTAAACAAATTTTCCGAAGTAGTTTGCGCAGCATCGGTCAAACGGTTAAGTAAGGTAGATTTTCCGGAGCTGGTATAACCCACTAAAACCACCAAGGGTAAATTATTCCCTTTTCTTTTTTTACGCGTAGTCAAGCGATGCGACCTAAATGCCTCTAGATCGTCTTTTAATTTACTAATTCTTTTCCTGACCTGACGTCGGTCAACTTCAAGCTTAGTCTCACCTGGACCGCGGGTACCAATTCCACCGCCTAAACGCGAAAGCATTATCCCTTTACCTGCCAAACGAGGAAGCAAATACTGGAGTAAAGCCAGCTCCACCTGCATCTTGCCTTCAGGGCTTTTGGCTCGACGGCTAAAAATATCAAGAATCAACTGCGTGCGGTCAATTGTTTTTCTACCAAGCGCTTCCTCCAGATTACGCTGCTGTGTTCCGGATAAGTCATGGCTGAAAATTATCGTATCCACGGCATCCTCACTGGCGATAACACTGATCTCCTCAAGCTTGCCTTTTCCAATAAGATAATTTGCCGTAGCCTTATCACAAATACAGATTACATTCTCAATTACCTGGACACCGGATGAAACAGCCAGCTCCTCTAGTTCTGAAGAGATATCTTCAATACGCCAGTGATGTTTATCTGTCTTTATTTGAATGCTAACTAAGAGAGCCTTTTCCATTAATTGAGCACTTGACTTACGAATACGCCAGTATGAGTAAGTCAATGTGCGAAATTATCCCGCCGAATATACCAAAATTCTTTACGATAATTTTGGCATAGCCTTTGAGGCGGGAATTACTTTATTCCTTCACAAATGAGCTTAAAAATTTATAAATACGTTTCGCAACTTCCCCAGGAGTTTCTTTTTTTTTGATATTAACCCACTCTATGCGCTTATCCTTCCTAAACCAAGTGAGCTGACGCTTGGCATAATGCCTGCTATTAACCTGAATAAGACGTTTGGCTTCATCTAAAGAATGCTCCCCATTGAAATATCCTTCTAATTCACGGATTCCAATGGCGCAAGTTGCAGTCTTGCTTAATTTATGCTTGAGCAGCCGCCTGACATCCTTAATTAAACCAGAGCTAAACATTTTATTAACTCTTTGGTCGATTTTGTTATAAAGGGCTTGCCTATCTGTATTTAAAGCAAATATCTTAATTTCATATTCATTACCTAAACCAACTCTATTTTTCTGCAAGATAGATATGGGCAGGCCTGTTTTCATATAAACTTCCAAAGCGCGGATAATCCTTCTAGTGTCATTAGGATGGATCTTTTTAGCGGATAAAGGGTCAACCTTGGCTAATTTTCTATGCAAATACTTATTTCCTTTAAGCGACAACTGCTTATAGATCCTGGCACGGATTAATTTGTCTTCCGGGACAGATGGAAAAAGCCCGTCAATTATAATGGAATAATAAAGACCGGTCCCTCCCACAAAGAGGGGAATTTTGTTTCTTAAAAATAGTTTATTGCAAATTGACATGGCATCTTTTCGATACCTGGCGACATTGTATTCTTTAACGGGGTCAATCACACTAAGCAAATGATGTTTTATTTTCTTTCTTTGCGGCCAGGAAGGCTGAGAAGTAACGATATCCATCGAGCCATATACTTGCATGGAATCACAGGAAATGATCTCGGCGTTAATCTTCTTAGCTAAATGGATGGCAATTGCAGATTTACCTATAGCAGTAGGGCCAACAAGAAAGATAATCTTTTTCTTAAGCATAAAATACTATGGGCAGAGCTTGGTTGAAAAACCTTCCTGGGAAAGCTTATTCTCTGTTTCCAGCGCCTCTACTTGTGTCTTAAACCTGCCTACCTTAACCCTGTAGCCTTCGCTAGAACCCTCTACGTAAACTGGATACCCCATAGCCAGTAGTTTATGCTTAAAGTTAACGGCATTTAAACTCTTCACAAAAAAGCCTACTTGTATCGAGAATTCACCAATTACACTTGAAAGCGGCTCACCTTGCGGTATTCCCTTAGTAGATCTTAATTCAAGGCTTAAAGGGAAATCTCTTTTTAACTTCAACAAATATTCATTAAACTGTTGCTTATTGCCTTTTCTATAACCTGACTGGCTTAAACGATACAATATCCCAGCCTTCAAGCTGGTATTGGGATTATCTTCAAGCAGCTTATTATAAATAACTTCCGCATCCTGAAATTGCCCTTTAATT
This sequence comes from Candidatus Omnitrophota bacterium, assembly GCA_018812825.1. Taxonomy (GTDB): domain Bacteria; phylum Omnitrophota; class Gorgyraeia; order Gygaellales; family Profunditerraquicolaceae; genus UBA6249. Next base: position 26,342 of record JAHJCJ010000024.1, read on the forward strand.
AAATAAACATCCCCTGAGGCCATGGCTGCATAAGCCTTAAATTTACTCATAGGGTTGCTTAAGATACGCCGAAAACATTCTTGCGCCTGCTCTAACTTATCCTCCTTTAAATAACTCAGGCCTAACAGATAGTCTAGCTCATCAGTTCCCTGAATATTAAAACGCCCAACCTGGGCCTGTGCTTCAAACATAACCCTGCGGTAATTTCCCTGCAAGAAATCAGCTTTTAAAGTTTCCAGATTAGCTGCCCAACTGATAACCGGGAAAACAAAAATAGTTAAGATTATAAAACCGATTTTAAGCTTTTGCATCTGCATGCTTAATCCTTAACTTATTAGAAATCTCTCTCTGTAAATCAAGAATTTTTTTATGCCGCTTCTCTTTTTCCTTTTTAGTCAACAGGTCAGTTAATCTTGCTGCTTCCGTGTTCGGCCTGGGAGAATATTTAAAAATATAAGCAGCATTAAATCTTACCTTTTTAATCAAATCGCAGGTCTGTTTAAACTCTTTATCAGTTTCAGAGGGAAATCCCACAATAATATCTGTAGTTAAAAGACCCCCTTTGACAATTTTACGATAAGAATCAATTAAAGCCAAGTATTTTTTTACCGAATACCCCCGGTTCATAAGATTAAGAATCCTATCTACACCTGACTGCAGTGGCAGATGCAATGACTTATTCAATTTATTCAAATCACAGATAGCCTGAAAGAATTCAATATTAGCATCCTTAGGATGAGAAGTAAAGAAAGTAAATTCTTTTAAGCCTTCTAATGCATTAACCTGTCTAAGCAGTTTAGTAAAATTAATACTATTATCGTAATATGCGTTAACATTCTGCCCTAAAAGAGTAACCCTGGTAATCCCGCGAGCGACAGCTTCCCGAATTTCTCTAAGTATGTTTATATTCTTACGATGGCGCAACGGGCCGCGCACATAGGGCACTACACAATAAGAGCAAAAATTAGAACACCCCTCGGATATAACCACATACGCATGATCTTTGTCCTGAAAGAAGCCTGTATGGTAAATCTCCTCCGGCCGATCAGGGCTATCTACTTCCCAAACCTTACGCTCAAAAAAACCCTTGGAAGTAAACTTATTCAATATCTCAGGGATCTTATAAATATCCTGAGGTCCGACAACAAAACTGACATTTACATCACGCTGAAAAACGCGTTCTTTATAATTCTGAGCCATACAACCTACTAAGCCGATTATTTTAGATCCTTTGTAGCTTCCAATCAAACTCCATACCCTATCCTCGGCATGCTGGCGCACAGAACAGGTATTAACTATAATAATATCAGCTTCTCTATCGGAAGCGCAAATTTTATAACCCGCATTTACCAATATTCCGCAGATTACTTCGGAATCCCGCACATTCATTTGACATCCGAAAGTCCGGATAAAGACTTTGGGGGCAAAAAATTCGTAACTCTTTTTAGGTTCTTGGTTTGGCATTTTTGTTTTTCCTCAAAAAATAAAAAATTGAAGGGGGCAAAAAATTCAAAAGAAAAAATCTTTTTGTGGGCGATTTTGATGTTTTTGCG
>JAHJCJ010000025.1 GCA_018812825.1 Candidatus Omnitrophota bacterium
AAAAAGGACTATACAGAGATATTTGGAAGACTCTTTGGCTCAGGAGATTATTTCTAAAAAATATAAGGAGGGTTCTTCAATCAAAGTAACGCGCAGGAACGAAGAACTTATTTTTGAATAATGTTTATTTTATTTCTTATAGATTTAGGCCGGAAGGTAATTTCTTTTATGTACTTTTTGGGCGGTTTAACTAGGCTGGCCGTGCAGACTGTGTTTTTGACATTTAAGCCTCCCTATAAGTATGGCCGCATAATTGAGCAGGCGAAGAAAGCAGGATACGACAGCTTCCCTATTGTTTCGGTAGTTGCCTTATTTATCGGTTTTATTTTTGCCTTGCAGACGGCATATTTTATGCAGCGTATCGGCTCAGAGATGTATATTGCGAGCCTTGTAGCATTGTCCATCGTACGCGAACTTGGCCCGGTAATTACTGCTTTGGTAGTTGCCGGCAGGGTCGGGGCATCGAATACTGCGGAGTTAGGTTCTATGCAGGTTACGGAGCAGATTGATGCCCTGGAGACCTTAGCTACGAACCCTGTGAAATATTTAGTGGTCCCTCGATTTGTGGCCTTAGGAGTTATGCTTCCTATTTTAACTTTGTATGCCAATATAATCGGTATCTTAGGCAGCTATTTTATTTGCGTAATAAAGTTAGGCATTACCAGTAGTATGTATATGCATGTTACTTTTTCGTCGTTGCTTTATAAAGACCTATTCACCGGTTTATTCAAATCCTTGATTTTCGGGATGCTCATTGCTTTAATAAGCTGTTATGAAGGTTTTAATGTTGAGGGTGGGGCAGCGGGCGTAGGCAAGGCAACGACGCGGTCGGTAGTCCTTACTTTTATTATGATTATCGCCGCGGATTGTTTCTTTACCGCTTTATTCTATTTTATTTTTCCTTAAATGATGATCGAGGTCCAGAATCTATATAAAAAATTCAGTTCTTCCCGGGTGTTGAATGACTTAAGCCTAAATATTAGTAAGGGGCAAACCTGCGTAATTATCGGAAGAAGCGGATGCGGAAAATCCGTTTTACTCAAACATATCATCGGACTTTTAAAGCCTGATCAGGGTAAGGTTTTGGTCAACCATAAAGAAGTGGGTGTTTTAAATGAATTGGAATTAAGTGTTTTGCGTTCTAAAATCAGCATGGTGTTTCAGGGAGGGGCCCTTTTTGATTCTATGAATGTTGCCGAGAACGTGGGTTTTAGCCTTATTGAGCATACGCATATCAGCCAAAAAAAAATATTAGAGAGAGTGGAAGAGTCCTTGGTTTTGGTAGGTTTAGGCGGGACTGGAAATCTTATGCCTTCAGAATTAAGCGGAGGGATGAAAAAACGCGTGGCTTTGGCAAGGGCAATCTGCATACGGCCGGAGATTATACTCTACGATGAACCGACTACAGGCATAGACCCTATAGCTGCAGATAGCATAAATGAGCTTATCCGTTCCTTGCATGATAAATTAAAAGTTACTTCAATTGTTGTTACTCATGATATGAAAAGCGCCTATCACATTGCCGATAAGATTGCGATGATGTATAAAGGTCAAATAATTCTGGAAGGCACTCCTAAAGAGATCCGGGAGTCCAAGAATCCTGTAGTGCATCAGTTTATTAATGGGCTTGCCAAGGGGCCGATAACCGAGGCTGTTGACACTTTTAAATAAGCCAGGTTGCGCTTATGGCACTTGACGCTTAGCAAGGTCACGCCACGCTAATTGAAATTGCGTGGGTGTTCGCCAGGTGGCGAAATTGCGTCGGTGTCCGCTAGGTAGCGGAAATTGCGCCAGTGTGCGCTTGGTAGCGCAAGTTGCGCGGGTATGCTTTTGTAAGCTAACACCCGGCCTAATTGGATTGGCCGGTGTGTACTTTCTGTACAAGGAGGTTTAAATGATATTCGGTAAAACTAAATTAGAGTTAAGAGTGGGTATTTTTGTCTTTATAGGCCTAGTAATCTTGGTTGTTTTTATTTTATCGATTGGAGGATTTAAAACTTGGAGTTCAGGTTATCATATTAATCTTAGTTTTAATTTTGTCAACGGAGTAAAAGTTGGTGCCCCGGTGCGTTTTGCCGGAGTGGATGTAGGCGAGGTAAAGGAAGTAAAGCTGGAGTTTATCCCGGAGGAAAGCAGATCGAATGTGGATCTAGATATTTGGATCAGGAACAATATTAAAATTCCCGCTGATTCTACTGTCTGGGTCAATACCCTGGGGTTATTGGGTGAAAAATACGTAGAGATTATGCCCGGGAATGATTACGCTAATTACCTTAAGGCTAATGAATGCCTGATCGGGGTTGATCCTCTGCCCATACATCAGATATTCAAGAACGCCGAGAGTATATTGCATAATCTGGATGACGGCATCGCCAAGATAAAGAATAAAGAAGGTTCATTAGGAAAACTTATTTATGACGACGCTGTTTATAATGAATTGCAGGCTTTGGTTACCGATATACGCAAGAATCCCTGGAAGCTGTTTATTAAGACCAAAGAAAAGAAGTAATAATTCTAATAATTGAGGAGGGGTCAATGTTTAAGAATTTTATGAATAAAAGGGCGACAAGAAGAAAAGAGTGCGATTACCTGCTCAAGTATTCTTTTATCGGTGATGATGTTGCTACGGTGTTTGGCGCGGAAGTCAGGGATATCAGCATAAATGGTTTTGCAATTGAGAGCAAAGATGTGATTAAAATAGGCACAGTTATCCAGGGCGAACTGCCTTTTCCTTTTTTAGAAAATCCGATAAAGTTTATCGGAAAAGTAGTCCGGGTTCAGAAATTAAGCGGTGATAAATATATCTACGGTGTTTCTTTTGATGAGATAGACAAAACCGGCCAGGAGAATATAGGCACATATGTTGAGAAAATGGATTTAGATGCGCTTTTGGCCAGCGCAATTAGAAAAGGGGCGACTAGCGTGCATTTAGCAGTGGGATGTGTGCCTGTTTGCAGGGTTGACGGCAAGATTTTACATATGGATGTGGTGCTTGTTTCAGAAGAAGATATAGAGGGAATGGTTGCAGCGATTATAAACGAAAGGCAAAAAGCTGAACTTTATAAAAATTGCGAGTTAGATTTCGCTTATACTTTAATTAAAGAAAACCGGCGGTTTAGAATGAATGTTTTTTTTGATAAAGGCCATTTGGCAATTGCGGCTAAGATTGTTGGCAGCGTAATAAAATCATTTGAAGAACTGGGTTTACCGTCTATTTTGAATGACATCGTGAACAAAAAAAGTGGCTTGGTTATTGTTT
>JAHJCJ010000026.1 GCA_018812825.1 Candidatus Omnitrophota bacterium
AAATATTAATACGATATTCAGTAATATTCTCGCTATCCGATGTATAAGTTAAAGGGTCTTTGCGATACTCAACCAATTCTCCTTTAAGCACTAAATCCGCCTGGGCCTCTTTTACCGGCTTAAGATTTCCGTCAAAAAGATACCGGTTAATTACTTTTTTAGTAATGTCCGTTTCAAGCATCGGCCGGTAAATACGGTATTTATTGGCTGAATATCCTTCTTGGGTTACATCCACTTTATTTAGAAATGGCGTTATATAAATTGTACTGAACTTTCCGGAAAGCATAGAACGGGTAGTATAGCCGCAACCGGGTAAAGCAATAGTTGACAACAGGGACATGGCAATTAGGCACAGGAAAAGATTAATCTTATTTTTCATTTTTGCGCTCCATTATCTGCAGCCTGGCCACAGCTTGACTGGCCCATAGGCTATCTGCGTAACTATTGATTATGTCATTATAATAAATCTTGGCTGAATCAAATGCCTTTTGTTTTTCATAGAACCTGGCAATATTATAGTTCGCCTCCGCCTCTTTCTCCCTGATATTACTAATATTCTTTTCGGCATCAAGAGAAAGTACGGCATCAGGATACTCCTTCACAAACTCTTCAAACCGTTCTTTTGCTTCCTGGGCTGCGCCCTGGTCATAAGCCGGCCCCTTTGATAAGCTTGATCGGCAAGAAGCAATCTGGAACTTCGCCGCAGATGCCCATTCACTAGCCGGGTAGCGGGAGACTACCTTATTAAACTCCTCTTCAGCCTCGTAATAACGCAATAACCCCTTTAAAACCAGACCTAATTTATACTGCGCTCGCGGTGCTAACGGACCATAGGTAGAATTTTCTACTACCTTGCCAAATATCTCAATCGCCGGATTCTCTACGGGTAAGGTTACGCCCAGTGCCTTACGCTTTTCTCCAGACATAAACTTCTCGGCAATTTTATACTCCCGCTCAATAACTTCCTGGATACGCTCGCTAAAAGGATACTTATCAATCACCATTTGATAAGCCTGATAAGCTTCATATAATTTATCTTGGGCTTCCTCTGCTAATCCAAGATAATACTGACTTTCCGCAGCCTCGGCAGACTTGGGATAAGCCTTAAGCAGTTTACGAAATTCGCGCTTGGCCTCTTCATATTTATTGATATCAAAAAAAGATTTGGCATAAACAAACTGCTCCTTAGGATTATCCTTAGGCATGGTCTTAGGATTAACCCACTTGCCGCTTTTAGGGGTCCAGATCCAATAGGGGTATGCCGGCTGAAAAAACAAAAGAGAAAAGAATAATAAGCTTAAGATTATACGCCGCATGATATTCTAAATTATCATAGCCTGGCTGCTTTGTCAAAGGTAAATTGAGCTCCTCAAAGGTTTGATCTAGCGAAATTGAACACCTTAAAGCTTATGTCTAGTGAAATCCTTGTGCGAAACACAAGGGCCTGCCAAACATAATCAAGCAAGGATCTGGAGCACCTTAAGCTTTTATCTAGAAATAAAAATATGCACCCGGAATCCTGATTACTACGGCGTTTATATTTAAAAACAAGGTAATTAACATAGCAGTAGTTGTACCAAAAATCCCTCCCAGGAAAGGACAAAAGGAGCCGCATAAAACCAGGCTAAAACCGCATAAGGTAATCAAGGTAGCCAACGGCACAATCAAGATATTAGCTAAAACAGTTACTGGTGTGATAATGCGAAAATTATAAGCAATAATCCCCATTGTCCCAATCCAGGCACATAGAGAAACCAGGCAGCCTTCGCAAATAAATCTCAATACCCTAATCTTGCAATTATCCAAGCGGAAAGTATATTTAATCTTTGGATAAAGATAGATAATCGCTAAGACACTGGCAAATGACAATTGAAAACCAACATCAAAAAGTTGGCGGGGATTAACTCCCAGTATAAATAAAGCCGCGCAGGCCAAACAGTTATATATATCTGCCTCTCTTTTTAAAAGATGCGCCAGCAGAAAAACTACCCCCATAACCGTAGCGCGGATAACCGGATTGCTTGCGCCTGTGGTTAAACAATAAATAAGCAGGCAGATTACCATAAGGATAATCCGCGCTTTACGCCGGATACGTATGATTTTCAACAAAAGGTTAGCAATGAAAGCAACGATACCTACGTTAAATCCGCTGACTACCAAAATATGCACAGTGCCGGATTTAACCATAGAATTATTTACCAGCCAAGGGATGGCTCGTCTTTGGCCTAAAACCATAGCAGAAAGTATACCCGCTGGTAGTTCCGGGAGATATCTACTAATTACCTGCTCCATCCTGGTGCGCAACCAGAGCGAAAAAATGATTAGCTTAGAACCGCCTTTATTCAACCGCGGGATAATTTGTAGGCTATTTTTTATATGCATTACCAAATAAATCTCCTGGCGATATAGATAATCCCGGTAAGAGCTACTGCCAGAAGAAAATCCGTAAGGCCGGCGAAGAACACCCTGCAGTATTAAGCTATCTGCATAATTTAAATCTTGCGGAAAATCCACATTAACCAACACCTTACCATAACAACGCCACTTTAACTTATCAACCTGGATTTCTTGCGCGCGAAAAACAAAAGATGTGCGCTTGTTCTCCGTAAACGGCTGGCTATCAATAAACCCGCCTAAGCTATAAATAGTATCATCATTGTAGGGCACGAAATTGCTGATATGGCACTTATGCCGTATATAAGAGTTTTTCAGGCTAAGCGCCCCAAGGATCAAGGCTAAGAAAAACACCAAAACCATAAAAATATAGTTATTTCTAAAGTTTATGCAGGCTATAACAAGAGCAGTTATCCCCAGGCCAAGAATTAGCCAAAAACTAATCTGGGTTAAACTAACTAGGATAATCCCCAGGCAATAGAATGCGACTAAAACCACAAACGATCTTTTCATTCAACAAAAAAAATCTCTTTGAGCTCTTCATAGCGCCGGTCGCCAATACCCTTAACCTCTTTTAATACCTCTAAGCTGCTAAAATCACCATGCTGCAGGCGGTATGCAATAATGCGTTGAGAAGTTTTGACCGGAAGGCACCTGGTTCTTATAAGTTCCTCTAAAGATATCTTATTTAAATCAATCCTGGCTAAACGCATCTGCGGAGAAAACAATTTCTTTATACGGTAATTTCGTTTAGCCAAATTATTTAAAGTTATCCCGCAAAATGAAATGATCAAAAGAAATAGAATAACCTTTTTTTCTTCCGGGGTAAAATTAAGCATTTTCTGCCTTTCTCCTCCAATAGACGCGGAAACTGGGAGAATCTAACAGAAATCTTAAAGAATGCCATAGCTTAGCTCTGCCTATAAGTGCAATATCTTTTTTATACAAACTCTGTAATCCCAATATGATAATGTCGTATTCTACCAATTTAGGAATGTCGTATTCCAAGGATGCTATAATGCCTCCTCTGGAAGGAGGGCATTATGGTAGGAAAGGACATTATCGCAATGACCCAGGAAGAATTAAAAAGACTGCATGTAATCCGTAAGGCATTAGATAAATCTATAACGCAGGTCCAAGCAGCAAGTATTATTGGGATATGTTTAAGACAGGCCCAAAGGATAATAAGAACGGTAAGGGCTATCGGTGATCAAGGCATTATCAATAGATCACGCGGTAGGATCTCGAATAGGGCATTACCCGATAAGATAAAAACTAGAGCCTTGAAGCTCTATAAAGAAAGATACTCTGGTTTCGGGCCTACGCTTGCAACAGAGAAGCTCTTTGAAATAGATAAGATTAAACTAAATGATGAGACTCTTCGCCTTTGGCTTGCAAAGGATGGTGTCTCTTATAAGAAGCGCAGGAAAAGGTCGCATAGAGAGTGGCGTCAAAGGAAGGCCTGTTTTGGTCAGATGATTCAGATGGATGGCTCTCATCATGATTGGTTTGAAGGCAGAGGCCCTAAATGCGTGCTTATGGGTTATATTGATGATGCTACAGGCAGGCCATTTGGCAAGTTCTATCCCTACGAAGGCACAATTCCTGCTATGGGTAGCTTTAAATCTTATATCAAAGAATATGGTATCCCTGTGAGTGTTTATCTGGATAAACACACGACCTATAAATCAACTAAGAAGCCGTCTATAGAGGACGAATTAAATAATATTGAGCCATTAAGTCAATTTGGAAGAACTCTAGGAGAGCTAAAGGTTAATGTTATTTATGCCAATTCTCCACAGGCTAAAGGCAGGATAGAGCGGCTCTTTAACACTTTTCAGGACCGGCTGATAAAAGAGATGCGCTTAAAAGGTATTAATACTATAAAAGAAGCAAATAAGTTCTTAAAACTTTATCTTCCGGTTTATAGTAAGAGATTTTCTGTTCAGCCGGCAAACAATACGGACCTTCACAGGCCGCTTCTTACAGGCATTAACCTTGATAAGATTCTCTGCGTAAAGACAGCTAGAGCCTTAAGGAATGACTACACGATAGCTCATAACGCTAAGCTCTATCAGATCCAAGATAGCTTAAGCGCTAAAGAGGTAATCGTAGAAGAGCGGGTTGATGGATCAATGTTGATTACTTATAAAAATAGAAGTTTAAAGTTTAACGAGATAACCACGAAGCCGCAAAAGGAGAAAAAGGTAAAAAGTGAGTACTCACAAGCGTTCCGGCCCAGGGGTATCCATACTCCTCCAAAGGATCATCCCTGGAGGAATCGGGTGCTTCAGGGGTATCCTGTAATGCGCAGAAAGGAAGAAGTTTTGGCAGGCGCTCTTTAAAACAGAAATACGACATTTCTACTTTGGTAACTATACGACATTTCTATTTTGGCTTGACA
>JAHJCJ010000027.1 GCA_018812825.1 Candidatus Omnitrophota bacterium
GATCCAGCTTTTGACAATATTCGCGATACTCAGGAGTTTAAAGAGTTATTATATTAACTTAAGATAACAGAAGGAAAACATATTTAATGCGTTCATAGCTCAAGTATAATCCTTGTCTATGAATAGCAAGGGTTACCGTTATGAAAAAGCAGCTACATCTTTATTACTCAGGCAAGGTCCAGGGGATAGGTTTTCGTTATACCGTGCGGGATATTGCCAGTTCTATTAAGATCTGCGGCTGGGTTAAGAATTTGACCGACGGTCGCGTAGAAGTATTAGCAGAAGCTGAAGATGGTGATCTGAGTAGTTTTCTTGAACAAATCAATCAACATTTTTCCCTTTATATCAAAGAAACGAACTCAGAATGGCAGCCGGCAAGCGGCGAATTCCGCGATTTTCAAGTTGTATTCTAATCCTTATTGAATAGCCAAGATGTCTATCCAAATCAAGAATAAGATTAAATTAATAAAAGAGAAATTAAGAAAACATGATTATGCCTATTATGTCCAAAGCCAACCTCAGGTCTCTGATAAAGAATATGATGACTTAATGGGTGAATTGAAATTACTGGAAGATAGATACCCGCAGTTACGCACTGATGATTCCCCTAGTCAGCGCCTGAGTTCAGGGATAAGCCTGGGTTTTAAGACGGTAAAACATAAAACAGGAATGTTTTCATTGGATAATACTTATTCTATTGATTAATTAGTCAGTTGGGATGGGCGCCTGCGCAAAGGTTTAGGCAGTGATTGCGGTTATGAATATGTAGTTGAGCTTAAGATTGACGGAGTGAGCGCTAATTTGACTTATATAAAAGGTAAACTTACAGTTGGCTCAACGCGTGGGGATGGGCAGACGGGCGAAGATGTAACTGCTAATATAAAAACAATCCGCGCCATTCCTTTAATTTTATTGGGTAATCATATTCCAGATTTTATTGAGATCCGCGGTGAAGTGTATATGGATAAGAAGGATTTTTCACAAGTAAATAAGGAGCGTATGGATAAAGGAGAAGCCTTATTTGCTAATCCGCGCAATGCTACCAGTGGTTCCTTAAAATTACTGGATAGTAGTATTGTTGCCAAAAGGCAGCTTAATTTTTTTGCACATTCTTTAGGCGCATATCGCAGTCAACCTGTAGATACACAATGGGATTTTCTATCCAGGCTTAAAGATTGGGGGGTACGTGCAAATATGCATTCAGCGCTCTGCCGCAACATAGAAGAAGTGATCGCATATTGCCGTAAGTGGCAGCGGAAGCGGGATAAATTAAGCTATGAAATTGATGGGGTAGTAATTAAACTAAATAGCCTCCTTCAGCAAAATGATCTGGGTTTTACTGCTAAAAGCCCGCGTTGGGCAGTGGCATATAAGTTTGCCGCCAGGCAGGCAACTACTGAAGTAATTACAATTAAAGTTAATGTTGGCCGTACAGGAGTAATTACCCCCACGGCAGAACTTAAACCGGTTGAGTGTTCCGGAGTAATTATAAGCAACGCTACTTTACATAATTTTGAGGAGATAGAAAGGCTGGGGTTGCGGCAAGGCGACCGTGTGCTTATTGAGCGCGCAGGAGATGTAATTCCGAAAGTGGTAAAAGTGGTGGAGCAAAAAGGCAAGAAGCCTTATAATATCCCTGTAAAATGTCCTGCCTGTGGAGAGAAGATTGTTAAAGAGAAAGAGGAGGATGTAGCCTACCGTTGTATTAATTCTGATTGCCCTGCTCAGTTAGAGCGGGCACTTTTACACTTTGCCAGCCGTGACGCTCTGGATATTGAAGGCATGGGAGAGGCGGTAATTAATCAGCTGGTAAGTTTAAAGCTACTTAAGAGTTTAGCGGATATTTATAAGCTTAAACTTGAAGATTTATTGCAGCTGGAATTATTTAAAGAAAAAAAGGCTAATAATTTATTGAGTTCCATCCAGAAAAGTAAACAGCAGCCTTTGGCGCGCTTGATTTTTGCTTTGGGTATACGTCATATAGGCCAGAAGGCTGCCTATACATTGGCTGAAGAGTTTGGCGATATGCAAAAGCTTATGCAGGCAAAGTTGGAAGAATTAGATATAATACCGGAGATAGGCCAGGTTATGGCAGGAGCTATTCTAAACTATTTTAAGCTTAGCCCGATCAGGAAATTAATCCAGGATTTAAAAGATGCGGGTGTTAATATGCGCCAGTGGGCTGGTAACTTTAAAATTAACAGACTAACTGCTAAGACAGTAGTTTTTACTGGAGAGCTGGCTGGGTTTTCGCGCGCTGAAGCAGAAGAGCTGGTGCGTCAATCTAAGGGCATGCCAGCTTCAAGCGTAAGCAGTAAGACTGATATTTTGGTAGCAGGAACAAATGCGGGCACAAAATTTAATAAAGCCAGAGAGCTGGGAGTTAAAATTATTGGTGAGGATGAGTTTAAGGAGATGGTTAAATGAGATTAAAGAAAATAGTTTTAGTTTTACTCTGTTGTTTTTTGTTGTTAGATTTAGCAGGATGTGAATCCTTTACACGTAAATTCACCCGTAAATCAAAAAAAGCTAATCAGCCAGTTGAAATGGTTCTTGCCCCTGAAGAATATAAAGGGCCGAATATGACTAAAGAGGAGCTTTATCGGCAGCATTTTATTTTCTGGAAGTCATGGCAGGATGAGTTAGAAAATGCCTTTATTCAGAAGTCAAGTCTTAAAAAGAAAGTAGATTGTGCTCAGGAGGCTTTGAAGAATTTGGTAAATATGAAGAATATGTTGGGTGCAGGCGCGCAGAAGAGTATCGATGTGTATATTAATAAGACAATCGACCTTTTGGCTTCTATAAAAAGTGATATTTATGGCACAAATGATAGTCGTAACCTTGAAATTGCCGAGCGAATTAAATCGGATATTCATAGAGGGTTTATTTATCCAAGAATAAAGAATTATCTAAAATGATCCTAGAAACCCTTAATGTCGGGCCAATGCAGGTTAATTGTTATGTGCTTGCCTGCGCAGAAGGCAAGCAGGCTATTGTTATTGATCCCGGAGACCAGGAGCATAAGATAAAGGCTGTTTTAGATAGATATAAACTAAACCCTGCAATGGTGATTAATACGCATGGCCATTATGATCATATTGGCAGTGATGATAAATTTGGCGTTGATGTTTATGTGCATAAGCAGGATTTAGTGATGCTTGAAGATGCGAAGAAAAATCTTTCTGCCAGCTTTGCCTTGGCCTATAAAGTAAAATCCGAGATTAAATTTTTAGAAGACGGAGAAATTATTAAATTAGATTGCCTTGAATTAGAGGTTTTGCATTTGCCAGGGCATACACCGGGAGGCATCGGGCTTTTAATGAAAAAACCTGAAACAGGTATTGTTTTTACCGGTGATACATTGTTTTGCCAGGGGGTAGGCCGCTGCGATTTGCCAGGGGGCAGTGAATACCTGCTTAATAAATCAATAAAAGAAAAATTATTTGTATTGCCTATAGAGACAAAGGTTTATCCCGGGCATGGAGCGTCAACTACTATAGGCAGGGAAAAGAATAACAACCCATTTATAGATTAGATTGAAAGAGCTTATCGATTCATTTTTAGATTATCTTTCGGTTGAGCGCGGACTGGCTAAGAATACCATTATTGCCTATCGAGAAGACCTGAATATTTATCTGGATTTTATGATAAAATGCGGCATAAGCGCTCTTTTTAAAGTCTCTAAAAACGATATTATCGAATTCATGCTTTTTGAAAAGGGAAAGGGGATTTCGCCTACCAGCATCTCTCGCCGCCTGGCAGCTATACGCATGTTCCATCGTTTTCTGGCCAGGGAGAGAGTTTTAAAGAATGATCCTACTACCTTGATTGACTCCCCAAAGTTATGGAAGAAGGTTCCGGATACCCTTTCCTTGAATGAGGTGGAGGCGTTGATCAGCCAACCTGATCCCCGAATCCGCCAGGGATCCAGGGATAAGGCAATTCTGGAGACTCTTTATGCTACGGGTATGCGTGTATCCGAATCTACCAATCTTAAACTCAATAACGTGAATTTGGATATTGGTTTTTTGCGCTGCATTGGAAAAGGGAATAAGGAGAGGGTTATTCCTTTAGGGAAGAAGGCAATCCATAGTATCAATAGATACCTGGAGTTTAGCCGTCCGCATTTTTTGAAGAGTAAAACATCAGAATTTCTTTTTCTAAACCGTTCCGGTAATAAATTATACCGGCAATCCATTTGGAAATTAATTAAACAGTATGCTAAAGAAGCTAAAATTAAGAAATTGATAAAAGTGCATACTTTAAGGCATTCATTTGCTACGCATTTATTGGAAAGAGGTGCGGACCTGCGTTCAGTACAGGAGATGCTCGGCCATGCTAATATTTCTACTACGCAGATTTATACGCATATAGATAAAGAAAGGCTTAAGTCAATCCATAAGATGTTTCATCCTAGGCCTTAAGCCTTGAGAAAGGTTTTAGATAAGAGATGAAAGAATACCTAGAGAAGTTACCCCAGGAAATAAAATATCTTATTGTTTTGGCAAGAAGAGTTTCTAAAGAAACTAAAATGCCGGCATATTTGGTAGGTGGTTTTCCTAGGGATCTTATTTTGGGGGCCAAGGATTGGGATTTAGATATAACCGTTGAAGGCAATGGTATCAAATTTGCCGAGAATTTAGCCAAGAGATTAAATTCCGGATTAATAAGGCATGAAAGGTTTGGTACTGCCACTTTAATCTTGGGCCATCGGCTAAAAGTAGATATTGCCACTACTCGTAAAGAAATCTATCCTTTTAATGCTTCGCTGCCGGTGGTAAGTCCAGGGTCATTAAGGGGGGATCTCCTGCGTCGCGATTTTACTATTAATGCCATGGCAGTGAGTATTTCTAAAGGGGCTGACCAGGCGTTGATTGATATCTTCGGCGGCAAAGAGGACCTGGCAGCAGGTAAGATTCGTGTTTTACATGACTTAAGTTTTAAGGATGACCCTACGCGTATATTAAGGGCTATCCGTTTCCAACAGCGCTATAACTTTAAAATTGAACCTAAGACATTTCGTTTTTTGAAAGAGGCTATAAAATTAGATTTGTTAAATAAAGTTAATCCTCATAGATTGCGTGATGAACTGGTGTTGATGTTTAAGGAAGAAAATCCTTTAAAGCAGCTCAAGCAGCTTTGCGTTTTAGGCGGGCTGTCTTTTATCAGCAATAAACTGCAACCTGGCAAGCCAACATATGATTTGTTTAAATCAGTAGATAAGGAGATTCTTTGGTTTAGGCAGAATTTCCCCTCTCATAGGCAATTTGACGCTTGGCTGGTTTATTTTGCTGCGCTCTTAAGGCCGCTTACTTTAGTCCAGGGAAATAAGATTAGCCAAAGGTTGGGCTTGTCAAAAGAGGAAGAAAAGAAGATTGTCAGTTGCTGTAAAATTAATCAAAGATTTATCAGGCGTTTAAAAAATAAGCAGGCTAAGCCAGAACAGATCTTTGCTTTACTTAAACCTTTGAGTTATGAGGCAATTATCCTGCTGCGTTCTATTTCGCAAGATAGCACTTTTAAGAAACATATCGCAGATTTTCTTATGATCTATAAAGGAATGCGTCTTTGTATTTCAGGGGATGATTTGCATAGCTTAGGGATTTTACCAGGCCCAAGATATCAAAAGATATTAAATAAGGTGTTGGTGGCCAGGCTTAATGGGAGAGTAAAAAATCGCCAGGAAGAACTTGCTTTGGTCAGGAAGATAGTAAAGTAGTGCAAGAATGGAGTGGAATAAATGTCTAGACATGAACGCGTTGAAGAAGCGATAAAGAAAGAAGTAAGCTTGATTATTCACGATAAGCTTAAGGATCCGCGCATAGGTTTTGTTACCATAACCCGGGTGGAATTGACTAAGGATTTAAGGAACGCTAAGATTTTTTATAGCGTACTAGGGAAAGAGGAGGATCATAAAAAGACCAAGTTGGCATTAGGTTCTGCTTTAGGTTATATCCGTAGCCTGGTTGCTCAGAGGATTAATATGCGTTTTGCTACTGAACTTATGTTTCAGGAAGATTATTCTGTTGAGTATAGCGTAAGAATTGAAGAGGTGCTAAACAAGATAAGGGAGTTGGACCAGCCTCGAGATTCTTCTAAAAGAGCAGTTAAGTTAAATAAGGGAAAGGAAGGGCAGGATAGTGGGCCTAAAAAAAATCTGCGCAGGCATAAAAAAGTATAATAATTTTTTAATTACCGCGCACACCAATTTAGAAGGAGATGCCTTAGGCTCAGAGCTTGCTTTTTACGCCTTGATTAGAAAATTAGGTAAGCAGGGCATAATCTTGAATGAAGATAGCATCCCTTACGGGCATGATTTCCTACCGGGGATAAAAAGAATACGCAAGCTAGATTGCTGTTCGTCTTACATTAAATTTGATTGCCTGGTAGTTTTGGATTGCGCTGATTTAAAGCGCACCGGAGATGTTTGGAGGCTGAATAAGGACAGTAAGCCAATTTTAAATATTGACCATCATATCAGCAATCAGGGGTTTGGAGATGTGCATTGGGTTGATGCGCATGCTTCATCTTGTTCAGAGATGGTTTATCGGATTTACAAGCAGATGCGTTTATCTATCAGCAAGCCCGAAGCTATCGCTATGTATACCGGCATGATGACTGATACTGGGTCTTTCCGTTATTCCAATACCACTAGTTTTACTCATCAGGCTGTTGCGGAGCTCTTAGAATTTAATATCAATGTCCCGCTTATTTACCGCTATGTTTATGAGAATTTTGCTTTAGAGGAAACAGAATTATTAATTAAATTGCTCTCCAAGATAAACTTTTCTGCGCAAGGCAAGATCGCCTACTTTAAGCTTAAGCGCGGTATGCTGAAAGATGGCGCCATATCTATGGATTTAGGAGACCAACTCTTGAGTTTTGCCCGGGCAATTAAAGGAGTGGAAGTTGTAGCTTTATTCAAAGAAAGTTTAAGAGCTAAGAATCAGGTGCGTATTAATTTAAGAAGTCACGGGAAAGTAGATGTAAATAAAATAGCCGCAATTTTTGGCGGAGGCGGGCATAAAACTGCCGCAGGTTGCACTGCGCATGGTGATATTAACCAGGTTATTAAAAATGTCCTTGCCAGCATCCATCAGGATTTAAAATATTCATAGATGATCGTAATCACTAGGATAAATAAGATCCGAAGGTTTAAAAACCCAGTAGTTTCTTTAGGGGTCTTTGATGGCCTGCATCGCGGGCACCGTAATATTCTACAGTCCGCAGTCAAGAAAGCGAGAAAGATCAAAGGTACAAGTATAGCTTTGACTTTCTTCCCCCATCCGCAGAAAGAAAAAAGCCTTTATTCCTTGAAACACCGCTTAAGGTTAATTTCCGAGTTAGGCGTAGACGTGTGTATAGTAATTAATTTTAGCGCCAGTTTTGCGAAAATGAGCGCCAGCAATTTTATTGCTAAAATACTGGTTAAGAAAATCCGCTGCCGGTTTGTTTATATTGGAGAGAATTTTCGTTTTGGCAAATTCGCTTTGGGTGATTATAAATTATTATCTATTTGGGCTAAAGAAAATTATTTTATTCTTAAAATATTTAAAGTAATCAAGTCCAATGGCCGGCCGATCAGTAGCACCGCAATAAGGAGATTGATTAAGGGGTCTAAAATTAAAGCGGCAGAGAGGCTGCTTGGCCGCAGGGTGAGTGTTTTAGGTTCGGTAATTAGAGGCAATAGGGTTGCTAGGGGCTTAGGATTCCCTACGGCGAATATTAATCCGCATCATGAAGTCGTCCCGCCTCCCGGTATTTATGCGGTGCAGGTTATATTTGCGGCTAAGAAATATGACGGGATCTGTTATATTGGGAGCAGGCCAACTGTCTGCGTTAGGAAAAAACCTGTCCAGGTTGAAGTGCATATATTTGGTTTTCATAAAAAAATTTATGGCAGATTTATAGAGATTCAGTTCGTAAAATTGATCCGTGTGGATAAAAAATTTGTTTCCATAAATGATTTAGCCATCCAAATCAAAAAAGATATAATTTCCTGCCGTAAAATCCTACAGTACTTTCATTAAGCACCACTATGGCTGGTTATTTCGCAGCCGCCTATCCACAATTGATTGTATTTGCCTTATGTTAGGTAAATTTCTTCTTGACAAAGGGGGGTATTTTGACTATACTTTGGATACTAAGTGGATAAAAGTGGAGTAAAGTGGAAGAGAGGGAAAAATGTTTTACGGGGAGTTTGAGCATTCCATAGACCGTAAAGGCCGCTTGATTTTGCCTGCTAAATTTCGTGAAACCGCAAAGAATCAATTCGTGGAAAAATTCTTTGTTACCCGCGGTTTAGATAAATGTCTTTTTATGTTTTCCGAGGAGGAGTGGCGTTCCCAGGAAAATAAATTTAAAACTATGTCATTTACTAAACAGCAGTCACGTACTTTTAACCGACTGCTTTTTAGCGGCGCGGTTGAAGTGGGCCCTGATAAGCAGGGAAGGATTTTGCTGCCGCAATACCTAAAAGATTTTGCCGATATTAAAAGGGATGTGATTATTGTCGGTGTTTCTAACCGTATAGAGATTTGGGCAAGAGATAAGTGGCGTGATTTTTATTCAAACAGCCGGCAATCTTTCGAAGAGATTGCGGAGAAATTAATGGATGTTTAAGTGGTTGAAGAAAAGCTGCATATACCTGTAATGATGCATGAAGTTATAGAATATCTGGATCCAAAGCCCGGACAAATAATTGTAGATGCAACTCTTGGGACTGGCGGGCATAGCCTGGAAATACTAAAAAGGATAACTCCCGGGGGCAGGCTAATCGGGATAGACCGCGATGGAGATTCATTGGCTATCTGCCGTAAAAGGTTTAGTGAATTTAGCAGTAGCTGTGAATTGATGCACGCTAATTTTGCAGATTTAGATCAAGTTTTGGAAAAGCTCGGCGTAGACAAGATAGGCGGCATAGTTTTTGATCTGGGGATTTCTACGTATCAGCTTAAGGATGCAGAAAGAGGTTTTAGTTTTCAACAGGAAGGGCCGCTGGACATGCGTTTGGATAAAAGCAGCTATATATCGGCATATGATTTGGTGAATAACCTTAACGAGAATGAGATTTCTCATATGCTTTGGAGTTTTGGGCAGGAGCGTTGGCATAATCGCATTGCGCATTTGTTAGTTGAAGAACGCAGGAATCAGCCTATCTCGACTACTATCCAATTGGCTGATTTAGTGATGCGGGCAATACCCTATAGGTATCGCAGGAGTTATTATCGCATACATCCGGCTACGCGTACTTTTCAGGCTGTGCGTATCGCTGTAAACCGTGAATTAGAGATTTTAGAAAGTGCCGTTAAGAAAGCGGTTACAGTATTAAGAAAGAAGGCTAGGATATGTGTTATTTCTTTTCATTCTTTGGAAGATCGCGTAATTAAACATACCTTCCGGGCCCTTAAGGCCGACGGATTAATTGATATTATTACGACTAAACCCATGACCCCTGCGGCCAGTGAAGTAGCGGCTAATCCTTCCAGCCGTAGCAGTAAGTTTAGGGTAGCTGAAAGGATTTAAGGCATATGAAAATGACTAAGTTTTTTTCCGTAACAGTATTTATTACTTCCTTCTGTGTACTTTATGTTTATCAACAGAGTGAAATCTTCCGCCTGGCCTACCTGGGTTCAAAAAGGCAGAACACCTATAATGAATTACTTGATAAGAATACTGCAATAAGTTATAATATTAAAAAAAGTTCTTCTCTGGTAAATATCGGTAATCAGGTGTGCGAGGCGAATGATTTTCAGATGCCGGACAAATACCGATTTGTCAAAGTTGTAACTTCCAAGGATGGGCTTAAGCCTGCCAGTCGAAATCAGGGTAGAGAAGGTTTACTGGCGGCTATTTTTAGTTTAAATCGGGAAGCTCAAGCAAAGACAATTAACCCCTAATATTTATTATTCCTTAAAGAATAGTGTATATAAGTAACTATCGCCGAAGAAGCAAGGCGGTATTTTTGGTTTTTTTTATTTCTCTCCTGATTTGCATAGGCCGCCTCTTCTTTATTCAGTTTTTCCGTTCGAGCTATTTAACTTCAATAGCCAGAAAACAACATAATCAACTTGTGGAGCTTGAGCCGCGCCGCGGCACGATTTACGATTGTAACCTTAAGGCGCAGGCATTCAACCTATCCATGGATTCGCTTTATGCCGAACCCAATACTATCAAAGATGGTGACAAGGAAGACATAATAGAGAAGCTTTTGCCTGTTCTTGGGACTGACCGAGCTTATCTGCGGGATAGGCTTTATCGCAAGAAGTCATTTATTTGGCTGGCACGTAAAATAACTTCGGATAAGGCCGAAGCTATAAAGGCGCTTAAAATTAAAGGGCTGGGATTTATTAAGGAAACTAAACGTATTTATCCTAATAGTTATTTGGCTAGCCATGTCATCGGCTTTAGCGGTATGGATAGCATAGGCCTTGAAGGGGCAGAAAGGGATTTTGATAAATACTTGAAAGGATCTGCCGGCTGGGCGCTTTTTCTGCGCGATGCCCGGCAAAAAAAACTCGATATCTGGGAGAAGATGGTTTTACCTGTTGATGGTTTGGATTTGGTATTGACCATTGATGAGGTTATTCAGTATATCGCTGAAAGAGAGTTAGATAAGGTTTTCAAGAATTCTCACGCAAAAGCCGCAAGTATCATTGTCATGGACCCGCATACGGGAAGGATTTTGGCTATGGCCAGCCGGCCTAACTATGATTTAAATGATTACTCTTCTGTTAGCAGGGATTCTATGCGTAACCGTTCTATCTGTGATTTATTTGAGCCGGGTTCCGTTTTTAAAATAGTTACTGCATCTGCTGCTTTGGAAGAGAAAAAGATTTCAGAAGAAGTTAATATTTTCTGCGAAAATGGAAGTTATAAAGTGGGCGGTCATATTTTACACGATCATCGTGCGCATGGGACGCTGACCTTTAGGCAGGTTATCGAAGAGTCAAGTAATATCGGCACAGTTAAAGTCGCGCAACTTCTAGGGCCGGATATAGTCTATCAGTATTTAAAAGCTTTTGGTTTTGGTTCAAAACTAGGGATTGAGCTTTCAGGGGAGATCTCCGGGATGATTAAGCCGCCGCGGGCCTGGTCAAAGACCTCTATTTCAGCTATTCCCATTGGCCAGGAGGTGGGGGTTACTGCTTTACAATTAGTCAGCGCGATCTCCGTAATCGCTAACGGCGGTCAGCTGATGAAACCTTATATTATTGATTCGGTGCGGGATAAACAGGGCCAGGTGATTAAACAGAATAAGCCGGTACTGATTCGCAAAGTAATCTCCGTAGATACTGCTATGCGTATAAAAAAGATTCTTACCGGAGCTGTGGAAGAGGGCACTGGTAGGTTAGCTAAAGTTCCCGGGTTTAGTGCCGCAGGCAAAACCGGTACTGCCCAGAAACTTGAGTCAAACGGCGCTTATTCACATAGTAAATTTATTGCTTCTTTCATCGGTTTTTCTCCCGCTGAGGACCCTTTGCTGGCAATTGTTGTAACAGTTGACGAACCCTACCCGTATTATTTTGGCGGGGTAGTAGCTGCTCCGGTTTTCCAAAAAGTTGCAGGCGATGTGATTCGTTATATAAAAGGGAATGAAATACCAATTAGGGCAATGGTACAATGAAGATTGCAGAGGTAGAGGTTAAGGGGGTAACTTGTAACTCTAAAGCCGTAAAAAAAGGTTTTATTTTTGTAGCCATAAGAGGAAATCGTCAGAATGGCAGTTGTTTTATTAAAGAAGCAATTACCAATGGTGCTAGCGTTGTGGTTGTGGAGAGGAAATCGCCGCAAATAATAATTTCCGGAAAAACAAAGTTGCTTGTGGTAAATAACTCTCGAAATTTTTTGGCAGAGTCCTCTGCAGAATTTTATGGCCGTCCTTCGGATAATCTCAGGGTTATCGGTATTACTGGTACTAATGGCAAAACAACCATTTCGTATTTAATCGAAGCTATGGCTAAGGAATCAGGATGTAGCTGTGGAGTAATCGGAACGATTAACCACCGTTTTAAAGGCAAAGAAATTCCTGCTAAAAATACTACGCCTGGCCCGGTGGAGTTGCAGCAATTGCTTGCAAAAATGCATGCGCAGAGAATTAAATATTGCGCGATGGAGGTTTCTTCGCACGCCCTGGACCAAGAAAGAGTTTCAGGAATCAACTTTAGCCGCGCGGTTTTTACCAATCTCACTCAGGATCACTTGGACTATCATAAAAATCTGGAGAGTTATTTTTTGGCAAAGACTAAGCTTTTTCGCGCGCTTCCGGCATCCGGGGTAGCAATAATTAATAATGATGATAAGTATAGTTTTAGGATTAAGAAGTTAACTAGTTGTCGATTGATTAGTTATGGAATAAATAATAAGTCAACTGTCATGGCTAAGGATATTGTTTTCGGTATTCAGGAGACTAAATTTACCCTGATTGCTCCGGGGCTAAAATCCAGGATTAAGACGCACCTGATTGGCAGGTATAATATTTACAATATACTAGCAGCTATCTCTTGGGGCATAAGCGAAGATCTACATCTTAAAGATATTAAATCCGCCATTGAGAAATTAAGAAATGTACCTGGTAGATTGGAGAAGGTTAACTGTAAAGAAGGGCGTAATATTTTTGTGGATTATGCGCATACGCCGGATGCACTATTTAATGTTATTAGCGCCTTGAGGCCTTTAATACCTGGCAGGATGATTGTAATCTTTGGCTGTGGCGGAGAGCGGGATAGGCTTAAGCGTCCGAAGATGGGAAAAATTGTTACTCAGCTGGCAGATTATGCGATTATTACTAACGATAACCCGCGTTCTGAGGACCCGTTGTGTATAATTAAAGATATCCGTAGGGGTATACGCAAAGATAATTATTGTGTAATACCGGACAGGTTTATAGCTATAAAGGCAGGCCTGAGATTGACTAAAAATGGCGATTGCTTGATTATTGCTGGTAAGGGGCATGAGGAATATCAGGTGTTGAAGAATAGGATTTTACATTTTAGCGACCGGGAGGTAGTGCAAAAGTGTTTACGGTAGATGAAATAATTAAAGCCACAAGAGGTAAGTTTATTCAGGGTAATCTGCAGGATAAGTTAAAGGATATCTCTACTGATTCAAGGGGATTGAGATCTAAAGAGGCATTCTTGGCTTTAAGGGGGAATAATTTTGATGGCCATAATTTTATTCCTGCAGCTTTAAAATCAGGGGCATCTTGTGTTATTGTGGAGAAAACAGCCTGTCTGAAAATTCCCAAAGGCATAGCGCTTGTTCAGGTAAAAGATACAACTTTGGCTTTAGGTGACCTTGCCCGTTTTAAGCGGCGAAAATTCAAAAAACCGGTTATTGCTATAACTGGCTCAAACGGCAAAACTACTGTTAAGGATATGATTGCCTGGGTTTTGTCGGCAAATGCCCGGGTATTGAAAAATGATGGCACTAAGAATAACCATGTCGGCCTGCCTCAGACATTAATCCAACTTAAAGAAAAAGATGATTTCGCGGTGGTTGAAATTGGCACTAATCATTTCGGAGAAGTGGATTATTTGGCTGCAATTGCCCAGCCAAATATCGGCGTTTTTACTAATATTGGACCGTCACACTTGGAGTTTTTAAAGAATCTAAGAGGAGTATTAAAAGAAAAATCTGGTTTATTAAATAATATGGTTGCTCCGGCAATAGCTTTGTTTAATGCCGATGACCAATATCTGCGTTGTTTAATTAAGCAGGAGAAGAGAGGTTTGCATCTATTTAGTTATGGCATTAAAGAGAAAAGCGATTTTTCAGCTACTAGGATTAGGCTAGAAGGCGAGAAAGTAAGGTTTAGGGTTAACCGCAAGTTTGATTTTAGATTATCTACTTTGGGCACCCACAATGTTTACAATGCCCTGGTTGCTATTGCGGTTGGCCGCATATTAGGCCTGGGGGTTAGCGAGATTGCTTCTAGATTGGCGAATTTTGATTTTCCCGGAGGCAGATTTAAACTTATTGAACTTAAAGGGCTTAGGTTTATTGATGATACTTATAATTCTAATCCGTTTTCTTTAAACAGTGCTCTTGTTGCCCTGGATGCCATGAGGTGTAAAGGTAAGAAAATCTTGATCATGGGTGATATGCTAGAGCTGGGTAGGCAAAAAGAATTATTGCATAGGCAGGTTGCTGGTAGTATAACTAATGTGTGCGATGTGTTGGTTTCGGTAGGTAGTTTAGCCGGGCTTACCGCTCAGTCAGTCAAGGCGTGTGGTTTTAAAATTAAAAATATATTCTGTTGTACTTCTGTTCAGCAAGCCCGGGATTTGTTATTCAATAAGATATCTCCGGAAGCTAAGGATATAATTTTGGTAAAAGGCTCCCGCTCAATGAAAATGGAAGAGGTATTTAAGGTCTAATGTTTTACCATCTGCTTTATCCACTAAGAGATTTTATCTCCGCTTTTAATGTCTTTCGCTACATTACTTTCCGTTCGGCAATGGCCGCTTTAACTGCTTTTATACTGAGTCTTATCTTCGGACCTCTGCTTATCAAGAAATTAAAAACACTTAAACTTGGAGAGAAGATTAATAAAGCTGATAGTATTAAGCTTGATGATTTACACCGTCATAAACAAAATACGCCAACAATGGGCGGGATTCTTATATTGGGGGCGGTTATAATATCAACTCTTCTCTGGGCAGATATTGCTAATCATTGCGTTTGGATTGTTTTATTCAGTACTGTCTGGTTGGGGCTGACTGGTTTTATTGACGATTATTTAAAACAGATAAAGAAGAAGGCTAGCGGTTTGCCCCTTATGGTAAAACTCTCTAGCCAAATTATCCTGGGTTTGATACTGGGGATAATTCTTATTATGGATAGTCAGTATAATGTTAAACTGGAAATACCTTTTTTAAAAGAGGTTAACCTGGATTTAGACGGTTTATATATCTTATTTGTTATACTGGTGATCGCAGGTTCTTCCAATGCTGTAAATCTTACTGATGGGTTGGATGGTTTGGCTATCGGTATCGTAGTTATGGTTGGGATTGCCTTTAGCGTACTTTGTTACATATCCGGAAATATCAATTTAAGTAATTATTTGTTGGTTTCTTATGTTAAGGGTGCGGGGGAATTGACTATTTTTTGCGCCAGTATTATTGGGGCGGGTTTGGGCTTTTTATGGTTTAACTGTTATCCTGCCTCAATTTTTATGGGAGATGTTGGCTCTTTGGCTTTAGGTGGGGCTATTGGGACAGTAGCGTTATTGATTAAAAAAGAAATGCTGCTTATAATCGTAGGTGGCATATTTGTTTTAGAGGCGTTTTCTGTTATATTGCAGGTGGGATTTTTTAAGCTGACCAAAAAACGTGTTTTTAAGATCGCACCCTTACACCACCATTTCCAGTTTTTGGACTGGCCTGAAAATAAAGTAATTGTCAGGTTTTGGATCATTGCGGGCTTGCTTGCCTTGTTTGCCCTGGTCACCTTAAAGATTAGGTAAGCTATTTTATGGCTTCGGCTATTGGAAGCCGAACCACGGCCCTCTGGCCAGTGGCTTTGCCAACTGCGTAGAAGCGCGCACCGGATTTTCTATTAGGTCCGGGTGAAGGAAGGCAAACCATAGTTCTCTAACCAATGCAGAATACAAAATACTTTAAAGGTAAAAATATTACTATTGTGGGTTTAGCTCGTTCTGGCCTTGCCTGCGCTAACTTATTGTATCGTCTTGGTGCTTTTGTGCGCGTTACGGATATTAAGGATAACGCGCAAACCAAAGAATTTGCTACTAGGTTTTCTTCTAGAGATATCCAGGTTGAGCTGGGGTCGCATAGTGAGGATTTTATCAGGCAGGCCGATCTGGTGATTATTTCACCCGGAGTACCGTCTTGCGCACGGCCGATAGCCTGGGCTAAGGAATTTGATAAACCTGTTATAGGTGAGATTGAGTTAACAAGCATGCTTTGTCCGGCAGAGATTATTGCCGTAACCGGTTCAAACGGAAAAACTACAGTTGCTACTTTAATCGGCAGGATTCTGGCAGAATTTGGAAAGAGGGTTTTTGTCTGCGGCAATATCGGCAATCCTTTTTGCGGAGAAGTGGGGAAGATGGAGAAGGGTGATTTTGCGGTCCTGGAAGTAAGCTCTTTTCAGCTTGAGACGATTAAAAATTTTAAGCCTAAGATTGCGGTAATCCTGAATTTAACACCTAATCATTTGGATCGTTATAATAATATGCAGGAATATCTGGATGCGAAAAAACGTATTTTTATGAATCAGGACAAAAATGACTTTCTGGTTTTAAATGCGGATGATCCTTATTTAAAGGCTATTGCCTCTGAATCTAAGTCAAAAGTCAGTTTTTTTACTAAAGAAGGCGGGTTAAATTCCAATCAAAGAGCAGTGATTGCAGTAGGTAAAATATTAAGCATCAAGTTGGAAAATATGCTTAGTGTCTTTCAGAAGTTTAAGGGGATCGAGCATCGCATGGAGGAGGTAGTAGAAATAAATGGGGTTAAGTTTATTAATGATTCTAAGGCAACTACTGCGGATTCGGCGATCTGGGCGATTAGTAGTATTTTTTCGCCTATAATTCTTATAGCGGGCGGCCGGCATAAAGGAATAAATTATCGGGTAATTCTTGATGCGGCGAGAAATAAGGTTAAACAGGCGTTCGTGTTCGGTGAGGCGAAGGATATCATTGCCGCTGATCTTAATGGTGGATTGCCGATAGAGAAGGTAGCTACGCTAAAGGAGGCAATAACCAGATCTTATGAACATGCCAGGCCAGGAGATCAGGTGTTATTCTCTCCTATGTGTTCAAGCTTTGATATGTTTAAAGATTATGAGCAACGGGGAGAGGTTTTTAAAAAAATAGTATTGGATTTAGCTAAAAGGATTAAGAGGCATGGTTAGAAAGACGCGCATTAATTTATTTACTGTATCGATTGTGCTTATTTGTATTGGGATAATAATGATCTATAGTTCTTCGAGCATTTATGCCTGGGAGAGATATGGGGATAGTTTTTATTTTCTAAAGCGGCATTTAGTCTTTTTGATAGCAGGGCTGCTATTTACTTTTTTATCTATGATTATTGATTATCATTTATTTCGGAAATATGCCCGTATTTTGTTTTGGGTTGCGTTTATATTGCTGGTATTAGTGCTTATTCCCGGTTTAGGTAGGGAGGTTTCCGGGGCAAGGCGCTGGTTTAGATTTAGATACATTAGTTTCCAGCCTTCAGAGTTTGCTAATCTGGCCTTGATCATTTACATAGCTGATTTTATCTGCCGTAAAGGAGAGCAAATTAAGACGCTGTTTAAAGGGTTTATCCCGCCGATATGCGCCCTGGGGGGAATCTCTGTACTCATACTTTTACAGCCGGATTTGGGTACGGTCATCGCCTTGGGCAGCGTAGTTTTGATTATGCTTTATATTTCGAATGTGCAAAGCAAATATATTTTAAGTTTAATACTTTGCAGCCTGCCGGTGGTTTACATTTTAGTTTTCAGTGTTCCTTACCGCAGGGCAAGGATCCTGGCATTTTTAAACCCGTGGTTTGACCCTAAGGGGAGCGGTTTCCAGATTATCCAATCGCAGATTGCCATCGGCTCAGGTGGATTATTTGGAGTGGGGCTGGGGCATTCCCAACAAAAACTCTTCTATCTTCCTGCAGCGCATACTGATTTTATTTTCTCAATTATTGGCGAAGAGCTTGGCTTGCTTGGTACTCTTGGGGTAATTGCATTATTTATGATTTTTATTCGGGAGGGGCTTAAAATTATAAAAAATTCCCAGGATAAATTTGGTTATTTTCTTGCTTTGGGTTTAGTTTTAATGATTTCTCTAAAGGCGATTGTAAATATCGGGGTTTCCTGCGGAGTTTTCCCAACCAAGGGTTTACCTTTACCATTTATCAGCTATGGAGGGTCTTCGTTGATATTTGATATGGTTAGCCTCGGCATATTGATTAATATTGCACGTTCTGGAGAATATCCTTAATATGCGCATTCTACTAGTTACCGGCTCAAGCGGGGGCCACATCTTTCCCGCATTGGCTTTAATGGACCGCCTGAAGGCTTCTTGCGCCGATGTGCTTATGGTATTACCGAAAAGTAATAGTAATAATAAAATCTTGGTTGAATCCGAGCAGATAAAGTATATTCAAGCAGCTAATTTAGGCTTTAATTTAGGCAGTAAGAATATAGGCGGTGTTTACTTTTCTTTAATGGGTGCTTGGGAAGGTTTACGCACCATAATTAAATTCAAGCCTGATGTTGTTGTCGGTTTCGGCAGCTTGCATACAGTTGCTTTGTTATTCTGGGCCTGGTTGTTTAGAATAAAAACTGTAATTCATGAGCAGAATGTTATTCCTGGCAGGGCAAACCGGTTATTGGCTAGGTTCGTAGACAAGGTGGCGGTATCTTTTGCTCAGACAAATGACTATTTAAAGTTATCTCGGGAAAAAATTATCTTAACCGGTAATCCTATGCGTAAAGATTTAGTTAGGCTGAACCGTAAAGAGGCTTTGGATTTCTTTGATTTTAAAGAAGGAAAATTCAATGTATTAATTACCGGGGGTAGTCAGGGGGCGCATAAGTTAAATACTGTTTGTTTTGCCGCGCTGTCTGGCTGTAATGGAGAAAATGATTTACAACTGGTGCATATTTCGGGAGTTCAGGATTTTATGTTACTTAAACAAACTTACGCGCAAGCCGGAATTGCGCATAAAGTTTTCGATTTTTTACCTGGCATACAATATGCCTATAGCATAGCGGACTTAGTAATCTGCCGGGCAGGAGCGATGACAATTGCCGAGTTGCAAAGATTTAGCTTGCCTGCCATATTAATCCCGTATCCTTTTGCTTATGCGCACCAGTTTAATAACGCCAGGGTGCTGGAGAACCTTGGCTCTGCTTTGATTATCCAAGAGGAGGAGTTGTCTGCTGGGAAGTTAAGAGATAAGATACAAGATCTTATGGAAAATCCTCAAAAGTTAAAGGCTATGCGTCAGGCATATTCAGAAAATAATGTATTAAACGCGGTCGAGTTACTCGCTAATGAGGTCTTAAAATTAAATTAATGAAACCGTTAAAATTATTGTTTGTATTTTTGTTTCTGCCGTTGATTGTTTTCGCAGATAATCAGCCTTGGCAGGTTTTTAAGAGCACACATTTTTTGATTTTTTACAAAAGCGCAAAAGAATCTCAGCTTAATGAATTAGCCCTAAGGGCCGAGGACTATTATAATAAAATTACCGATGATTTAGGTTTTAACCGTTTTAACTTTTGGACCTGGGATAATCGTGCAAAAATTTACCTGTTTGATAACCAGCAAGAGTATATGAAGGCAACGGGAGTTCCGCACTGGACAGCGGGACAAGCTCAGGTAAATAGTAAGCTTATCCAGACATTTATTACTGCCAAGGGTTTTTTAGATAATGTCCTTCCTCATGAAATGGCGCATATTATTTTTAGGGAAATGGTTGGATTTAATAATCCGGGGATTCCTCTTTGGCTTGAAGAAGGTGTTGCTTCTTATCAGGAACAAAAGAATTATTTTGTTAAAGCGAATTTAGCCAATAAAATTAAACAGGGTAATTTTATAAATCTTGATAGTTTGAGTAAGCTTGAAGTTGCAAGCTTAAAGGCAGATGATGAAGTAGGGTTATTTTACGCGGAGTCATATAGTTTGGTAAAATATTTAGTTGTGGTATTCGGGAAAGACAAATTTGTGCTTTTTTGCCAGAACCTGCGGGACAGGAAAAACCTAACCAGGGCTTTAGTATTGACGTATTCCTTTAAAGGCTTGGCGGATTTTGAAGATTCTTGGAAGAAGTATATTCTTAAATGAAAGAATATTATCATTTTGTTGGAATCGGCGGAATAGGGATGAGTGGAGTGGCGCATCTACTGCTTAAGGCAGGTACGTTAGTCAGCGGCTCGGATTTAAAAGAGAACCGGATTACTGAAGAGCTTAAAAAGCTAGGAGCTAAGATATATATCGGCCATAGTACTCAAAATATAGCCGGCCAAAGCGGGGTAGTTTACTCTTCGGCAATAAAAGAAGATAATCCTGAGATACTTCAGGCTAAAAGCTTAGGCATTCCTTTGCTTAGGAGGGCTGAAGTCTTAGCTTTGCTTATGCGGCGGAAAATTGCTATAACTATTGCCGGCAGCCACGGCAAGACCACCACCACTTCGTTAATTTCCTATATGTTACTTGAAGCAGGCCTTTGCCCGACAGTAGCTATCGGCGGCATACTTAAGAATATCGATACCAATGCTTGTTTAGGTAGCGGTGAGTTCTTTGTGGCGGAAGCCGATGAATCGGATGGTTCATTTTTATATTATCAGCCGAAGTATTCAATTATCACTAATATTGACCGTGAACATTTGGATTATTACCATAATTTCGAGAATGAATTAAGTGCTTTTAGAGATTTTATAAAACGAACTCAAGAAGGCGGCTGTGTTTTTGCTTGTTCAGACGATTTAAATCTTAAGAAGTTATTTTTGGATTATAAGGAAAGGGTGGTTTTCTTTGGGTTAAATGAGCCTACTGATATATGCGCCAAGCATATTGAACTTAACGACCTGTCTTCAGATTTTGTTTGTTTTTTTAAAGGTAAGTTTATCTCCCGTTTTCATCTGGCTTTGGGCGGAAGGCATAATATATCTAATGCTTTGGTAGTTATCGGTCTGGGGTTGGAGATGGGTATTGATTTAGGGCATATCCGCAGGACTTTGGAAGGATATAAAGGCGTCGGCCGCAGGTTAGAGATTAAATTCAAAAGTGATAAATACCTGGTTTTGGATGATTACGCGCATCATCCTTCGGAGATAAAGGCTACTCTGGCAGCGGTAGCTAATTTAAAGGTTAAACGTAAAATTATCGTGTTTCAGCCGCACCGTTATAGCCGCACTCAGCTGCTTTTGAATGAATTTGTGGGATCTTTTGACCAGGCAGATTTTTTGGTTATTACCGATATTTATGCTGCTGGTGAGCCACCGATAGATGAGGTAAATGCCCAGGCGTTGTTAAAGAAGATAAAAGAATTCTATCCGGATAAACAAGCGGTATACCTGGTTAAAGAAAAGATAGCTGAGTTTCTTTTGGATTTTATGCAAGCCGGAGATTTGGTAATTACTTTAGGGGCAGGGGATATCGCGAGAGTTGCTGATGCTTTGGCCGAAAAGCTTAAATAAAAAAATAAAAACTGAAGTGAAACTGGCTCACTTGACGAGTTTTAAAGTCGGAGGCGCAGCAAGGTTTTTCTTTGAGGTGAAGAATATTAAGGAGTTACGGGAAGCGTTGATCTTTACTAAGCGCGCAGGCATACAGGTTTTTATATTAGGTGCAGGTAGTAATATTCTAGTCGGTGATTCAAGTTTAGACGGTTTAGTGATTAAGTTAAGCGGAAAATTTTTTAAACGGGTGCATAGAAAAGGAGCCTGTTTGGAAGCAGGAGGAGCTCTTAAGTTGAATCATCTTATCTTGTATGCAAAAAATAATGGTTTATCCGGCCTAGAGTTTCTTGCGGGGATTCCCGGAACATTAGGGGGAGCGCTGGCAGGTAATGCCGGCGCCTGGGGTAAATCAATAGGGGCTCAAGTTAAAGAAGTGCGCGTTTTAGATTATAACGGAAAGCTAAAGTTGCTTAGTGCTAAGGATTTAAAGTTTTCATATCGAAAATCTAATTTAAATAGGCATGTTATTATTTCGTCAAAACTTAAATTGCGCAAGGGGGATAAGGATGCGATTGGCTTAAGAATGAGAGATTATTTTTTGCTGCGCAATAAGGCTCAAGGCAACAACCTGCCTAATGCAGGGTGTATTTTTAAGAACCCTGGTAAAAATACTGCTGGAAAGCTCATTGATGCCTGTGGATTAAAGGGGAAGGCAAAGGGTGATGCGTTTATCTCCAAGGTCCATGCTAATTTTATTTTAAATAAAGGCAATGCCAGTAGTAAGGATATTCTATTTCTTATGGATTTAACGCAAAAAAGAGTAAGGGAAAGATTTAAAATTAATTTAGAGCCTGAGATAAAAATATGGAAATAGAATATTTTGGTAGGGTAGGGGTTTTAATGGGGGGGCCTTCTTCGGAGAGGGAGATTTCCTTAAAAAGCGGTAAGGCAGTTTTATCCGCGCTTAAAGATTCGGGGGTAGACGCGGTAGGAATTGATATCATAACCGATAATAAAGAAGATAATATACGGTTGTTAAATAATTATAACTTAGATTGTGCTTTTATTGCTCTGCACGGCCGTTTTGGCGAGGATGGTGTAATTCAGGAGATCTTAGAGCAGGTAAATTTACCTTATACCGGTTCTGGGGTAAGGGCAAGCCGCCTGGCAATGGATAAGATTGGTGCGTTATCAATATTCAAGGCAGGAGGGCTCTGCGTGCCCAAATCTCAATTCCTGGAGAAAACAGCCTATTGTAAAAACAGTGATTTCAAGAATGAATTGGGTTTGCCTCTGGTGGTTAAGCCGGCGAATCACGGTTCGAGTATCGGGCTTTCACTCGTGAACTTTGATTTAAAGATACCTGAAGCTATTGAGTTGGCTTTTCGGTTTGATGAACGTATAGTTATTGAGGAATATATATCCGGAAGGGAGCTTACGGTTGGCGTCTTAAATGAAAGGCCTCTTCCTGTAATTGAGATCGTGCCGAAACATAAATTTTTTGATTTTGAGGCTAAGTATCAGGCAGGTCTGACGGATTATATTGTCCCGGCTCTTTTGGAGAGAAAAATCGCAGAAAAGGTCCAGCAGGCAGCCTTAGAAGCGCACAAGCTTTTAGGTTGCTTTGGCTGCTCGCGGACAGATATTATATTAAGCCATGATAATCTGTCTTATGTCCTGGAGACCAATACTATACCGGGGATGACTGCGACCAGTCTTATGCCTAAGGCTGCCAAGGTTTTAGGTATTGATTTTAATCAGCTTTGCCTTAAGTTACTGGAATTAGCATATGAAAAAGCAAAAGTTTAAGCTGCCATTGATGGTTGTTTTTATTCTAATAATAATTTTACTTGTCATTTCTCTGTTATTAGGATATATTTGGAAAGTCTTAACTACCTCTGATTTCTTTACGGTTAAACATGTCCTTGTTAGGAATTCCAGCGAAGCGTTTGAATATTTAAAAGGCAGAAATATATTCAATCTAAATTTAAATAATGAATCTGCAAAGGCCTTGTCAAATTGTTCGAATTGTCGTAAGGTTAGATTTTTAAGAATACTACCGAATTACATAATTGTAGATTTTCTGAAGAGGCAGCCGGTTGCCTTAGTTAAGTTTTATAAGAATTACGCCATAGACCAACAAGGCGTATTTTTTAACCCCGCCGGTTCTGCCGAAGAAGCAGATCTACCCATAATTTATGGGCTGGAAACAAAAATATTTGGGCCTAAGCCGGGAGTAAAATATAAACGGCCGGAAATCGATTTAGCTTTAAGTGTTATTCAAGAGTTCAGGGTTAATAGAGCGTTGCGTGTTTTTACTTTAAAAAGAATTGATGTAGTTAGTTTGCAGAGGGCAAGTTTATTTGTCTTGTTGCCTAAACAGGCTGTTGATTATGCTAAGCCTATTCCCCAGGTAAGGTGGCTTGGTTTTGAGGTGCGCATCGGTGTGGGCAATATTAAGCAAAAGCTGATGATTTTAGGTGGCTTGCTTATGCAGGCAGATAAAGAGTGGGCAAATATAAGGTATATAGACCTCAGATTTAAGGAACCGGTAATTAAGTTAAACAATTAGCTCCAATTCAGGAGAATACTTACGAGCAACGCGAGTAAGTGCAAACAATGTTAAATAATAGTTATATCTGCGCGGTAGATATTGGTTCAAATAAAATTGCAGCCAGCCTGGCACAGGTAAGAAAAAACCACATAGAAAATATTTTTTTTGATACTGTTGTTTCAGGCGGGGTTAAAGAAGGGGTGATTATTGACGCTTTGGAGCTAGTTACCTGTCTTACCAAGATTATCAAGAGTTTAAAAACAAAATCCGGTTTTAAAATTAAATTTATCCACACAATTCTTTCAGGTAAGGATATATCGACTAAGCATAGCCACGCGATTATTCCCTTGGCGGAAAGGGGTAATAAAGTAATCACCTCTACGGATATAGCTAATGCCAATGAGCAGGCGCGTATTCTCGGCTCAGGTTTAGAGGAAGAGATTATCCACGTAATTCCGTCCAGTTATTCCATTGATTCCAATAGCAAGGTAATCAACCCTGTTGGTTTATATAGCCATAGGCTAGAGGCGGATTTATTCCTGATTTGTGCCAAACTTTCTTCATTGCAGAGCTTAAGCCGTGCCGTCAGCCAAGCGGGGTATGAGATAAAGAATATTTCTTTCTCCGGCCTGGTAACAAGCAAAGCGGTGTTTGGCAAAGAGGAAAAAAAAGGGTTAAGTGTATTTTGTGATGTGGGTAGTGATATCGCGGAGCTGCTCGTATTTAAAGATGGCCTGTTACAAGATATCCAGGTTTTGCCATTAGGCGGTAGCAGTATAACGCTCCAGCTTTCCGAAGGATTGAAGATTAATTATGAGTTGGCCGAGGATATTAAGCGTTCCTACGGAGTTATTGGCGATGCCAATAATATTGCTGAGAACAAAGAAATCCTGGTTAAGAAGGATGAATTCTACAAGCCTATAAAACATAGGCAAGTAGCTCAAATGGTCACTAATTCCAGCCGCTTAATTTGTACGCAGATTAAGGAGGTTGTGGAAAGAAAAGTCGCACTTCATGAAATCGATCATTTTGTGATGGCCGGCAAGACGCTGTTGAGCGAAGGTTTTATTGAGATGATGGAAAACGTAATAGGTATGCCGGTAAAGATTGGCCGTATTAACAACCCGGAAATCGCCCCTTTATTAAAGGAGCATAGCGATCTATCCGGGCAGAAATATTTGACTTATCTTACCTGTCTCGGCATGATTTGCGAGGATTTAGAGAATAAAACCGTAGGAAGTGCGTCTTTAATTAAGCCTGTCAAAAATCTGCTAATAAAGGTGATAAATCGTTTTAGAGAAGTTTACCAGGAATATTTCTAGTTTCGCGCCCTAATTCCATTGACCCCCTTAAGTTTATTGTGTATAATAAATACTTTAGCTTATGATTAAAGAGAATATTCTGAGAGTTCAAGAACGTATTGCTGCTGTTTGCGCAAGGATTAAGGCGGATCCGCAGAAGATTACCGTAGTCTGCGTAACTAAAGGCAGGTCGATTGAGCAGATACTGGAAGCGGCCAATTTAGGCTTCAGGTACCTGGGAGAAAACAGGGTACAGGAGGCTAGGGAGAAATATAAGCAAGTTCCTGGAGCAGAGTGGCAAATGGTTGGGCATTTGCAATTAAATAAAGTAAAAGAAGCGTTAAAAATATTTAGCCTGATTCATTCTGTTGATAGTATTGCTTTGGCGCAGGAAATTAACAAGCAGGCAGCTAAAATTAATAAAATTCAGGATATTCTCATTGAAGTTAAAACATCTTCAGAGGTTACGAAATTTGGATTAAGGCCAGGCGTGTTTTTAGATGCCTCTAAGGAAATTCTAAGTTTGGATAATCTAAGGGTTAAAGGATTGATGACTATCGCACCTGCCGTGGATAACGCTGAAGAGGCGCGGCAGTATTTTGCTAAACTCAAGGCATTGCGCGATACATTAAATCCCTCCTGGTTGCTTTCTATGGGGATGACGGATGATTTTGAGGTAGCAATAGAAGAGGGTGCAGATATAATCCGGTTGGGAAGGGCAATTTTCGGGTAATAGATATGCGAGACGTAAAGAAAAGATTAGGAATAATTGGTTTTGGGAATATGGGAAGTTCTATCGCTTTCGGCGCGCGTTCTTTGTTTGAAGTATCCGTGTTTGATAAAGATAAACAAAAGCTAGTGAAGCAGGCCAATAATCGGGGTCTAAAAACAGAAATGCTGGCTACCGATTTAATAAACAGCTCTGATGTCATAATATTGGCGGTAAAGCCGCAGGATTTTGATATATTGCTTAATGAAATTAAGCCTTTTATTCAGGGTAAGTTGATACTCAGTATTGCCGCCGGGATAACTACTGGTTACATTGAAATGATTTTAAAAGAGGCTAGAGTGGTAAGGGCGATGCCGAATATAGCGGTAAAAATATCAGCGGCTGAGACAAGCTTGGCTAAAGGCAAGTATGCCAAAGAGGAAGATTTGAATTTTGCAAAAGAATTATTCGGTCTCCTGGGTAAAGTTTGGGTAGTAAAAGAAGAAATGATTGATTCTGCTACTGCTATCTCCGGAAGTGGTCCGGCGTATATTTTTTACGATATGGAGATTAATAAATTGGACTCTTCAAAAATTAAGATTGAGCGTAAGAATGAGTATATTCAAAGGCTAAAACAAGCAGCATTGGATGTGGGGTTTGGTCCTAAGATGGCCTTAGATTTGGCTATTAACACTATTGCTTCAAGTATCCAGCTTTTAGTGCAAACAGGTAGTTCTCCGATGGAGCTGCGTAAAATGATTACCTCTGCCGGCGGGACAACAGAAGCAGCGCTTGAGGTCTTATCTAGAAATGGTTCATGGTCTGAGGCGGCGTTAGCTGCTAAGAAACGCGCCCAGGAATTATCTAGGAAGGAGTAAGTATGCCGCGAATTGGAATTATTGGTGGAAGTGGATTGTATAAAATTGAAGGGATGGAGATTGTAAAGCAGATAAGCCTAAAGACTCCCTTTGGCAAGCCTTCGGATAAATTTACCTTTGGTAAATTAGAGGGTAAAGAAGTGGTTTTTCTGCCGCGTCACGGAGTAGGGCATCGTATATCTCCGAGTGCAATAAATTACCGTGCCAATATTTTCGCGATGAAAAAATTAGATGTGGAGCGGATTATTTCGGTAACTGCCTGCGGAAGTTTAAGGGAAGAGATGAAGCCTTTGGATTTTGTGGTTGTGGATCAGTTTGTGGATCGCACTAACCATGGTCGGGATATGAGTTTTTTTGACCAGGGGATTGTTAGCCATATTGTCTTTAGCCAACCGGTTTGTGTAGATCTTTGTGCGCAGATTTATTCAGCAGGAAAATCTTTAAATTTGACTATGCATAAAAACGGCACTTACATTAATATGGAAGGTCCGCAGTTTTCAACTTTGGCGGAGAGCAAGCTTTATCGCAGTTGGGGCATGGATGTAATCGGCATGACAAATATGGCAGAGGCTAGGCTTTGTCGTGAAGCAGAGATATGTTATTCTACGCTTGCCTGTATTACGGATTATGATTGTTGGTATCCAGAACATGAGAGTGTAACCTTAGACATGGTGATTAGTAATCTGCAGAAAAATGTGGAGAATGCCAAAAAGATTATCTGTAAAGTAATCAAGGGATTAAATCCTAATCGCGGATGTAGCTGCGGTCAGGCACTAAAATTTGCTATTGTTACCGACAAAAAGTTTATTCCTTTAAAGGTTAAAAAAGATTTAAATATAATCATAGGTAAATACGTTAAATGAAATCCAATAGCAGGTCTACTGATTCTGAATATAAACATACCTTGAATCTGCCCAAAACGGATTTTCCCATGAAGGCGGATTTATATAAAAGGGAACCGTTTCTATTGCAGAACTGGATAGAGAAAGGGATTTATAAATTAATTAGCGCCAAGACCGATAGCAGGCCAAAGTATATTTTACATGACGGCCCGCCTTATGCAAACGGGGATATTCATATTGGGCATGCCTTAAATAAAGTCTTAAAAGACATTATTGTTAAATATAAGACACTGCGAGGTTTTTCCTCTAACTATGTACCCGGATGGGATTGCCATGGCCTTCCTATTGAGCATCAGTTGTTTAAAGAGCTTAAAATACATAAGTCCCAGATATCCCAGTTAGAATTCCGTAAGAAAGCATATGCTTATGCTAATAAATACATAGATACGCAAAAAGAACAATTTAAGCGCTTAGGCGTATTCGCTGATTGGGAGAATCCTTATCTTACGCTAAGCCATGATTACGAACAAAGTATCCTTAATTCTTTGGCGGAACTTAATGAAAAAGGCTATGTGTACCGCGGCTTAAAGCCGGTGAATTGGTGTTTTAGGTGTGAGACTGCCTTGGCTGAAGCAGAGGTGGAATATGAAGACCATAGCTCGCCTTCTATTTACGTAAAGTTTAGGCTCTCCAGCGATAGGAACTTCTTGCCTGATAGTTTTCTGGTTATCTGGACGACTACTCCTTGGACACTATTGGCTAACGTTGCCGTGGCCGTGCATCCAGAGTTTTCCTATGTTTATATTAATACTGAGAAAGGTAGTTTGATTGTTGCTAAAGATTTGTTATCTAGCTTTTTGACAAATGCGGGGATAGAAAAATATTCAGTAATAAGGGAACTAAAAGGTAGGCAGCTCGAAGGGTTGCTTTATGCGCATCCTTTTGTATCAAGGAATGGCAGGGTGGTTTTGGCCGATTACGTATCAAGAGAAGAAGGCACTGGTTTGGTGCATACGGCTCCCGGGCACGGGAATGAAGATTATTTTACCGGGGTTAAATACAAGCTGGATATAATTATGCCGGTAGACGCAAAGGGTGTTTTTGATTCTACCACCGGGCAATTCCAAGGTATGCATGTTTATGATGCCAATAAGCCTATACTTGAAAAATTAGAAAAGCTGGGAGTATTGCTTTTTAACTCCAGCCTTCAACATTCATATCCGCATTGTTGGCGTTGCAAGAGTCCGGTAATCTTTCGGGCAACAAAGCAATGGTTTTTGAATATGGAGCATAATGATTTAAGAAGCAGGTTGCATAAAGAGATCTGTGAGAATGTAAAATGGTTCCCGCCTGGGGGCCAGGAAAGAATTTCGGCA
The DNA here is from genome assembly GCA_018812825.1 of Candidatus Omnitrophota bacterium. Taxonomy (GTDB): domain Bacteria; phylum Omnitrophota; class Gorgyraeia; order Gygaellales; family Profunditerraquicolaceae; genus UBA6249. Next base: position 28,814 of record JAHJCJ010000027.1, read on the forward strand.
ATGGTATCTTTAAGGCCTGACTGGTGCCTTTCTCGTCAGAGATATTGGGGTGTACCTATTCCGGCCTTAATCTGTAATAATTGCCAGGAGGAATTCTTGTTAAGCCGGGTAATCAGAAATTTTGCCGCACTTTGCGCAAAGAAAGGCTCAGACTGTTGGTTTGAACTACCCATAGAGGATTTCTTGCCGGCAGATATCTGTTGTTTACATTGCAAAGGTAAGAGTTTTTCTAAAGGCGTAGATATTCTGGATGTTTGGTTTGATTCCGGGGTGAGCAGCCAGGCAGTATTAAAAAGAAGGAAGGAATTAAAATTTCCTGCTAGCTTGTATCTTGAAGGTTCAGACCAACACCGCGGGTGGTTTCAATCTTCGCTTATATCTTCCATGTGCATTGATAATCAGTCTCCATTTGAGAGTGTGCTTACACATGGTTTTGTGGTTGATGGTTCAGGTCGAAAGATGTCAAAATCTTTGGGGAACGTTATTTCACCGTTTGAAATTATTAAAGATTACGGCGCGGATATCTTGAGGATGTGGGTGGCCTCTAGCGATTACAACGAGGATATTCGGATTTCACCGGTTATCTTAAGCCGGCTTTCCGAAGCCTATCGTAAGATCAGGAACACGGCACGTTTTATATTAAGCAACCTGTTTGATTTTAATCCGGATACCGATAAGTCCAGCTATCTTAATTTCAGGAAAATAGATAGGTGGATATTGGGCCGTGTTAATTCTTTGTGCGATACGGTTGATAGGGCTTACGCTACTTTTGAGTTTCACAAGGCCTATAAATCAATTTACGATTTTTGTAACGAGGATCTTTCTATGTATTATTTGGATATGGTTAAGGGCAGGTTGTATACCTATAAAGCTGATTCGCCGCAGAGGAGGGCTTCGCAAACGGCGTTATATGAAGTGCTTAACCGCCTGGTGAGGATTATTTCTCCCATATTAGTTTTTACCGCCGAGGAAATTTGGCAGAGTATGCCTAAAGAAAAAAATAACAGTCAGATTCTAAGCGTGCATCTTTTAAGTTGGCCTGAGTCCTATCTATTAGACGAAGAAGATAAGTTTATAGAAGAGCTGTTAAAGCCGGTTATAGGTTTAATTCCCGAAGCTGCCAGGGCCCTAGAGGAGATGCGTAACCTTGGTCAAATCGGTAGTTCTTTTGACGCACAAATAAATATATTGACAAAAACCCAGGATCGTTATACATTCTTACAAAGCTTTAATGATGAGTTGTTTGAGATTTTTAAAGTATCCCAAGTTGAGCTTACGCTTGATGTGGATAATGAAAGCGAATCTTTTATCAAGGTGGCTAGGGCAGGAGGTCAAAAATGCCTGCGTTGTTGGAATTATTCCCGGCAACTCGGTAGGGATAAAGAGCATCCTTTGATTTGCGATAATTGTCTTAAAGCGATAGGGGGAAAGGTAAATTGAAGAAAAAACTTTCTAAAAAAGAGTTAAAAGATTTCAAGAAAATAATCCTTAAGAAAAAAGAAGAAGTGCTTGATGACTTCAAACATATAACTGACGATACCTTGAAGAAATCGCAAAAAGAGGCCTCAGGGGATATTTCCGGATATACCTATCATATGGCGGATGTAGCTACTGATAATTACGACCGCGAGTTTTCGCTTGGATTGGCCTCTAACGAAAGAAGAACCCTTTATGAATTGGATGATGCGTTAAAAAGAATAGAAGAAGAAACTTTCGGTTTTTGCGATGATTGTAAGGGCCGCATTACCAAAATTAGATTAAAAGCAGTACCCTCTGCCCGGCTGTGTATTAAATGTCAGGAGAAAAGGGAGAAGATATAAGGCCTAATTTTAGGTGTATGGCATGATTCTTGCTATCGTTTCCAGCGTCATTTTTTTAGACCAGTTCAGTAAGTTCCTCGCCATAAGATTTCTGCAATTAAATACTTCGGTTAGCCTGATAAAAAATTTTTTATATATTACACTCGTGCATAACCGCGGAGCGGCATTCGGAATACTTAAGAACCAGTTATTCTTGTTTGTCATAATTTCTTTCTTTGTTATCCTGTTTATTTTTTTTAATTTAAAAATCAAAAAGAATCCGTTTCTTTTTAAAGTAGCTTTAAGCTTGATTTTGGCCGGGGCAATTGGCAACTTGATTGACCGCTTGCGCTTTGGATATGTAATTGATTTTCTTGATTTTCGTTTCTGGCCGGTTTTTAATTTTGCTGATTCTGCTTTAACTATAGGAGTGATATTATTAAGTTGGGAGTTGTTATTTAGTAAAAATGTTTCCTGAAATCTGCCACATCGGTCCTTTTACGATTTATTCATACGGCCTTATGCTGGTTTTGGCATTTTTTGTTTCGGCTTATTTGGCTTCTCGCCAGGCGGTAAAAGCGCATATTGATTCGAATAAGATTTTTAACCTCTGTTTTTATGTATTTATTGCTGGCATTATTGGCTCCCGTATTTTTTATGTAGTCAGTAATTTTTCTTACTACCTTAAGCATCCCTTTGAGATTATTATGTTGCAGCATGGAGGTATGGCCATTTTTGGGGGGATAATCTTTGGTTGTATTTTTGCCTGCCTTTTCATTAGGATGAATAAGATGGATTTGCTTGCGACCTTAGATTTACTGGCTCCCTTTATTGCCTTGGGGCAGGCGATTGGCAGGATAGGTTGTTTTTTAAATGGTTGTTGTTATGGCAAGGTTTCTGCTTTTGGAGTGTACTTTCCAGTTTATGGGCAGGTTCTGATACCTACTCAATTATATTCAAGCCTGCTTATGTTTTTAATATTCTTTATTCTAAGATTTATGCAAGGCAGAAAACATTTATCTGGTCAGATTCTATACTGCTACCTTTTTCTTTATTCAACAAAACGTTTTTTCATTGAATTCTTCCGCAATGATAGTCCAAGAATATTTCATGGGTTGACTATTTTTCAGCTTTTAAGCCTGGCAATGTTCTTTTTTTCCCTTTCTATGCTCATCAAGATGTTTTGCGTTAAAATGAAAAAATGAAGGAATTATCATTTCTTGTTTTGCCCGAGCAGGCGAAGATGCGCATTGACTTGTTGTTGGCAGAATATGCCGTGCGTAATAATTTAGGTTTATCGCGCACGAATATTCAAAAGCTTATTTCCGAAGGGAACGTCTTTTTAAACTCATGCCCCATTAATAAACCTCACCGTAAGGTAAATTTTGCAGAAGAAGTGCGGGTTATCCTCCCTGAAAAAGAAAAGGCGCAAATACTGCCGGAGCAGATATCTCTGGATGTAATTTATGAAGATGATGATTTAGCGGTTATTAATAAGCAACCAGGTTTAGTGGTGCATCCGGCCCCCGGTAATCGGGAACATACTTTAGTCAATGCCTTGCTTAGTCGTTTTGCGCAACTTTCTGACATCAATAAAAACAGACCCGGGATTATCCATCGTTTGGATAAGGAAACTAGCGGGCTTTTGGTTATCGCTAAGAATAATGCCAGTCACTTAAAATTAGCTAAGCAATTTGCCGAACATAGTATCGAGCGAAAATATATTGCTATAGTCGCAGGAGTTGTTGAGTTTGACGAGGATGTGATTGAAGCGCCGATCGGCAGGCATCCGCTAAAAAGAAAGAATATGTCAGTTAGTTTTCTAGAAAATACCCGTTATGCCAAGACGTATTACCGTACTTTAAAACGGGGTAATAATTTCAGCTTTCTGGAATTAAGGCCTTTTACCGGCAGGACACATCAATTAAGGGTGCATTTGGATTTTTTAGGGCATCCTATTTTAGGCGATGTTAAATACGGTAAGAACAATATTTTCACCCGTATGGCCTTGCATGCGCAGGAGATTGGTTTTATTCATCCATCTACAGGTAAGTTTGTGCATTTCTCAAGCGATATCCCGCAGGAGTTTCAGGATTTTATTAAAATAAATTTTTGAAATGAATTATGCTTGTCCGCTTTGCTCACCAGGATTTCGCTAGATCATTATGGGTGCTCAATTTTTACTTGATTTATATGTAAGTAGTGTTATAGTAAAGCTTAACAAACGCGAGTAAATTATAAAGGAGGTAAAATGAATCGTAAAGGGGCTATTCTGAAATTTGCTTTAATTGGCATAATATTTATTTCTGTTGTGCTTATTGGGGGGGTAGCATATCTATATCAAATTGAAATTACAAAAAACAAAAAGTTGCAGGCCCAAGTCGATGAGTTAACTGCCCGTGAACGCGTTACAGAGGGTAAACTGGAGGATTCTAAGAAAAAAGTTTCGGAATTGATGCTTAAATTTCAGGAGACTAAGGGCCGGATTACTGCTATAACCGAAGAGCTTGATAAAGAAAAGTCAATGCGGCAGGAGGCATCAAAAGAATTGGAACAGATTAAGGCAGACATGGAACAGCAAAATTTTTCGCGCCAAGATATAGAAAATAAGCTTACTCAAGCTCAAAATGACGGCAGGAAACTCAAAGAGCAATTAAGGGTTATTACTCAGCAGAAAACAGAGCTTGAGGTTAAGATTAGGAATCTAGAATCCAGCGCTTCCGGCGTAGAGCTAGGTAAGGTTGTAGTGAATAGCGAAGTTTCTGATCCCCCTAAAGAGAAGAATAGGGTAGCTGAAAAGAATATAAATATTCCTGTCCCTGAATTGGAAAAGGAGAAAAAGGGAGATTCTTCTCAGGTTAAACCTTTGGAAGGCAAGGTCACGGTAGTAAATAAAGAATATAATTTTGCGGTGATCAACTTAGGGCAAAAAGATGGCATAAATATAGAGGATCAATTTTCAGTATATCGTGAGGGTAAAGTTGTCGGAGACTTAAAAGTGGAAAAGGTTCATGAATCAATGTCTGCGGCAGGATTTGTGGCAGAGTTAAAAGATGTAATTAAAGAAAATGATTTAGTAGTACAAAAGGCGAAATGAAGCCTTTTGTAGTAAAGGATAAATTTATCCCCTGTGGCAGAATTAGCCTTATTGGCGATAAGTCCATAGCCCACCGGGCGCTGATAATCAGTGCCTTAAGTCGCGGTAAAACCATCATAAAAAACTTTCCTGTTCACGATGATTCCTTGGCCACTTTAAGCGTCCTGACTGCTTTAGGAGTGAGGATTACGCGTGGCGATGAGCAGGTTTTAGTCTGGGGCACTCAAGGGTTAAGGAAACCACGTAAGCCAATTTTTGTTAATAATTCCGGGACTACCTTGCGTTTAATTTTAGGTGTTTTAGCTGGAGCAGGTTTTAAAACTAAAGTTATCGCGGGCAAATACCTTTCTGCTAGGCCAATGGCCAGGGTAAATAAACCTTTACGCCTGATGGGCGCAAAGATTACCGCAAAGGACAGGGGTGGCGAAGAGTATCCTCCTTTGGTTATTAGCGGAGGAAATCTCAAGGGCATTGTTTACCGTCTGCCCGTTGCTTCGGCGCAGGTCAAATCTGCGATTCTTTTGGCAGGTTTGTCTGCTTTAGGTAAAACCCGCGTAATTGAATGCATAAGCACTCGTGACCATACAGAGAGAATGCTTAAGGCTTTCGGTGCAAATATAACTGTAAATAAAAATAGCATAACTTTAAGGCCGGATAGAGGTTTAACTAGCCCAGGTCAGATTCAAATACCGGGGGATATTTCTTCAGCAGCTTTTTTAGCAGTCTTAGCTATAATAATTCCCGGGTCTAAAATTGTTATTGAGCGCGTAAGCCTTAATCCCAGCCGTTGCGGGATAATTAATATCCTTAAAAGAATGGGGGCGAAGATAAAGGTTGTGCCTTTTAAGGGTGATGAACTACAAAGTTTTGAACCCATGGGTAACCTTACGGTAATCAGTGGAAAGCTTAAAGCCACAGTGGTAAATCCCTCTGAGATACCTTCTTTAATTGATGAAATACCGGTTCTTATGGTAGCTGCTTGTTTTGCCGAAGGCAGAACTATAATTAAGGGAGCAGGGGAGTTAAGGTTTAAAGAGACCGATCGTATTAATTCCATGGTTGTAAACTTAAAGTCTATGCAGGCGGATATCCGCTTAATAAAATCCGGAGACTTGGAAAATATAGTTATAAAAGGCAAGGGGTTCCTTAACGGAACTAAACTTAAAAGTTTTGGCGATCATCGTACAGCCATGAGTATGGTAGTTGCAGCTTTAGCGGCTAAAGGCAGCTCAAGATTGGACTATATTAGTTGTATCAGTAAGTCATTCCCCAGTTTTTTAACCGCACTAAATACCCTCTTAAGGAGTTAATTTTTTATTGTACACACCTATGGATTATGTAAGTTTTGTTAAGTTTTTATTTGACAAGGGGTTTAAACTCTGTTAAAATCACTTCACTGTCTTAATCTTAGGAGAATATATGTTAAAATTTGGTCAACAGCTGAAAAGAGCGGTTAATTTTGTTTTGGGCCTTTTTTCCAATGATATGGGAATTGACCTTGGGACAGCTACGACCCTGGTTTTTGTAAAAGGAGAAGGAGTAGTCCTTTGCGAGCCTTCGGTTGTGGCTATTGAACGGGGGACTTCGCATGTTCTAGCCGTAGGAGAAGAGGCTAAGCGTATGCTTGGTCGTACTCCTGGCAATATCATCGCTATTAGACCGATGAAAGATGGAGTTATTTCTGATTTTGAGATTACTGAAGCCATGCTTCGATATTTTATTAAAAAGGTGCATCACCGTAGGGTTTTAGTTAGGCCGAGAATTGTTATCGCCATCCCCTCAGGCATAACTGAAGTAGAGAAGCGGGCAGTAAAAGATTCTGCGGAGCGCGCCGGAGCCAGGGAAGTATTTTTGATTGAAGAGCCAATTGCCGCAGCAATAGGTGTAGGCTTGCCTATTCAGGAGCCGGTTGGCAATATGATTATTGATATAGGAGGCGGAACTACGGAGATCGCGGTAATCTCACTTGCAGGGACAGTTTTTTCAAAGTCTATCCGCATTGGTGGTGACGAGATGAATGAGTCGGTTATTGAATATCTTAAGAAAACATATAACCTTTTGGTCGGGGAGCGTACCGCTGAAGATATTAAAATAAAGATTGGATCAGCCTATCCACTGGAAGAAGAGATGAGCATGGAGGTTAAGGGCAGGGATTTAGTAGCAGGATTACCTAAAATCGTGACCATTACCAGTGAAGAGATCCGGGAATCTTTACAGGAACCTTTGCGTGCCATACTGGAAGTTACAAAAATATCACTAGAGAGGACTCCTCCGGAGTTAGCCGCGGATCTTATTGAGCATGGTATTGTCATGGCTGGGGGTGGTTCATTATTAAGAGGGTTAGATAAATTGATTTCTGAAGAGACTGGTCTGCCTGTTCATATAACCGATGACCCGGTTACTGCGGTTGCTAACGGTACGGGCCGGGTGCTTAGCGAAATTCAATATCTTAAGAAAGTAACTGTGTCGGTAAAAACCGAAACGCGCAATTAACTTCCGCCACCTGGCGGACATCGACGCAATTGGCCGCGAGGCCACACCAACACAATTCATATTAGCGTTGGGTGACACAAGCGCCGGGTGCAGAGCCAGCCATTCTTGCTAACTAAATGTGTTTAAATTACCTCGTAAGACAGTAATCAATTTTATTCTTGTTGCCTGCGCAGTATTCTTGATTTATATTTTCTCGCCTTTTTTTAAGAATTCAGTTCAAGAAACATTTAAACCCCATCTTACTTTAATCGGTTTGCTTAAACGTGAATGCGCAGGGATTATTTTCTATCATCGCAATATGGTTGAATTTGGCCGGTTGAATAAGGAAACAGAAAATTTGCGCCGGATATTATTTGATTTGCGAGAGGTGGAACAGGAAAATACCCGCCTTAAGAGTCTACTTAGCTTTAAACAGAAATCTCCTTTGCGGTTAGTTGCTGCCAGGGTAATTGCCCGTTCTCCGGACAGTTGGTCATCTAGTGTAATTATTGATAAAGGCAGATATAGTGGGATTAGGCGTGGCATGGCAGTGATTAATACCAAAGGGTTGGTTGGCAGAGTAACAGAGAGTGCTGAGAATAGTAGTAAAATATTGTTAGTTAACGATCCCAGTCAGGGAATCTCGAGTATCGTGCAGCGCAGCCGCCAGGAAGGATTAATTAGTGGTTGTCTTGGCGCCAACTTAATTATGCGCTATCTTCCGGATGATGCGCAGATTGCGGTTGGGGATATAATTATTACCTCAGAATTAAGCCAGGTTTACCCTAAAGGGTTACTTGTGGGTAAGGTGATAAATATAGGGAAAGAATTCTCCGGTCTTAGCCGTTATGCCGTAGTTAAGCCTGCGGCGGAGTTTTCTAGCATTGAAGAGGTATTGGTTATTATCCCATGAAAAAGTGGCTTATTTTATTTACTGTAATTATGCTGGCTACTTTACAATTAAGTTGGCCGGTATGCTTAAGCATCTTTAATACTAAGCCGGATCTTCTTTTGATCTTTACTGTTTCTTTAGTTTTTTATTTTAATTTTAAGATTGCATTGATATCAGGAATTTTAGCTGGATTGCTTAAAGATGCTTTTCTGCCTCCAGTCCTGGCAATAAATACGGTTTCTTTCAGTGTGTGGAGTTATTTAACCTTTCGCCTATCTTCTCAGATTTCTACCGAGAATAGCTATGTCCGTTTGGTCATAATTTTAATTATAGCTGTATTAAATAATACCGTGATTGGTATACAAAGCTTGAATTCCGGCAATTACATTCCGGCAAGTATTTTTTTACGTAATCTGCTTACCTCTTCGGTTTATACGGTGGTATTATCTCCTTTGATTTTTAAGCTTACTAAAAAGATAGCCGGGTAATTTATCCCGCCTTCGCAGAATACCTCGGGCAAGTACGAGGATGAATATGAAGAAATCGCTTCGGCAGACTATATAGGTAGCACGGGCATGCCCGTGAGGTGTTCAATTTTCTATGGTAAGAAAAAATATCTTAAACCTTACGATTATTTTAATGTTCGGCGTTTTGTTTGCCGGATTATTGAATCTCAATTTATTCCAAGGCGCTAAATTCCGTAGGCTCAGCGATAGTAATTGTATCCGCCTGATAGCGCAATCAGGTGCTAGGGGGAATATTTTGGATCGTAATGGTGATATTATCGTTGATAGTAAAATTTCTTATGACGTTTTGGTTTTACCTCAAGAGTTAGGCCAGCTTGACCGCATTATAACTGGGGCCAGCCGCATATTGGGTACTGGAGTTAAAGAGCTAGAGGCTGCTTTTAGAAATAATTATTTTTCTTCAAGTATCCCGGTTACTGTCGCCAGTAATATTGATCTTAAAAAGGCGATTCTATTGGGAGAATATAAATTAGAAGAGCCTAGTATTATTATTCAGCCCAGGCCTTTGCGGCATTATCCTTACGGGTCGCTGGCTTCTCACGTTATTGGTTATGTAAATGAAATTGACCGTTGGCGGTTGACTAAGCTGGAGGATTATGGATATAAGACTAAAGACATTGTAGGTTTTGGCGGGGTGGAAGAAAAATATGATTATTATTTACGCCAGGAAGAGGGTGGCTCATCCGTTGAGGTAAACCATCGGGGAAAATTTATGCGTGTCATGGGTTTTGAGCCCCCGCGTAATGGCAAGAATATTCAGCTGACCTTGGATCTTAAGATTCAGAAAATTGCAGAAGAAAGCCTATCCGGACGAAAGGGGAGTATAGTTTTAATGGATCCTCAAAGCGGCGAGATTCTGGCATTAGCTAATTACCCTAATTTTAACCCCGCGGTTTTTGTAAGTAAGCGCACCAGGCTAATTATGGGATTATTTAATAATTCTGATTCTCCGTTAATTAACCGGGCGATTTCATCTAGCTATCCGCCTGCATCTATTTTTAAGGTAATCGTAGCCAGTGCAGGACTGGAATTGAAAAAGATAAAACTTTCTACTAGTTTTCTCTGCCGTGGATCGACCATGGTAGGAGAGAGGAGGTATTCCTGTTGGGATGTGCATGGCGTACAGGAAATCGTTTCGGCCATTGCGCATTCCTGTGATATATTTTTTTATAAAACAGGTTTGCTTTTGGGGGCTCAAAATATTCATGATTACGCTTTAAGATTTGGATTAGGTAGGAGTTCGGGAATTGAACTTCCTTACCAGACAAGCGGCTTTATTCCTTCTCCATTATGGAGAAAAATCAATAAATTCCAGAACTGGTTTGATGGGGATACTGCTAATTTAAGTATTGGTCAGGGTGATTGTTTAGTTACTCCTTTGCAGGCTGCTAATATGATGGCTGTGTTTGCTAACGGCGGGTATTTACCTAGCCCATATATTATTAAAGCGGTTGGAACTTTGGACCTTTCAGCAAAAAAGAAGAAGCTGGTTCGGGTAGCTATTAAGAAAAGCACTTTTGAAATTATTCGTCGTGGCCTGCGCGCAGTTGTTTCTGATGCCAGGGGTACGGGAAATGTTTTGTCTGGGCTTCCGGTTAAGGTCGCTGGGAAAACCGGCACTGCCCAGGTATCTCGCGGGGCAACCCACGCTTGGTTTGCCGGATTTTTCCCATATGATAAGCCAAAATATGTGATTTGTGTTTTCTTAGAAAATGGTGGACCGGGACATGCTGCCAGTGTCGTTGCCAGGCAGATTATAGAGGCAATAAACAACCATGGGCTTATATGAGAAATTCATTTTTTAGAATCTTGATTCTTGCGTTGATTATTTCCAGCTTAGGAGTTTTGTCCATTTATAGCAGTACCTATCAAAAAGAAGGAACTCCCTGGCAGGATATCCATAAGCGTCAGATGCTATGGTTAATAATCGGATTGGCCTGTTTTTTTATTATGTCGCAGTTTAGCTATCGTAAACTTTGGGACGCTAACTATTTAATTTATGGCCTGGCCATATTTTTTCTCTTCTTAGTTTTTGCCCTGGGGATTATCAGGCTTGGCGCGCAGCGCTGGCTGAGGTTTGCCTGGTTTAATTTTCAGCCTTCAGAGTTTGCAAAGCTGGCGGTTATAATATTCTTGGCACGGTATTTTAGCCGTAAATCAGCAGATGATATTTCACTTTTATCCGGAAAATTCGGTATTTTTAACGGTATAATCTTGCCATTTATTTTTGTAGCTGTCCCTATGTTTCTGATTATTGAACAGCCGGATTTAGGCAGCGGATTAATGCTGCTTTTGGTTTTTGTTTCCTTACTATATTTAACTAATGTCCGGTTAAAATATATTTTAACATTAATATTTATTCTCATTCTCCCCTTGCCTTTCTTTTGGCATTTTTTGCGCGATTATCAAAAGCAGAGACTGCTTGTTTTTTTGAATCCAAACATTGATCCGTTAGGGGCAGGTTATACGGTAATTCAATCGCGCATAGCTATAGGTTCCGGTGGACTATTGGGAAGGGGGTGGCTATCTGGCACGCAGAGCCAGTTATATTTCTTGCCGGAGTCGCATACGGATTTTATCTTTGCCACTTTTTCTGAACAGTGGGGTTTTTGGGGCAGCAGCCTGCTTCTGCTTATGTATTATTTGATTATCCGTCAAGGTTTTATTATTGCCCAAAGGACACAAGATTCTTTTGGCAGGCTGCTTGCTTATGGCATATCTCTTTTATTGGCATTGCAGGTGTTTATAAATATCGCCATGAATATGGGTTTAGCACCAGTGGTTGGCCTGCCTTTGCCGTTAATGAGCTATGGTGGTTCAAGCATGCTGGTTACATTTATTGCTTTAGGAATTTTAGCAAATATTGACCGCACTAGGAGTGTGTTTTAGGCTATGGTTGAAGATCTATTGTTAAATGTACATCGTCCAGGGCAATACTTGGGCAATGAGTGGAATGTTTGTAAAAAAGATTTTGGCTCATGTGCAATAAGTTTTGCGTTAGGTTTTCCGGATTTATATGAAATAGGGATGAGTAATTTGGGGTTGCGCATTATTTATGGTGTTTTGAATAATATTCCTGATGTAGTCTGCGAGAGGTTTTTTGCTTTGGAAGCGGACATGGAGGCTGCTTTAAAGAACAGTAACTGCCGTCTTTCTTCCTGGGAGTCAAATCAAGAGCTGATCGGTTTTGATATCCTGGGTTTTTCTCTCGGTTCTGAATTAAACTATACCAATGTTTTAAGCATTCTTGAGTTAGCCGACCTGCCTTTTCAATCATCATTACGGGATTACCATTATCCTTTGGTTATTGCAGGAGGGCCTTGTGCGCTTAATCCGGAACCTATGGCTGAGTTTTTCGATCTGTTCATTATAGGGGAAGCTGAAGAAGCAGTCGTAGAGGTTCTGAATTTATACCGCAAATATAAGGATGATTATAGAAGCGGTAGATTGACAAAGGTGGGTCTTTTACTTGAATTGTCCCAAATAGAAGGTATTTATGCGCCTTCGCTTTATGCCGCAGAATATAATGATGCCAGGGAGCTTGTTGCTTTTGTGCCAAAACCTGTTGGGGTAGAAATTCAAACCTGGCAGAAAAGACTGCTTTTAAGAGTCAAGAAACGCGTAATAGATGATTTTGATTCTGCCTATTTCCCCTGCCGCTGGATGGTTCCTTATGTTCAGACAGTTCATGACCGGATTACCTTAGAGATTATGCGCGGTTGTCCTAATCGCTGCCGTTTTTGTCAAGCTAGATCGCAATATTACCCCTTAAGGATAAGAAGCAAGGAGAAGGTAGTTACGTTGGCCAATTGCGCTTATGCTTCCAGCGGATATGAAGAATTATCCTTGGCGGGGTTGTCTGTAAGCGACTATCCTGGTTTAGAAAAACTGGTTTCTGAGCTGACCGCAAGTTTTAAAGAGAGGGCGGTAAATTTGTCATTGCCTTCGCTAAAAGCTAAGGCATTATTAGGCAATGTATCTACTCTAATTGCTAAAATAAAAAAAACCGGCTTGACCTTTGCGCCTGAAGCAGGAACGCAAAGGTTACGTCAGGTCTTAGCTAAAGATTTCTCGGAGGATGATTTCTTCAAGGCCATAGAAGAGGCCTATCGTGCGGGTTATCAACATTTAAAATTATATTTTCTTATTGGTTTACCTGGTGAGAGGGAAGAGGATTTAGAAGGAATAATCAATTTTGCGCAAGCCGCATCAGAGCTTAAGAAAAAGATAAAAGGGGGAGCAGCCCAGATTAATATCAGCATAAACCCTTTGATCCCTAAGCCGCATACGCCTTTGCAGTGGTTGAAAATGGAGCCCATCTCCGTGATTAAAGAAAAACAGAATTATTTAAGGTCTCATTGTAAAAACAAAAGGCTTAAATTAAATTTTCATAACTTCGAAATGGGTTTTTTGGAGGGAGTACTTTCTCGTGGAGATAGGTCATTAAGCGCGGTTATTTTATCTGCTTATAGGAAAGGGGCAAGGTTTGATGCCTGGACTAGTCATTTTTCATTCTTAAAGTGGCAGGAGGCATTTTCTGAACAAGGAATCGACCCGCAGGAATATCTTAAGGGAAAATCAACTTCGGAAGTACTGCCATGGGATTTTATTGATATGGGGATTAATAAAGAAGATTTACTTGCAGAATTTAGCTGGTCTTGCCGCGCTGCTTTGTAATAAATCTATTGTCATATAAACGGTTAAGGGGTATAATTAATATACAAATGTTAATATGGAGGATTAGTGAAATATAAATTAAACCGTTTTTCTTTTGGTTGCTGTAGCCTAGGGCGGAAACTGATGTTTGCTTTTCAGCTGATGTATATTTTTCCTTTTTTAGTTTGTTTGTATCTGGTTTTAAATTATATTTTGCCTAAATTTGGCTATAAAATTAATCTTATTGCCCTTGTTGTAATTAGCGTCTTTATTGCCTTGGCTGGTGTTTTAATAATCAAAAAAGTTTTTGACCGTTTAGCCTTGGCAGCTAAGGAAGCCAAGTTGATTGTTGCCGGGGATATCAACCGGAAACTTACTGTTGTACCTGGTGATGAAGTGGGTGTTTTGGCTGACGCCCTGAATCAGCTCACTTGGCGTATCCGTGTCAATATGGATGAACTCAAGCAATACAAAGAGCAGGTTAATGGGCTTAAGGCGGAAAATCAAAAAAGATCGCTTATCTTTTCTAATTTAATAAAAATTAGTTCTTTGATTGCCCAGGGCTCGGAGTTTATCGATCTCTTGAGGATGATAGTGGAAAGTACCAGGTTATTGGCTGGTTCTGAGACGGCATTTTTACTCTCTAAGAAAGTAAACAGTGATTCTTTAGAGATGATAATTTCCGATGGCGCAGGGGCGGATTATTTAATGTCAGTAAATGTATCAGCCCATGAGGACATCTATAACAAGGCGTTAAATTTAAATAAACTTTTGATTTTGGATAAACAAAATTTACTTAGCGATAACCTCACGGTTGCTTTTTTGGAGAAATTTCAGTTGAAGAATTGCCTGGCCATGCCGGTATTCTTAAGGGGGGGTGTTAAGGCAGTCCTGGGAATAGGCAATATGCGGGAGAGTTTTCTATATAGCAAAAATGATATCGAGCTTTTGAATATTTTTTCTAAACAGATTGCTATCGTTATTGAGAAAGATTCTCTTAGCCGGCATCATGAGGCTATTTAGGAGCAATAATATCTATGGCAGTTAGAAAGATTAATAATAAACAATTAGGTGAGTTGTTACTTGATCAGGGCATCATTAACCAAGGGCAATTAGACCAGGCTTTGAATGTGCAGCGGGATAAGGGTGGTTTAATCGGTGAGATCTTAGTTGAGTTGGGGTACGTTAAAGAGGGTGATATTGCTCAATCGTTAACTGCGCAATATGGTTTTCCTTATTTGTCTTTAAGTAATTATGATGTAAGTCCGGAGATAACCAGTATTATCCCCTGCAGGCTGGCCCGGCAGTATTTGCTTGTGCCAATTGATAAAATCGGCAGCAACCTTACGTTGGCCATGTCCAACCCTTTAAATATGCAGGCTATTGATGATGTGGAGCTGCTTAGCGGATGCAGCGTGCAGGCCTTTGTTTCTACTTCCTCTGATATCAAGAGAGCGATTGAGAAATATTATAAGAACAAAGAGTGAGTGTAGGTATCCTGCCTGTCGGCAGGCAGGAATTAGCATTTAGTATTTAGGTTGCCCTATATGCTACTTAATATCTACTAACCACCCTTAATATGTTATCAATTAAGGATCGCCTTAGCGAAATATTTATAAATAATAAGCTAATTACTGAGGGCCAGCTTGATCAGGCACTTAAGGCACAGGCAGGTAGAGGCGGCAAGCTTAGCGATATTATTGTAGAACTTAAGTTTATAAAACAGGCGCAGTTGTCAGATACCTTAAGCAAGAGCTTAGCTTTGCCTTTATTTGATTTAAAATGCTTCAAGATTGATTCTGACATCGTAAAAATAATTCCCGCTGATATTGCCCGCCTTTATCAAATTATTCCTTTATCTAAAGAAGGGGATTCTATTAATTTGGCAATGACAGACCCATTGAATATATTAGCTATTCATAGTTTACGGGAATTCCGTGGTTTAAAATTAAACCCCATAATTTCTTCGTTTCAAGATATTAATCAAGCTATCGACTTGTATTATTCTGCTGCCGCTAAGGTAAATATTGACAATTTGGTTAGAGAACTAATATCTTCCATTGAAATAGTCAAGCGGAAAAAAGAGGTGTTCTTTAGTGAACAGGAGCTTGAGCGTATTAGCCGTGAAGCTCCAGCAATTAAAGCTACTAATATGGTTTTGGAGGAGGCTATAAAAAAGAAGGCTTCTGAAGTTTTAATCGAGCCGCTTGATAATAAATTGCGCATACGTTTTCGTATTGATGGGCTGCTTCAGGAGCAGGATGTATTTCCTATGGATATGCATGCTCCAATAGTTTCGCGCATTAAAGTTATGGCGGAGTTGGATATTGCCGAACATGGTATCCCCCAGGATGGATGTTTTAAAACAAATATTCTTGGCCGCCAGGTTGATTTTAATATTTTTATTTTACCAACCAGCTATGGCGAGAAAGCGGCTTTGCGCATACTGGATAAAGCGCAGGTAAGTTTAGATATTAAAGAACTGGGGTTTAGTGATTATTGCCTGGGGATATTAGCCAGGGTCTCTTGCCTTAGCCATGGGATGATTTTAGTTTGTGGTCCGGCTGGAAGCGGTAAAACTATTACGCTTTATGCGGTATTGAAATCCTTGAATAGTTTGGATAAAAATATCGTTACAATTGAGGACCCTGTTGAATTTCAGCTTGAAGGAGTAAATCAGGTTACTGTTAAGCCGGAGATTGGGTTTAGTTTTGCCGCCGGCATGCGTTCTACATTGCTCCAGGACCCCAATATTATTATGATCGGAGAAATCCCTGATTATGAAACCGTAGATATAGCTATTAAAAGCGCCCTTACAGGACATCTGGTTTTTTCAACCTTGCAGGCTACTACGGCTGCAGGCGCAGTGTCGCAACTTGTAAATATGGGGGTAGAACCTTATTTAATCAATTCATCTCTGGTCTGTGTTATGGCTCAGAGGCTACTCAGAAAGGTATGTCCGTATTGTAAAGAGGCCTACACCCTTAATAAAGAAGCGGCAGCAAATTTGAAACTAGATGTACATAAGATTAATAAATTACAATTTTATAAAGCAAAGGGGTGCCGGTATTGTTTTAATACTGGGTATTCGGGAAGAACCGTAATTGCCGAAGTCTTGCAATTTAGTCATAAGATTCACGAGTTAATTTTAAACCGTGCAGAGGAGTATTCTATCAAACAGCAGGCGCGCCTTGAAGGTATGCAGACTTTACGCGAAGCAGGATGGGGTGTTGTCTTAAAAGGCCAGACTACGATTGAAGAGGTTCTGCGTGTATCCGCGCCGGATTGAATGAACACTTGACTTATGGAACGAAGTGAACATAAGTCAATGCGTGAATCAAGCACCACACAGTATTTATTCGGCGCAGTCCCGACGAAGTCTATGAGTCGGGAGTATATCAAATAGGGAATGAGAAGATGTATTCACTAAAAGAGGATATAATCGGGGTACTCCTTAAAAGCGGCCATATAACCAATGGGCAGTTTGAGCACGCTTTAAATATACAGAAGGCAAAAGGCCTGCCCTTAAGAAGGATTTTTCTTGATGAGGAGATTATTACTGAGGAAGCCCTATCCAGCTTGTTTTTAGGGCGGCTCTATATGCCTACTCTGTGTTTAGGCAAATTTAAATTTGATATAGAGATTATCAACTTATTCCCAGAGCGTATAGCTAGGCTCTATAATGCTATACCTTTAGCAAGAACAGGCAATAGGTTTATTGTTTCTACTTCCGATCCCCTAAATATTTTTGCTTTGGATGATTTAGATACCTTTGGCAAGGGCAATATGGTCATTGTTTTTAATTCTGAAGATGAGGTTACGCGGGCTATTGAGAGCCAATATGGTAAAGAAAACAAGGATTCGCAAAGCATGCCTAATGAATCCGCCTTAACTCACAGCTTAGATGCGAATAGTAAATTAAAATTGTATAAAGCTAGCGAGATTGAGTTACCTAATGTTTTTCAGGATAGCCAGGCACCTATTGCGGAGTTGGTTGATATTGTTTTGGCTAATGCTCTAAATAGAAGCGTTTCAGATATACATATTGATCCGGAATTTGACTGTCTGCGTATTAGATACCGCGTGGATGGGTTACTGCAGGATGTTTTAAGAGTGCCCAAGATAAACCAGAATTCAATTTTAGCTAGGTTGAAAATAATTTCTGATTTGGATATTACTGAAAGCCGTATTCCTCAAGACGGCAAATTTAAAGTAAGGGCAGGTAACCGGGAGGTGGAGTTTCGGGTTTCTAGCCTTCCTACAACTTTTGGACAAAAATTTGTTTTGCATGCTTTAGATAAAAGTAAGTTTGGGATAGGTTTAGATGAGTTGGGTTTTTCCGAAGTTTCTATTGCTATTTTAAAGGCAGCTGCGGGAAGGTCATCTGGCATGATACTGGTTAGCGGGCCTGCTGATTCAAATAAATCTAATACGCTTTATTACGTATTAAATCATTTAAATACTTCGGAAAAGAATATTATTACGATCGAAGATCCTGTAGAGTATCAAATAGATGGGGTTTCCCAGGTACAGGTTAATCCGGATGTAGATTTGGATTTTGCTTGTGGCCTACGTTCTATTTTGCGGCAGAGCCCGGATGTGGTTATGATTGGCCAGATCAGAGACTCAGAGACTGCGGATATCGCTGTTAAAGCGGCCCTATCCGGACAGTTGATTCTTTCTACGATGCAGACTGGTGATGCTATCTCAAGCATTGCCCGTCTTATTGAGATGGGTGTGGAGCCGTTTTTATTGGCTTCTGGTTTAATCATGCTTTGCGCCCAGCGCCTGGCGCGTAAAATTTGTTTTAAATGTCGCAAGCCGATAGATATACCAAAAGATTTCTTAGAAAAAAAATGTTTTAGCGGTAAGGCCAAGCTTTATACTGCGCAAGGTTGTGAATATTGTAACCACACTGGTTTTTTCGGGAGGGTCGCAGTATCAGAAACTATCTTGATTGATGATGCCATAAGGGATATAATTATTTGTAGAAAGCCAATGGATGAAATCAGGAAGTACGCGGTTAAGCATTTAGGGATAAAAACACTACGTGATAATGCTTATCTTAAAGTTAAAGAAGGCTTGATTAGTTTGGATGAAGCGATAAGAATTACTACAGAGGAGTAATTATGGCTGTTCAAGGTAAAATACTTTTTATTTGCGATGATAAGTCTTATATTATTAAAATCAAGGAACAGTTGTCCAATTTAGGAGATTATATTCTTACTACAGAATCTACTGCTCAGGCAGGCGTAGTGAGTTTAGAGCATTATATCTGTGATTTAGTTATTATAAGATATGCTATACCGGATCTGGATATTCTTTCAATGATCGGTGAGCTTAAAAAAGTTGATTCTGATTGTGTGATAGTTGTTTTGCTTGAGGTAGAAGTGGAGGGGCAAAGCAACCAGTTTGCGGAAGTGGGGGTTTTTGAAACTTTAGGTTGGCCGGTTAAAACAGATAAATTAAAATTTGTCGTGGAAAAAGGTATTAAGTTGCATATGTTATTAGCAGCTGGTCGTAAGATGGTACAGGGGCTCAAAGAAAATAACCAGGCTTTAGAGAAGCAGAATACGCTTTTGGCTAAAAGGATTGAAGATTCTACGAGCAATTTAAGCAGGCTTTATGAGGATTTGCGCTCTACGTATATGCGCACTATCAGGGTTTTGGCCCAGGCAATTGACGCACGTGATCATTACACGCATAGCCATTCAGAGAATGTAGCGCGTTATGCAGTAGCCATTGCCAATCAGCTTAAGCTTCCGGTTAAAGATATTGAATTGATCCGCCAGGCTTGTGAGTTGCATGATTTGGGTAAAATAGGCATTAGTGACAGTATTTTGCTTAAGACTTCTGCGCTTACATCATCAGAGTGGGAACAGGTTAAAAAACATCCTACTGTTGGCGCGCAGATTCTAGAACCTCTTACTTTCTTAAACGGTGTAGTAGATTTGGTTAGGCAGCATCATGAGCATTATGATGGTTCAGGCTATCCGGAAGGCAGGAGGGGCGAGGATATACTTTTGGGTGCGCGTGTAATTCATGTGGCTGATTCTTATGAGGCTATGCGTTCAGCGCGTTCTTATAGGAAGATCCCCCTGATGAAGGAAGAGGCGATTTTAGAGATTAAGTGCAATAGTGGCACGCAGTTTGACCCAAAGATCGTGGATGCCTTTTTAAAAGTAGTGGATAACTTATAAAGCGAAGGCTCTTAAGCTGCTGTAAAACTAACAACTTATGCTTTAGTTTAAATACAAATATTACAAAAAAGTTCTTGACAAATCAAGGTTTTGTAATAAAATAAACATTCCCTTACAAGAGGGACAAATTATTGTGAAAATAATTAAATCGCAGTTGACAATCTAGTAGCTAATCATTATTCGACAAATAGGGCGTAGTTATAAATTTGACGTCCCGACGGTTTGTTGGGCGTTTTCTTTTGTTTCGCACATAGCGAAACACCGGGCCATCAAATAGCCCGGGTGCCTAGTAGAAGACGGCACATTTAGCTCTTTTGATAATTGAATTGCCAAGCGAGGCCGGTATAAGTTAAACTTATACAGGTCAATTTCATGAGGTTAGAAATTAAATAAATCACTAGAGCCATTATGCATAATTTTCCTAAGATTTTTTCGGAGAGGCCGCCTATGGCGGCACTTTTCCGGATAAAATATTTTCGGAGAGTTTGATCCTGGCTCAGAGTGAACGCTGGCGGCGTAGATTAGGCATGCAAGTCGAGCGATACATTTTTCTTGAGATGGTGAAGCCGTAAGGCTGATCTGTTGAAGGAAAAATGATATAGCGGCAGATTGGTGAGTAACACGTGAGTAATTTACCTCTAAGTCGGGGATAGCTTTGCGAAAGCGAGGGTAATACCCGATGTGCTTATAGCTGCATAAGAAGTTGTAAGTAAAGAAGGCTCGTAAGAGTTTTTGTTTAGAGATGAGCTCGCGTCCTATCAGCTAGTTGGCAGGGTAATGGCCTACCAAGGCTTTTGACGGGTAGCTGGCCTGAGAGGGTGGTCAGCCACATGGGGACTGAGACACTGCCCCGACTCCTACGGGAGGCTGCAGTCGAGGATATTTAGCAATGGGCGAAAGCCTGACTATGTGACGCCGCGTGAGGGATGAAGGTCTTCGGATTGTAAACCTCTTTCGATAGGGAAGA
>JAHJCJ010000028.1 GCA_018812825.1 Candidatus Omnitrophota bacterium
CGGGTATGCCCAGAGTCAGGATAGTGCTTATAAGGATATTCAGCATACTGGCTACATGTTTTACTCTGGGGTAAATTATACCTTGGAAAAATTTGTTCCTGAATTACAATTTTTGTTTTGCTCCGGGAATAAAGTAACTCCGGATATGGCAGAAAACGGTGATACCGTATATCTTGGAAGCAAAAATCGTGCCTTTAGCTATTGTTCTCCCACGAATATGAATTTGGGGGATACAATAAGTAGTAGTAATGTAGATATGCTTCCTATTGTAGCTATGGGCGGCGGATATGGTTTAAATTATGGAGTCCCGAGACCAGGCATGTTTTCTTCTGGTGATTTTGAAAACCTGATTATGCCTTCAGTTGGTTTTGATTATAATCTTACAGAAAAACTTTGCCTAAGCCTGTATGGGTATTATTTAAGCGCATTTAACCGTCCGGTGGGAACTTTAAACGGCAAAGGTAAATATCTTTCCCGGGATTTAGGTTATGAAACAGATATTTATATTGATTATAAAGCAGGCGAACATATGAGCCTTGGTTTTCTAGGAGGATGTTTTATTCCGGGGAAGTTTTATAAAGAAAAACGCGATGATACAGGAGGAAGTTTATTTAGTCCTTATGTGCGCGGTGATGGTTCGGCAAATAATGCATTTCAGCTCGAGTTTTATGTAGAATTAAAGTTTTGAGGTACCTGGTGTTTGGCCCGTGGCGAAAACTGCGCGGGTATGCCATTATGGACTAGGAGGAGAAAATGGCTACTCTTGATGATTTTAGAAAGCTGGATTTAAGAATAGCAGAGATAAAAGAAGTTAATGATCATCCGAATGCAGATAAGCTATTAATTTTGACACTGGATTTAGGGGATAGGCAGAAGCAGGTGGTTGCAGGAATCAAGAATTTTTATTTTCGGGAAGAGCTTTTGGGCAAACAGGTAGTTTTGGTAGATAATCTTGAACCAGTAGTCTTGCGCGGAGTAGAAAGTCAGGGGATGATTCTGGCCGGTTCTGATGAAAACATCTTAGCTATCATTAGTCCCGAGAAGAAGCTTAAATTAGGGAGTATTGTAAAATGATTAAACAGCTTGTTCCTCATGAGTTTTGCCTTAAATGCCAGGGTTGTTGCCGGTTTAAACAAGCCGATTCCGTATGGAGTCCCTGTCTTCTGGATGAGGAGATTCAAGCGTTGTTAGACAAAAAAGGCATTCCTATCGCCTCTCTTTCTATTGATCGTCGCATACAACCTATAGCTAATCCCAATGGCGCAGATTTTATCTGTCCGTTTCTAGACAGCCTAGATAATAGATGCAGGATTTACAATATGCGGCCATTTGAATGTCAGCTGTATCCTTTTTTGATTAATTTGCGCAATGATAAAGTGCTCTTGACTGTTGATTTAAATTGTCCTTATGTTAGCGAAAAAATAAATAGCCAGGAGGCCAAGGATTATATTTCCTACCTTTCCGTTTATCTTAATTCTCAGGAGCAGTTAGAGATGTTTAAGGATAACCCGCAGATTATCCAGGCCTATGAAGAGGTAAGAGAAGTTGCTGAATTAAGGTTGCCACATGAAATTAAATAAATTGACCTTAAGAGACCAGGGGTTATTTAATAAGTATCTTTCCTTTTCTAGGCATGAGTTGGCAGCTTTCTCTTTTGCTAATACCTATATTTGGCGGGCTATATTTGATATCCAATGGGTTTTAATTGAAAGCAGCCTGTGCATATTTTTCCGCGATAAGATTGGCTGCTTCATGTATCTTCCTCCGCTAGAAAAAGAGCGACACCCCCGGGCCATAGAACAGGCATTTACAATTATGGATAGTATTAACAAAAATAAAGATATCTCGCGCATTGAAAATATTGGGCAGGAAGACATAGAATATTATTGTGCCTTAGGTTATTTGTGTCATCAGAAATACCCGGATTATCTTTGTTTAAGAAGCGATCTAGCTTTTTTAAAGGGAAATAAATTGAAGTCTCAGCGCGCTTCATACAACTATTTTGTTAAACATTATAATTTTGAAGTATCAGAGTTCAAGTTAAAGCATGAAGCTGATTGTTTAAGTTTATTTAATAATTGGTTAGAAGGGCGTAAAGTGCATTGCGATGAAGATCTTTATTGCGCTATGCTTGAGGATAACCACAAAGTAATTAAAGAAGCATTATCTAATTATAAACAACTGGATTTAGAAGGCATAGTAGTTAAGGTTGATAAGCGGATAGAAGGGTTTACTTTCGGCTATAAATTAAATAATGATACATTTTGCATACTTTATGAGATAACAGATCTTTCTATTAAGGGATTGGCGCAGTTTATTTTCCGTAGGTTTAGTGCACGGCTAAAAGATTATACCTATATTAATATTATGGATGATTCGGGTTTGGATAATTTACGCAAAGTAAAACTTTCTTATAAGCCAAAGCGGTGGATTTCTGCTTATATTGCTACCAGAGATGCTTAAACATATTGACGAAGTAGAGTTTACCATATTTGACACCGAAACTACCGGGCTTAATCCTGCTTCCGGAGACCGCATAGTTGAGTTGGCTGGTTTAAGGGTTAAAGGTAAAGAGAGAATCGCTGAATTTGATGTGTTAGTTAACCCGGAAAGAGAAATTTCTCCGGAAGCCTTTGCAGTAAACAAAATTACTCCGGAAATGTTAAAGGATGCCCCAGGTATAGAGATAATTATGCCTAGGTTTTTGGATTTTATACAAGGCAGCTATCTTTGTTCCTACAATGTAGAATTTGACCTGCGTTTTCTGGACAATGAGTTAAAGATTATTGGCCTGCCGGTATTAACCGGACATGCCGCCTTTGATATATTGACTATTGCAAAACGCCTTATGCCAAACCAGCAAAGATATGCGCTTTGGTTTATCGCCGATAAACTAGGGGTTAAAGCCCGGCAGCAACACCGTGCTTTTTCCGACGTGGAAATGGCCTGGGAAGTTTTTAATAGGTTCAAAAATATGTGTCAGGAAAAAGGAATTATAGATTTTAACGATTTTTTCAATCTTTTTGCTTTTAATCCGGGGTTTTTGGAAAGCTCCGCTTCCTTAAAGGTATCCCAAATTGAGAAAGCGATTAATTTAAAGGCACATCTAAAGATAAAATATTTGTCTACAAAGGGCGCAGGCATTTCTTTAAGAGAGGTGGTTCCCAGGGAAATCCGACAGGATACAAAAAATAAATATTTAATTGGCTTCTGTTGTTTAAGAAAAGAGGAGCGTGTATTTAAGGTTGACAATATCGTGGAACTGGAAATAGTTTAGCAATATAGGGTTGATTTCGTAAGAGAATCTGGTTAGGATAATATATGTAAACTATTAAATTTAATGAAAGATAGAAATTATGTTTAGCAAACGTAATAATTTAGACGCAGAGCGTAGAAAATATATCCGCCTGGATACTGTTTTACCGGTACAATTTCGTTTAGAGAGCTTAGATGGCAAACAGCCTCTTTCTCCTTGGATCCAGGGGTTTACTAATAATATCGGACACGGTGGTATCTGTCTTTGTGTAAATGATCTTTCGCCCGAGTTCATCAGGTTAATCCAAGAAAAAAAAGTTAAATTCACCATAGAGATTGATATGCCGCTGGGGGGCAATTCAGTATACGCATTGGTTTTTTTGGCCTGGATCAAAGAAATTGGCGGATTATCAAACCGTTACCTGCTGGGCCTGGACTATGAAAAGATCAACCCGCGGCAGAATTATATGCTTATACGTTTTGCCTGGGCAAGAAAACTATTTTTACCCCTTGTGATTTTATCTATTGTTATCTTAAGCTTATTCTTGGGATTTGGCGCCTATTCAAATATACAACTGACCCATAAGAATAAGATGCTCGTTGAGGAACTCGTCGGCGTATTACAAGATTACAAACTTGTCAAGCAGCACTTAGAACAGATAGCCCAGGAAAGAACAGCTTTGCAAGGTAAGATTGAATCGCTGGCCTTACAAATTAAATCTGCTACTGAAATAAAAAGCGAACAGGTTCCTGCTGTTATTGATAATACCAAAGATTTGAATGGCGTAATTCTGAAACTGGCCCAGGAAAGAGATCTTTTGCAGGCGAAGCTGGCTGCCTTGCAATTAAATGAGAAGGCAATTCAGGCAGAATCGCTGCGCCTTGAGACTAAAAAGGTGCTTCTAGAGAAGGCGAATTTGGATAAAATGTATCAATGGCTTAAGGTTCGTCAGAATCCGCGTACGGGTTTAGTAATGAGTTTTGAAGGAGATAAGGATATTGCCAGTTGGGCATTTCTTTATGATCAGTCCCTACTTGTGCAGGTTTATATGCAATTTGCAGATTTTGTGCGCGCAAGGAAGATTCTTGATTTCTTTGCTAATGATGCCAAGCGGGAAAGTGGATGGTTTCTCAATGCTTATTATGTTAATGACGGTTCTCCGGCGGAGTTTGTCTTGCACTGTGGGCCAAATATCTGGCTAGGGATTTCCATTATCCAGTATGTTCAGACAACTGGTGATAAAAAATATTTGAGAATAGCCGAAGAGATCGCCCAGAATATAATCCAGTTGCAAAGTTCCGATCCCGATAACGGCATTCGAGGAGGGCCGAAAATGAGCTGGTACTCTACAGAGCACCATTTGGACGCCTATGCTTTTTATAAAATGCTCGCTAGAGTCACTAATATGAACAAATATGAGCAGGCAGCGGAAAAAACATTAAGCTGGTTGGTGCGGCATACTTATGATAGACAAGACCTTCCGGTTAAACGCGGCAAAGGTGATTCTACTATTGCCACAGATACTTATGCCTGGTCAATCGCTGCCATTGGCCCGGCCAAGCTTAAGACTTTAGGCATGGACTCGGATAAAATTATGGAGTTTGTTGAGGAGAATTGTATGGTAGAGGTTAATTTTAATCGGCCAGGAGGCCAAGTAGTTAAAATTCAAGGTTTTGATTTCGCGCCACAACACCATGTTTCCCGGGGAGGCGTGGTTTCAAGCGAATGGACAGCTCAGATGGTTGTGTCATTTAAGATTATGGCAGATTATTATTTTAAAAACGGACGAGTAGATAAAGCTGCTGTTTATCAGGATAAGGCGGATAATTATCTGGGGCAGTTAGGAAATATGATTATCTCTAGTCCCTCTCCGTCTGGTCAGGGTGAAGGATGTTTGCCTTATGCCACGCAGGGTTATGTAGATACTGGGCATGGTTGGATGACGCCAAAAGGTAAACATACTGGCTCAGTGTCAGGGACTGCGTATACTATTTTTGCCTATTACGGCATTAATCCTTTGGAGCTTAAATAATGGATCCTTTTGGAATAAAGTCCGGCGTAGCCGGAGGCCCCAAAAACAGGATACTTGAGCGTCCATTCTCCATGCTTGCCTTGAAGAGTAAAGGTTCTGGACGCGAAAGTATGAAACGTAAGTTAAGCCGCATTTTTTTGCGGCTATACTCTGTTTTTGGACCTCAGCATTGGTGGCCTGCTGATAGCAGTTTTGAGGTGATTGTAGGTGCGATTCTTACGCAGAATACTAATTGGGGTAATGTAGAGAAATCAATTCTGAGGCTTAAAAATAGAAGGATCTTAGATCCTGAAAGCATTTTTAAACTTTCGTCTTATAGGCTTGCAGGTTTAATCAAAAGCGCAGGGTATTATAATGTTAAGGCAGTAAGGTTGAAGAATTTTATTAATTTTTTCTTTGCTATGTATGCGGGAAATATAAAACGTATGGGCTCTCAAGATTTAATGATTTTACGTAAGCAATTGCTTGCGGTCAAGGGGATCGGTCCGGAAACCGCTGACTCTATCCTACTTTACGCCTTGAGTAAACCCGTATTTGTGATTGATACCTATACTAAAAGAATCTTTTACCGTCACCGCCTTTTAGCAGAAGATATTACTTATGAACAGGCCCAGGATATTTTTATGCGGAACCTTAAGAATGATGCAGGGTTATTTAATGAATATCATGCCCTTTTAGTAAAACTTGGTAAGGATTATTGTCATAAGCAGAATCCTAAATGTGAAATTTGCCCAATCCATGGTCAATAAAAAACGCCTGATACAAACAATTCAAAAGCTAATTTCTCTGGATTCTCAGAATCCTCCGGGAAACGAGGAGAAGATTGCCGGTTTTGTTAACGTTTATTTAAAAGCATTAGGTCTTAAAACTAAAACTTATGCATTCAGTGATAAAAGGGTTAATGTTTTAGCTACCCTTAGCGGAAGAAAACATGAGAAATCATTGCTGCTTACCCCGCATCTGGATACTGTTCCAGCCGGTAAAAACTGGAAAATGAACCCGTTTGATGCTAAGATTGTTGGAGATAAGATTTATGGTCTAGGCGCAACAGATTGCAAGGGGAATTTGGCTAGTTCCCTGGAAGCAATTAATTCAATAGTTGAAGAAGGTATTAAGCTCGATTATGATTTAGTTTTTGCTGCGACTGCTGATGAGGAAAGCGGCTCATCTTTAGGGCTGATACCATTGCTTGAGCGCAATCTTTTAAAACCAGATGTTGCGGTGGTTTTAGACGCGGATGATTTTGAAATTGTTGTTACGCAAAAGGGCCTCATGCATCTTAAGGTTTATATTAAAGGTAGAAAAGCGCATGGCGCTTATCCCTGGTTAGGGATTAATGCCATAGATATAGCAGCCAGGGTAATCGTAGATCTAAAGAAACAAAGAATCAATTATAAGAAGAACAAATACTTACGGCAACCTACAATTAATGTTGGTACTATAAGCGGCGGAGATAAAGTAAATGTAGTTAGCGACTGGTGTGAGCTTGGGTTAGATTTCAGATTCCTCCCGGGGGTGTCGGAGAAAGAGTTTTTAGATCGCTTAAGAAGAACCATCTCAAAATATACTAGTAATTTTAGAATTGAAATTGAGGGAATCCAGGCTCCTTATAGCATTAACCCTGACCATCCTTTGGTTAAGGGCCTATCCTGCGCAATGAAGAATTTAAGGATTATCCCGCGTATTAGCGGCTCGGAGGGGGCAACAGTAATAACTTTCTTCAGGCTCAAGAATATTCCGGCTGTGGCCACGGGTTTTGGCACTGAGAGTTGTGCGCATGTTGCAGATGAATATGCATATTTGAACAATCTATATAAGGGCGCTCAGGTTTTAGTATCATTTTTAAATAATTATAAGTTTAATTAATCATGAAACATGTTTCCGTCTAGACGGGATGATCCTTGGATGCTTACAGCATCCAAGGACTGCGCCGAATAAGAAATATAAGGTGTTTGATTCGCACATAAACTTAGGTCGCACTTCGTGCCTTCGTGCCTTCGTACTCCGTAAGTTTAGTGCTCATTTAAAGGAGAAAATATGGAAATGTTAAAAATATCTAAAAGACCACGACTCAGGAAACCGTATCTTATTGTTGCCTGGCCAGGTATGGGTGAGGTAGCATTTAAGGCAGCAGCTTATCTAATCGAAGAGTTGAAGGCTCAAGAGTTTGCTCAGATTCAGCCGGAAGAGTTTTTTTATTTGACCGGCAGCGTTATCCAATCTGGAATTTTAGAAACTCCTCTCCTACCGCAGGGGAAATTTTATTATTGGAAAAATCCTGTAGCAAAACGCGGGGGGTCAGGAAAAAATGATTTGGTTATTTTCTTAAGCAATGCCCAGCCGGATTTAGCTAAGGCGGATAGTTACGCAAAAACAATTATTGATTTGGCCAAGGGTTTAGGTGTAGAGATGATCGTCAGTTTTGCTTCTATACCCCAGCCAACCGATCACACTCAGGATGCGCGCGTCTGGTTTGCAGCAACAGATCAGAAAACAAAAGAAAGTCTGAATAAGTATAATTTTGGCGTGCTAGAAGACGGTCAGATCAGCGGGATGAATGGCCTATTTTTGGGTATGGCCAAGAAAGCAGGCCTGAAAGGATTTTGCCTGCTTGGCGGCATACCCCTTTACACTATTCAGATTGAAAATCCTAAAGCTTCAGCTGCGGTATTGCTTGGTTTAGGGGAAATATTAAATATGCAGATAAACGTTCAGCCGCTGAAAGAACAGTCACAAGCGATGGAAAATGAAATTAATAAGCTGTTGGATTATTTGAAACTTGGCAATTCTGGACAATCTGCGCCTATTGGTGAAGAAGAGGTAGAGTTAATCAAGAAAACTTTAAGCCAATTTACTAAATTGCCGGTTTCGATAAAAGAAAAAATAGAAAAGCTTTTTGAAGAAAGTCGCCTTGATATCTCCAAGGCCAGCGAGTTAAAGGTAGAGCTGGATAAATGGAATGTTTATAAAGAGCACGAAGATCGGTTCTTGGATTTATTCAGGAAGAACACAGATAAGGGTAATTAGCAAATGCCTGAGGCAAGAATAAAGGTTATCCTTTTTGACCTAGGCAATGTCTTAGTGGATTTTGACTTAAGGCCAGCTGCAGAAAGAATCTCCAGTTTTTGTAGTAAAGGCCCTGATGAAATACTCAAGCTTTTATTTGATTCAGGCGTGACTAATTCTTTTGAAAAAGGTAAAATTTCTGCCGAAGAATTTTATAAAAAAGCAAAAGATATATTGGATCTAAAGCTCGGGTATGAGTCTTTTGTCCCTATTTGGAACGAGGTTTTCTTTTTTAGTCCGAAAAACCGCGCCGTCTATCATATCGCTAACTGTCTTAAAAAAAACTACCGTATTGCCCTGCTTTCTAATACTAATATCTTACATTATAGGTATATTAAAGATAATTTTCCGGTTTTTAATGTTTTCGAAAGACTATTTTTATCTTTTGAAATTGGCGCTATTAAACCCAATAAGATAATTTATCAGAAGGTAATTAAGGTATTGCACGTTTTGCCGGAGAATGTATTTTATACCGATGATCGTCCTGAGCTAGTAAATAGCGCTTCTGGCCTTGGGATAAAAAGCTTCATTTTTACTAGCATCAAGCAATTAATTAAGGATTTATCCAGTCAGAGTATTGTTTTGGGAGATTAGCAAGAATCTTGCCCGCTAGAATTTTTTGTTTAAACTTTTATCAATCCGTGCGCCGGATTTCATTATAAAGCCCAAGGTTGCTAATCAGTAGGATAAAATGCGTAACCCCTTAATAAACTTGCGGTTTAACTCCAAAAGTAATATAATATTTAAATGGCTTTTTGTCGCAAAATCAACATCCTTTATGTAATCACCAAATTGGAACTAGGCGGGGCTCAAAAACAGCTTTTAAGCCTTATCCGGGGGCTAGATAAGGAGAGATTTAATCCGTATATTCTTACTGCTTACGATGGCGTATTGGTTGATGCGGCAGAAGAGATCCTGGGTCTGAGATTAATACGTTGCAGGTTTCTTGATCGACCCATCAGGCCGATCAAAGACATCCTGGCGTTAATTTTTATATATCGTTTTATAAAAAATAACAACATAGATATAGTCCATACGCATAGTTCCAAGGCGGGTATTGTAGGAAGATTAGCGGCCAAGGTATCTGGAGCCAGAATAATTATTCATACTGTCCATGGATGGAGTTTTCATGATTATCAGGCAGGGATAGCCTATTATTTTTACCTATTTCTGGAAAAGCTCTGCGCATACTTTTCTAATGCATTAATCGTAGTTTCTCAATGGGATAGAAAACAAGCCCTGCAGAGGGCAGTCGGCAGGCAGGATAAATATAAGTTAATAAGGTATGCCATAAATTATGAAGAGTTTAAAAACAAAACAGCGGCTTCCCAAATAAGAAAAGAATTTGCTTTATCCGAAGCAGATTTAGTCGTAGGCATGATCGCATGTTTTAAGCCGCAGAAATCTCCTTTGGATTTTATAAAATTGGCCAGTGTTATTAAAAAAGATTTACCCGGAGTTAAATTTATTTTAGTCGGGGATGGAGTTTTGCGCAAAAAGGTTTACGCTTTAATAAATAAGCTTAACTTAAAAAAGCAGATTATTTTAGCAGGTTGGCGCAATGATATTGGCCCTATCCTATCTTGCTTAGATGTTTTTGTTTTAACTTCATTATGGGAGGGCCTGCCGATTGTTGTTTTGGAAGCAATGGTTGCGGGCCTGCCAGTAGTAGCTACTGATACCGGGGGGATCAGTGAGGTTGTCTTACATGGTAAAACAGGTTATTTGGTTAAACCTCGCGACATACAAGCTTTACGGGATAGGTTAAAAGAGTTATTAATGAAACCTTATTTGAGAAAAGAATTTGCTAAACTTGCTATCTCAACCTTAGAGCCTAATGAATATTCATTAGATAACGTGCTTAAAAATACCACTCAGCTTTATTTAGATTTATTCTTTATGAGCAAAAATGCTTAAATAC
>JAHJCJ010000029.1 GCA_018812825.1 Candidatus Omnitrophota bacterium
CAAAGATTCAAACCAGTTAAAAGCTTTATTAACGAAGATCTTCTTGTAATATACGCGGTGCAAAATAATCTTAATAGGTATCCGGGGCACAGTCAGAAGAACAAATTCTAAATATTAATATGAACATAATTATACTCGCTATATCGTCTGTAGTTTTATTGGCTTTGCTTATAGTGCATTCTTATGCTTCAAAAGGAATTCGCACTACTGTAATATTCTTTTTGCTTGCTTTTACCATGATGTTTTATAAAGAGTTTATTCTGCATTTTTCTGTTTCCTCGCCCGTACAGAATTTTGTATTTTTAATTAAGAATACTCCTGTAGCTGTGAACAGCATGGCTGTTGTTGCCGGCTGGATGATTACGTTTTATCTAAGCTGGTATTTTGCCGAGCGCATTCTCTTAAGGTTTGATAATTTTAAGAAGAGGCTCTTTACAATGTTAGTATGCGGCCTGGTCGTAACTATTTCTATCTGCTATTGTTTAGAAAATCTTGGTGTAGGCATGGGCTGGTGGACGTGGCGTTTTCACACACCGGGTATTGAACGCTTCCTGATGGATTGCGATAAGAATGCGATTGGCGGATGGACACGCTGGAGTTTTATTTTCCTGCTGACATTCTTCCTCATTGAATGTTCCAGGTATAGGTCGGCTAAGTGGAAAGGCGCATTTCTTCTCATACCCGTAACACTGCTCGCTGGATATAGATACCACTTTGGTTTTTATCAGTATGCAAAAGTGTTGTATTTCGCGGTCTTGAATACTTTTTTCTTCTGCTTTTTTAGTCCATTACAAATGGACTACGTAACTGGTCATTTTATAAAGCTAGACTCAAAATTATTAAAATACATCAATCAAATTCCTCTCATTGTGCTCCTATTTATGTTATTGTTTGTAGCTATCAGTGAAGTGTTTGTCTTAAAGTATCCCGCACTGCTTATTTCAACAATACCGCTGCTGATGATAATTCTCCTATCCATAAAGGAATTACCTTTATTTTTTATTGTTATTTTTTCGGGGGCTATATCTATTATCTTAAAAGAAAAAATGTTCATCTCGTTCATGCCTGTTATCTTTGTCGTACTCTTATGGGGAGCTGAAAGGGCCATAAAGAAAGCTCATATTTCAAAGCGTATTCTTCTTATCCTTGGAATAATTATATATTTATCTTTTTCTTATCTCTCGGTTATTTTAATAGAAAAAACAAACCAACTAAAACTCGCACCTACCATTGTTATGTCGGCCTATAAGGGCCCTGTGGTTACCATCTCAGGCAATATAGTATTTAATGATTATAAAGATGGTTTTATAGATATGCGGGTTTTTGTTTTGGATCCGGTGCAGGACCGGATTTCGCCTCGCTTTTCCAGCAAGGAAGAAAGAAAAGGAAATAAAAATTCAAAAAAGCCGAATCTTTATAAAATAACAATAACAAAAAAGAGGTTAGAAAAACCCGGTTTCTATAAGATTGAAGTCCCTAAGAATATGGGCGAAGTTTATATCGAGGCATTAAATTTAATAAAAAAGAATGGGCCGGGAATAATATTAGGTAAAGGCGAATATATAAAGAATCCTTTCCGGGTAGACACCCAGGATGTAAGAAGCGTAGATATAGCAATCACTGGCCGGAGGATAAAGCCATCAAACATATTCTCAGAGGGAGATACCAAGTAAATAATCTTAAACCTGTTATAACATTATGATCTATAGACTAAAGATCTATTTAGAGCTTATCCGTCCCTTTACGTTAATTGCGCCTATAGTAGGATTTTTGTCAGGCTTTATCATGGCCTCTGGAGTTATCCCCGATATCCGTTGCTTGATGGGCGCTTTTTCAGCAGCAATCCTCAATGCCGCTTCCAACGTGAACAATCAATATTTCGATCTAGAGATCGATAAGCTCAATAAGCCATTCAGGCCATTACCCTCGGGTAGAATATCAAAAAAGGTGGCAATAATTTTTGCATTCATACTTTATTCCAGTTCATTAATCCTCTCTTGGCTCATAAGCTTAGAATTATTTCTTATTGTCCTGATAACTGCTTTTATTACTTTTTTCTATTCTGCGCCTCCCTTAAGATTTAAAAAATATGCTTTTATCAGTAATATCTCTATTGCTTTGCCCAGAGGCATGCTTTTAATTGTAGCCGGATGGAGCGTAGAAAAATCGATACTCCATATTGAGCCCTGGTTTATAGGCCTGATTTTCGCTTTGTATCTTATGGGAGCAGCAACCACAAAAGACTTTAGCGATATAAAAGGAGATAGCCGATTTGGAATAAAAACTTTACCGGTTCTGTATGGACCGGAAAAGGCAGCAAAGATGATTGCCCCTTTTCTTTATATTCCTTTTTTGCTTATTCCGGTGGGAGTTATGCTTAAAATAATTAGATTAACAACATTGCCCCTTGCCTTTCTTGCCATATGGGGCCTCTTTACGGCCAGGTTAATTAGGAAAAATCCCCAGGCGTTGACGTTAGAGGAAAACCATATTTCCTGGAAGCATATGTATCTTATACTAATAGGAGGACAGATCGGACTTGCTATCGCTTATCTGTTTAAAATATGAAGCTTAATCCCGGTTTATTAAAACTAGACTTGTTCTGCAGGGGCATTAAGATAGATGCTAGTTGCGATTTATCTAAAGATGCCCGTCCTGTTTTACGTACACGGGGCGGGTTAGGTAGTGGCCTGGAGTTAATCTTGCCAAAAGGTCTATATGTAAATGCCCCCATAGAAGAACATTTTGTTAAGAAAACACCTTATACCTTAATAAAAAAGTACAGGGATTATTTTATTAAAAAAAATGGACATATTATCTGTAGGATCAAATTGCCAGCTAGGCCGAAATTTTATGAAAGAATGACTACTTCCGGTAAACTTATGTCACGCATTGGCGTAATGCAGGGAACATATTTAGGGATATACCCAGCGAAGGTTTGCGAATTCTGGCAGATGGGCAAAAAAATGAATTGCCAATTCTGTTCTGTGGGATTAAATGTAGGAAACACAGAAGAATACGAAAAAAGCGTAGAAGAGGTTTTAGAAACAGTCAAAGCGGCCCAAAAAGAAGAGGGAATCACCTTTGTTCATTTCAATACGGGTTATCTCTTTGGGGAAGAACTAAGTATATTAGAACCCTATATAAGGGCAGTTAAAAAAGAGACCGGCCTTTTAGTTGGCGTCCAGTGTCCACCTAGTCCAAATTTATCTAAATACGATTATTTAAAAAAAATGGGCGTAGACCATGCCTCTTTTTGTTTAGAGGTTTATGATAGAGAAAGATTTAAAGAGATATGTCCTGGTAAAGATAAATATATAGGCCAAGAAAAATATTGGGATGCCATAGAATATTGCGTTAAAATATTTGGTAAAGGTAAGGTGGCCGGAGAGATTATCGCGGGGTTAGAAAATCCCTTAGATACAATCAAGGCAATTGAGAATTTCGCGAAAATCGGCGCCATATCTACCGTCTGTATTTTTAGGCCATGTTTAGGGACGGCCTTGGAGGCTTTAGTCCCCCCATTCCCTGAAGATATGACACCTGTATTTAAGAAAATGTACGAAGTTTGCTTAGAAAACAGAATTCCTATTGGCATTGCGCCTAATGTAAAGGTAAGCTTAGTGATTTTGCCAGAAGAAGGAAAGTATTTTTTTCAAAATTTTAACATAAATTTCTTTATTATGGAGTGTAAATTAAGCATCCTGAAATTACTGTTCAGAATTTATTTCAGAACCAGGATTTTCTTAAAATGTAAGTGAGAAGAGCGGCACGATAAGATTTAAATAAGAAATGAAACTTAATGCTTGATTTTATCCAGTATACCGCTGGATTGCAGAGTCTTGCAAATCTCTTCCGCTATAAATAAATTCCCCTCTTTACTTAAACGTGAAACAAGGTATGGATGTATAAACTTTTCACGGTCAGGTGCATTTTTCATCAAACCATATATGTCTACCAGCGGAATATTCAATTCCTTCTGAACCCGCTTGATTACTTCCTGCTGGTCGGACGAGGATCCCGTATTTTCCAAAATAACCTTAATATGATATTTTTCTGCAATACGTAATGCCTGTGACAAATCATATTTTAGCCATCGGTAAAATATTTCATTGCCGTCGATTTTATTAGGATCTTTTTTTCCGCTTAGATCTTC
>JAHJCJ010000030.1 GCA_018812825.1 Candidatus Omnitrophota bacterium
CTCACCCGTATCCGGGTTGATGCCTTTTACTGAAGGGACATCAATCGGAGAAGGAAGATAATCTCTTACCGCGTCTAAAACTAACTGCACACCCTTATTCTTAAAAGCTGCCCCACAAAGCACCGGCACAAATTTATTGGCAATTACGGTTTTACGAATCGTTTCTTTTAATTGCTCATTAGTTACAGCCCTGCCTTGCAGATAATCCTCCATAATCTTATCATCCGATTCTGCTAACTTTTCAACCAGAACCAGGCGGTACTTTTCAAAATCACCGAGCATGTCTTCAGGAACATCACTTATCTCGATCTCCTTACCTAAATCATCTTTATACAAAACCAGTTTCTTCTCAACCAAATCCACAATTCCGCTAAAAGTAGCTTCTTGACCGAAAGGAATCTGAATTGCCGCAACATTAGCGCCCAATCTCTTATGCATCTGATCGATAACTTCGAAAAAATTTGATCCTGTACGGTCCATCTTATTTATAAACGCAATGCGGGGAACGTTATAGCGATCAGCTTGGCGCCATACAGTTTCTGATTGCGGTTCAACTCCACCAACACCACAGAAAATAACCACTGCCCCATCTAACACCTTTAATGATCGTTCAACTTCAATAGTAAAATCTACATGGCCCGGAGTATCAATCAGGTTAATGGTTACATCTTTCCAAATGCAAGTGGTAGCGGCAGCGGTAATAGTAATACCTCTTTCCTGCTCCTGGACCATCCAATCCATGGTCGCGGCGCCATCATGCACCTCCCCGAGTTTATAATTCTTTCCTGTATAAAACAGGATGCGCTCGCTGGTCGTAGTTTTCCCGGCGTCGATGTGGGCAATTATCCCGATGTTCCTGATTTTTTCTAACGGAATCTTTCTCATTTTTTTAACAGGGACGGTTCTATGCTTATGGCCATACGAATAGAACCGTCCCTGTTTCTATTTACCACCTAAAATGCGCATAAGCCTTATTTGATTCAGCCATCTTATGCGTATCATCCCTCTTCTTTATAGCCGAGCCTTCACCTTTATAAGCCGCAATAATTTCATCAGCCAGTTTTTCCTGCATAGGCCTACCCTTTCTATTCTGGGCAAAATCCCTGATCCAACGCAAAGCAATAGAGGTACCGCGTTCCTGCCTAACTTCTATGGGCACCTGATAGGTAGCTCCTCCGACCCTGCGCGGCTTTACCTCAAGACGCGGCCGAACATTATCCAATGCCTTATAAAACACCTTTAAGATATCCTGTTCATTTAAATTCTTTTGGGCAATATCAAAAGCGCTGTAAACCAACTTCTCCGCAACTGATTTCTTACCCTTAAGCATTACCATATTGATAAACTTGGCTACTATTTTACTGTTAAATTTAGGATCTGCTAGAATATTTTTTTCCTGCGCTTTTCTTCTTCTCATTATTTATCCTTTATTTCATTTTTAGATTGAATTTTACCCCGCCTTTGGTTTCTTTGCCCCATACTTTGAACGCGACCTTCTACGCGCGTTTACCCCTGAAGCATCCAGCGTCCCCCTGACAATATGATACCGCACGCCGGGTAAATCTTTAACCCTACCGCCTCTCACCAAAACAATTGAGTGCTCCTGAAGATTGTGCCCTTCACCAGGAATATAAGCAGTAACCTCAATACCCGTGGTAAGCCTTACCCTAGCAATCTTTCTTAAAGCAGAATTGGGTTTCTTAGGTGTCATAGTACGTACCTGAAGACAGACACCTCTTCTCTGGGGACAGCTCTTTAAAGCCGGAGATTTACTTCTCTTTTTCTTGGAAACTCTACCAAACCTGATTAACTGAGCAATTGTGGGCATAGATTATTCCTTTTCCTCTTTTTTATCTGCGCTCTTTTCAGCGCCTACTTTTATTACCTCAATATCACGATGCGCCCTGAATCCGGTTCCTGCAGGAATCAGATGCCCCACAATAACATTCTCTTTTAAACCAAACAACTCATCTCGTTTTCCGCTGGTTGCCGCTTCGGTCAAAACACGGGTAGTTTCCTGAAAACTGGCTGCGGAAATAAAGCTTTCAGTAGTAAGCGAAGCTTTAGTTATACCTAAAAGTAGCGGAGTAGCCTGAGCCGGCTTTCCGCCCTTTTTGATTACCCGCGTATTTTCTTTTTGAAACACCCACTTATCTACCTGCTGAGTAGCTAAAAATTCCGTATCACCAGGATCCTCAATTCTTACCTTTTTAAGCATCTGACGAATAATTACCTCTATATGCTTATCATTGATACGCACTCCCTGGAGACGATACACCTCTTGTACTTCGTTAACCAAGTACTCCTGTAGAACTTTATCGCCACAAACACTCAAGATATCCTGTAAAACTACAGGCCCATCGGTAAGCTGCTGACCGGCAGAAACTTTATCACCTTTATAAACATTCGGATGTTTGCCATGCGGAATAATATATTCCCTGGACATACCAGTAACAGACTTAACAATAATTACGCGTTGATTTTTCTTGCTCTCGCCAAATTCCACAAATCCGTCGATTTCACTAATAACAGCTGGATCCTTAGGTCGCCTGGCTTCAAAAAGTTCTGCTACACGCGGCAGACCGCCGGTAATATCACGGGTCTTTACTACTGTACGAGGAATTTTCGCCAAAAGGTCTCCTCCTCCTACCCGTTCGCCATCTCTAACAATAATATGCGCGCCGATAGGAATAGGATAAATACCTAAAACTTCCTTTTTTTCATCTGTTATAACCACTTGCGGATGATATTCTGGTTTATGTTCAACTACTACGCGCTCAGTTAACTTTGTAACCGGATTAATCTCATCACGCATAGTAATATTTTCACGCAAATCTTCAAAACGCACTAAACCTCCAACTTCAGTAAGTACTGGCAAAGTGTACGGGTCCCAACGTACAAAAACCGCGCCTTTTTTAACCTCTTGTCCATCAAGCACAACAATAAATGCGCCCTGGGGAACAGGGTAACGTTCAAGCTCACGCCCTTGCACATCATTAACACTGATTGCACCATTTCTGTTCAGGACAACATTCTCTTTATTCTTAAGCGTGACCCTTAAATTATGATACTTAATTATCCCCTCATTTTTGGATTTAACAAACGACTGCTCAATGGTCCTAGAAGCTGTGCCTCCAATATGAAAAGTCCTCATGGTCAACTGAGTACCAGGCTCGCCAATGCTCTGGGCCGCCACAACTCCTATTGCCTCACCCAGTTCAATTAACCTGCCGGTAGAAAGATTGCGGCCGTAGCATTTAGCGCAAACTCCCCTTCCGGACTCACAAGTTAAAACGCTGCGTATACGTATCTTCTCAATTCCTAGCTTTTCTATTTGGTCGCTATTTTCTTCAGTAATTTCATGCCCCTGCTCGACAATTGCCTCATCGGTAATAATATCAACTACATTATCCAAGGCCACTCTTCCAATAATACGATCCTTAAGACTAACTACTTCTTCATCGCCTTCAATAATTGCTGAAACTGTAATGCCGTTAAGTGTCCCACAGTCTTCTTGGCAAACAATTACTTCCTGGGCAACATCTACAAGCCTGCGGGTCAAATATCCGGCATCCGCGGTCTTAAGCGCGGTATCAGCCAGGCCTTTTCGCGCGCCATGGGTAGAAATAAAATATTCTAAGACATTTAAACCTTCACGGAAATTTGCGGTAATCGGGTTTTCAATAATTTCACCGCTGGGTTTAGCCATAAGCCCACGCATACCGGCAAGTTGCCTAACCTGTAAACGCGAACCGCGCGCGCCGCTATCAGCCATCATAAAAATAGGATTAAATAAATGCATTCCCTTAAATAATAAATCCGAGATTTTATCCGTTGTATGCGTCCAGATATCAATAACCTTGGATTTACGTTCGCTGTCAGTAATTACACCCTTACGGTATTGATCCTCAACCCTAGCTACCTCTTCCTTAGCTTCCTTTAGGACCTCCGGCTTTTCTATCGGCACGGTCATATCATCTATACCAATAGAAATACCGCCCAAGGTACCCATCTCAAAACCTAAGCGCTTAATATCATCTAACAATTTAATAGTTACGCTGTGGCCAAACCTCTTGTAACAGCTAACTACTATATCGCTAACCCTGCTTTTATTTAACTCTCGGTTAACAAACCCAAATTCAGCAGGTAAAATCTGATTAAACAATACCCGGCCGACAGTAGTAGTACTCATTTGTTTTTCGCCAATTACTTTCTTCTGGTCAAAATCGTATACACCATTAACGCGAATCTTTATTTTAGCGTGCAGCTCCACCGCCTTATCATCATAAGCCACCAAGACTTCATCTGGGCTAGAGAAAACCTTACCCTCTCCTAATGCCCCGGGCTTTTCTTTACTAAGGTATGAAACACCTAAAATAATATCTTGAGTAGGAGAAATTACCGGACGGCCATCAGCTGGAGAGAATATATTATTTATGGCCATAATAAGCACTTTTGTCTCTAATTGTGACTCTAAGGATAATGGTACATGCACAGCCATCTGGTCGCCATCGAAGTCTGCATTAAAAGCAGTACAAACTAGCGGATGTATTTTTATGGATTTGCCTTCAATTAATAACGGCTGAAATGCTTGAATACCTAAACGGTGCAAGGTTGGCGCACGGTTAAGCATAACCGGATGGTCCTTAATCACTTCATCTAAAATATCCCACACCTCGATCTTGCCACGCTCAACCATCCTGCGCGCGCCTTTAATCGTATGCACAAAACCTTTTTCTCTTAATTTTTTAATGATGAACGGCTCAAATAACTCAAGGGCCATCTGTTTGGGGAGACCACATTCATGGAGTTTTAACTCCGGCCCTACGACGATAACTGAACGGCCTGAATAATCCACGCGCTTACCAAGGAGATTCTGGCGGAACCTACCCTGTTTACCTTTAAGCATATCAGAAAGAGATTTTAACGGACGATTATTCGCCCCATTAACTGGTTTACCATGACGGCCATTGTCCAAAAGCGCATCCACTGCCTCCTGAAGCATACGTTTCTCATTACGTACAATGATCTCCGGGGCACTTAACTCCATTAATTTTCTTAGGCGGTTATTCCGGTTAATTACCCTGCGGTATAAATCGTTGAGGTCGCTTGTAGCAAATCTTCCACCCTCAAGCGGCACCAAGGGACGTAAATCCGGAGGAATCACCGGTAGAATACTCAAAATCATCCATTCCGGTTTATTGCCACTTTTTTTAAAGTCTTCAACAATCTTCAAATTCTTAATCGCTTTGCGGTTACTTAAAACATCCTTGGATTTCTCTAAATCTTTCCTAAATTTACGGCAGACTACATCCAGATCTAATTCTTTCAAAAGTTCAACTATTGCCTCAGCACCTATCTTGGCTTTGAAATTTGCCCCATATTTACTCAACGCCTCCTGATACTGCTCATCGGTAAGCAACTCTTTTTTCTTTAACGGCGTGGTTCCAGGCTCAACAACAACATACTCCTCATAATAAATAATTCTTTCTAAATCCCTTAATCCGATATCCAGAAGCGCGCTCATGCGGCTGGGCACAGCCTTAAAAAACCAAATATGCGTAACCGCCGTAGCTAAATCAATGTGCCCCATGCGTTCGCGCCTGACGCTTGAGCGATCAACAGTTACTCCGCAACGGTCACAGGTAATCCCTTTAAACTTTATTCCTTTATATTTACCACAGTTACACTCCCAATCACGCACCGGGCCAAAGATCTTTTCACAAAACAAGCCATCTTTTTCCGGCTTAAGCGTTCGATAATTAATAGTCTCTGCTTTCTTAACCTCCCCCTTAGACCAGGCTTTAATTATCTGGGGGCTGGCGATCTTAATTGAAATACTGTCAAATGAGACGATCTCTTCCATTATTTAGCCTTTTCTGTTTTGATATCAAGGCATAGGCCTTGCAACTCTTTGATTAAAACATTAAACGACTCCGGAGTCCCGTGGGTTAAGCGCTGCTCACCCTTAACAATCGCTTCATAAATACGCGTCCTGCCGCTAACATCATCACTCTTGACAGTAAGCATCTCCTGCAAAGTAAATGCCGCCCCATATGCCTCCAGAGCCCAGACTTCCATTTCCCCTAATCTCTGACCACCAAACTGTGCTTTACCGCCTAATGGTTGCTGAGTAACTAAAGAGTAAGGACCAATAGAGCGGGCGTGAATCTTTTCATCAACCAAATGGATCAATTTCAAAACATACATATAGCCCACGGTTACCTTTTGATCAAAAGGTTCTCCGCTATAGCCATCATAAAGAGTAATCTTACCATCCTCCGGAAGGCCGGCCTTTTTAAGCAATTCTTTAATTTCACCTTCCTTGGCTCCGTCAAATATCGGACAACTCACACTTATTCCTAGAGCCTTTACTGCCCAGCCTAAATGACATTCCAAAATCTGCCCTACATTCATACGCGAAGGCACGCCTAAAGGATTTAAAACTACATCTACCGGCGTGCCGTCAGGCATATAAGGCATATTTTCCTCAGGGATAATTCTGGCGACCACACCCTTATTGCCATGGCGGCCGGCAAGTTTATCGCCTTCGGAAAGCTTACGCTTTGTGGCAATATAAACCACAACTCTCTTTAGGATACCCGTGGGTAATTCATCTCCGCGGCGCACCTTCTCAATCTCCTGCTCTTCTTCAGCCAGCAACTCTTGCATTTGCTCATCAAAAGAAGCAGCTAGAATTTTCGCCTCATCATTATCACTAAAATCAAATTTCTCTACTTTCTTTTTATCTATACCTAATATCTGCGATAATCTTACGGTCTTTTCAATCTGCAAAAATTCAATCTCCTGTTTATAATAAGCTTTGAGTTCGCGAATCTTAGCCAGCTCTTTGGTCTTTTCTTCCTTTGTTTTACGACCACGGTCCTTACGCTGAAAAACATGCACATCTATAACTACACCCTCAACCCCGGGAGGGACAACCAAAGAGGTATCGCGCACATCCCCGGCCTTCTCTCCAAAAATCGCACGCAGCAATCTTTCTTCAGGACTAGGCTCAGAATCGGTCTTAGGGGTAATTTTACCCACCAGGATATCTCCAGCGCTTACTTCGGCACCAACACGAATAATCCCTTCTTCATCCAAATTCTTTAGGGCTTCCTCACTTATATTAGGAATATCACGCGTAATTTCTTCATTGCCAAGCCTGGTTTCAGCAGCCTCAATCTCAAATTCTTCGATATGGATGGAGGTAAAAGTATCGGCCTTGATTAATTTTTCGCTGATAAGGATAGCGTCTTCAAAGTTATAACCCCTCCAAGGCATAAAAGCTACCAAAACATTTTTGCCTAAAGCCAGCTCGCCTTCTTTAGTAGCGATACCATCAGCAATTGCCTGACCTGGATCTACACGATCACCTAATTCCACCAACGGTCTCTGATTTATCGAGGTGTCTGCATTAGTACGCAGAAATTTCTTTAAATGGTAAATCTTCTTGCCCACGGTAATTGATGAAGAATCCACACTAGTTACCTTCCCAGCCTCTTGGGCAATAACTACTGTCCCCGAATCCTTGGCTACCTTTTCTTCCATATCGGTACCTACCAAAGGAGATTCGGTAATCATCAAAGGCACAGCCTGTCTTTGCATGTTTGAGCCCATAAGTGCACGGTTAGCATCATCATGCTCTAAGAAAGGAATTAATGCCGCAGCCACAGAAACCAACTGTTTAGCAGAAACATCCATATACTGGACATCTTTTGCCAAAACCTTCGGGAAATCTTCTTTATAGCGACAAGTAACAAATTTATCTACAAATCTCCCTTCGCTATCTAACGCAACATCAGCCTGGGCAATAATCTTATCTTCTTCAATATCTGCGGTCAAGTATTCGAATTTCTTAGTTACACGTCCTTCTTCTACTTTACGGTACGGAGTTTCAATCAAACCTAAAGCGTTAATACGTGCAAAACAACTTAAAGAAGCAATCAAGCCGATATTTGGGCCTTCAGGGGTTTCAATAGGGCATACCCTCCCATAATGTGAGGGATGGATGTCTCTTACTTCAAAACCTGCCCTTTCGCGTGATAAGCCACCAGGACCTAAAGCGCTCAAACGGCGCTTATGGGTCATCTCTGCCAGAGGATTAATCTGGTCCATAAATTGAGATAGCTGGCTGCGACCGAAGAAATCACGGATCTGATTGCTTAAAAGTTTAGAGTTAATCAAATAATGCACGTTCAAATTATCAAACTCTCCCAGAATACTTAGCCTCTCTTTGATCGAGCGTTCAACTCGGGAAAGTCCAATGCGCACCTGATTTTGCACTAATTCGCCGACGCTTTTTACGCGGCGGTTTCCTAAATGGTCAATATCATCAATTTTTCCTGTGCCAGCATTTAACTTGATTAAATATTCAATTACCTTTATAACGGTATCAGAATCTAGTATCCTTTTTTCTAAAGATACATCCATGTCTAATTTACGATTCAAAATAAAGCGGCCTGCCCGCTCTAAATCATATCTGGCAGGATCAAAGAATAATCTATAAAACAACCCCTCCGCAGCCTCTTTGGTAACTGGTTCAGTAGGCCGCATTTTACGATAAAAATCAAGAAATGCCTCTTCTTTATTTTTAGTGTAATCTTTTTTTAAAGTATTAATAATCTCAGGATGTTCCTTGCCAAAAGCAGCAAAAATCTGCTTGTCCTCGGAAAAACCAAGGATTCTTAGAATTTGGGTTGCGGGAAAATTTCTACGACGATCAACATAGGCGGTAATTGTCTCAGTAAGGTCATATTTAAATTCCAACCATGCGCCGCGGTAAGGAATAACCCGGCCGTAAAAAATCTTTTTGCCGGTTGGATGCAGCTCCTCTTCAAAAGATACGCCAGGCGAACGTTGTAACTGGCTAACCACAACTCGTTCATCACCATTAATAATAAAAGTGC
>JAHJCJ010000031.1 GCA_018812825.1 Candidatus Omnitrophota bacterium
GCTTCTGCATGGTTTCCAGCTTAAAAGTATTCTCGCCAAAATAAGTAGAGACCTTTTTCGGGGCCGCGATCTTATCTAATTCTATACTCTTAATCTTAAATAAAACTTTTTGCCTTATACTCATTTCTTCCCCCTTTGCATATAAAAGTTTGAGACACTCTGGCCCCATCTTATACCCATAAGAAATTAGTTTACAAATTTCTTATATTCGATGGGTTTCGCTATATTTAAAACCAATGTACTCAAATCCTTTTAGATTTTATATCTTTTGCCAGAATAATCGCCTCCGCCACTTCACGCATGGATTTACGCATATTCATGCTTTGCTTCTGAATCAAGCGGTATGCTTCTGAAGGCAGAATACTAGCATCCTGAGAAAGGATATCTTTTGCCCGCTCAATCAGTTTACGTGTAGTCAATGCCTCTTCGGCAGAACGCGCGCGCAAATCCAGCTCTGCGTTTTCAATGGCAATAGCTGCCTGATTGGCTAAGGCAGCCAAAAGATCTAACTCTTGTTTGGTAAACTTATGCTTCTTGGAAGTATAGCAGTTAAGCACCCCAATAACTCTACCCTTTACTGCCAGCGGAACACAGGCTAAAGAACATAATCCTTCTTTCTTAGCCACGCCCTGATTTAAATAGCGCGCATCTTCTTTAACATCAAGGACGCAAATTGGTTTATTGTCCTTAGCAACTACTCCGGATATGCCTTCACCTAACGGTATATTAGGTTTTTTATTGTAGGCCTCGGATATTGACTGGGTGGCTTTAACCACCAGCTCCTTCTTATCAGGATCAAGCAACATCAAAGAAGAAATCTTTGAGTTCATAACCTCGGCAGTAACCTGAACCACTAAACGCAGTAACTCCTCTAAGTACATCCCAGAGGTAATCAGATTGGCAACTTTAGAGATCGCCTCAATCTGTTTTACATAAATCTGGAAATTATTTTTCTTCTTAA
Organism: Candidatus Omnitrophota bacterium; assembly: GCA_018812825.1. Lineage (GTDB taxonomy): Bacteria > Omnitrophota > Gorgyraeia > Gygaellales > Profunditerraquicolaceae > UBA6249. The sequence continues at coordinate 962 of JAHJCJ010000031.1, forward strand.
CAACCACTATCTTCTCTTTTCCAAAAACTTCTTTATCCTAGCCAAAGCTTCTTTTAGATTATCCAAGCTAGAAGCATAAGAAATCCTGATATAACCTTCACAACAAGAACCAAAAGCTGTGCCCGGCACAACTGCTACCTTCTGTTCTTCCAATAATTTACGCGAAAAATCCATAGAAGACAAACCTGTACTCTTTATTGAAGGAAAAATATAAAAAGCTCCCTGTGGACGCGAACATTTTAACCCCAAAGAATTAAGCTCCGTAGTCATAAGCTGGCGCCTGCGGTTGTATTCACGCTTCATCTGCTCTACTGATCTTTTCCCGCTCACCAGCGCCTCTGCAGCCGCCATTTGACTGGTAATCGACACACACATAATTGTATATTGATGGATTTTAGTCATTGCCGCAATAATCTCTTTTGGCCCGCAGGCAAAACCTACGCGCCAGCCAGTCATAGCGTAAGCTTTAGAAAACCCGTTAAAATAAACTGTACCCTTCTTTGCGTCCGGCAAAGTAGGAAAAGCAGTGTGGCTAAAATCATAGGTTAAATCGCCGTAAACTTCATCACTAATACAAAGTATTTTATGCTTTAATAGAACCCTGTTTATCTCTTCCAGCTCCTTGCGCCGGTAAGAAATACCAGTAGGATTAATTGGATAATTAAGCACGATCGCTTTAACCTTCTTATCAATATGCCTTCTTAAAAGCTCAGGCGTAATTTTAAAACCGTTTTTTGAAGTATCAATATAAACCGGCAGTCCACCCGCAAGCTCAGTAACCGGCCCATATGAAACATAGCTCGGAACAGGAATTAATATCTTGTCCCCGGGGTTGATAATTGCCCGCAGCACAAGGTCCAGCCCTTCGCTTACCCCTACAGTAATCAGTATCTCCTCATCCGGACAATATTCCAGGCCAAATTTATTTTTCAAATAGCGATGGATGCCTAACCGCAGTTTATAAAGGCCCTTATTTGAAGTATAGCTGGTAAACCCCTGCTCCAGGGAATAAATCCCTGCTTCACGGATCTGCCACGGAGTAACAAAATCAGGCTCGCCTACGCCTAATGATATAACTTCCTTCATCCCAAGCACAAGGTCAAAAAATGCCCGGATTCCGGATGGCTGCATTTTCTCTACCACTTTTGATATTTGCATTTTATTTTTAATATGATATTGCTATTCTTTGATTCTCAGACTTGCGCTTTAAAATTACTCCATCTTCCTTGTATTTCTTCAATAAGAAATGCGTAGCTGTGCCGCGCACATTTTCCAGACAAGAAAGCTTCTCCGCCACAAAGTTAGAAACCGTATGCAGGTTTTTGCCTTCTACGACTACTAATAAATCATATGTCCCGCTGATTAAATAACAGCTGGTTACCTCGGGAAATGAATAAATACGCTCGGCAATCTTATCAAAACCCAAGTCCTTCTGCGGGACAATATTTACCTCAATCAATGCCCTAACTTCAGATTCATTATCTTTAACAAAATCTTTATTAATCACTGCTTTGTATTTTAAGATCGCGCCCTCTTTTTCATATTTCTTAATTGCCTTCTTTACCTCATCCGGCTTCTTACGCATCATTTTTGCGATATCCTCTACGCTTGCCCGGCCATCTTTTTCCAAAATTTCCAATATCTCATCCATTTTACCTCCTTGTCTACCTAGACAACACCCGCGCAATACCAATTAGCGCGGGGTGCCTAAACATAACAGATCTGCGCGCCTTTTCTTTTATGCCCTGAGTTCTTATACATTCTCTTTATTTTATTAACCTTGATATTGCTGGCGACCTGCTTCTTATTATTACAAAATTTATCTAAAATATCATCCAGTTCATTATAAGTTATACCCATCTCTCCTTCATCAGTCTGCCCATGCCAAAGCCCGGCAGCCGGAGGCTTAACAATAATACCCTGCGGAATTCTTAATTCTTGCGCAAGCAAGCGCACCTGATGCTTAAATAAATCCCCAATCGGCAAGATGTCTACCCCGCCGTCACCGTATTTAGTAAAATACCCTACCATAAGCTCAGATTTATTCCCTGTGCCACAAACCAAATAATTCAGCTTATTGGCAAAATAATAAAGCGTGTTCATACGCAGCCGCGGTTTAAGATTACCTTGGGCCAGCCCTCCGGCAGCTGGCAAAATCTTTAAGAAATTATTATATACACTGGAAAGATCTACCAGCTTTGATTTAAGACCAAGCCTTACGGCAACCAGCTTAGCATCCTTTAAATCATGCGGGTTACTGTTGCAGGGCATAAAAAGCACAAGCAGTTTATTTTTACCTACCGCCTCCTTACATAAGGCAGCAACCACAGCAGAATCTATGCCTCCAGAAAGCCCCAAAACAATACCTTTAGCTCCGGAATACTTGACTTGGCCCCTAATCCAGGAGACAATCTTATTTTTCATACATTCAAACTCTTAAAAACGCCGTTATGGCCTGATATGGAGGATAATGAAGAGATTATATACCACTAAATAGCGAGGGTCAAGGATATTCAATCTACCCAAATTAAAACAAAAGCTTTAACTTAGTTCCTAATACATTTATTGCTGTCCACCACTTGCTGCCTTTTGAACTTTGCAGCATATAATAGATCTCGCCTTTGAGGTTTTTAGTAATAGCCATACCTAAGCCGGCATAAAATCGGTTTCGATTTAACCTCTGGCTGTCATCAAAAAGAATAAATATTTCATCCGATAGATATGGCTGGATCTCAAGTCTCGTAAACTTCCAAGGTGACCTTAGGGTAAGCTTGTTACGGTATCTCCAGGTATCATCCTGATAATCAAAATGATTATATTCTAGGCGGGAACGGTCATCAAACTTAAATCCTGCAAGATCCCACAATAATGTGGCAGTAATATAAGGATCATTTTCTATTAAAAACTTACCCTTAGACTTAGAAAGAATATACCTATATCCTCCACCAACATTCAGATATTTCTGTAAACTATAGAAAAACCCTAAATCGTAGTGTTGGTAATAGAATTCTTTGGCGCTACCTCCCCAACGGAATTCCTCTTCAAAGACTATCTTGGCTTCTTTATTTATCTTGAATTCTTCCGTTTCTGTATTCCAGACCTGAAAATCGCCATCATCATAAGCGTAAAGCCTGGCTGCGGAAAATAAAACCAATACAGCAATAACTATACTTATCTTTTGCATCCTCAGTTGTTGCACTTAATTAATTCTTCCTTATTTAGACTTGATTGCTAAAACCTTAATAAAATCAGCGCAATCTTCAATCTTATCAGTTACACCTTCCAAATATTCCGCCAGCTGATAAGTCAACAACAAGCTAACCGGTTCAAGCTTAGCGTGAATAATAGCTTCAATCATCGCTTTTTTCTGATCATCAGCTTCATGTTCTAAATGATCGATCTCTCCGCTTAGAACTACGGCATTTTTCAGCTCATTCTTAGTAAGAGCAATTATGGCCTCCTGTAACTTAGTGATAGAGCTTACAATCAAATCTGTACCTAAGGAAATATTCTTTAAAACATTTTCCGGAAGCTTGGTCTCGATAAAACCCAATAATCTAGCTGCGCCATTAGTCCAATCAGCTATCTTATCCAGAGTTTTTACAAAATGCATAAGATCTTCCCTGTCCGGAGGCAGAAGCATGCCTTCAGAAAGTTGATTAATCATTTTAGAACGCAAGATATCCGCCTGATGCTCACTCTGCCTGACATTTTCAATTGCCTGGGCCTTAGCTTGCGCATCATTCTGGATAAAAGCCTTAACTGCCTCTGAAAAATATGTAACAGTTTTATAGGTCTCCTCTACGTGTTTTTTAGAATCCAATAAAACAGACTGCTCCTCAGCCATGCCTAGCCATCCTAAGATATTCCTTGTTTCTCTCATCGTTCCCCCCTTGCCCACAAAGGCATACTCCCCGCGCGGGGACACCGGCGCAATTCCAATAAGCGCCGGGTGCCTAAACGCGGGGTATTGGTTAAATTTTTACAAATAGTTTAATTGTCCATAAGCTTATATAGCTGATTAACCCAGAAATAAAAGGCGTGGCCATCCAACAAATAACCATATCCTTTACGATACGGAAATTTAAAACTCTAATTCCGCGAACCATTCCTACGCCGACAATCGCCCCAACAATTGAATGGCTGGTAGAAACCGGTATGCCAATTAAGGTATACACATGTACATTCACTGCGCTGGCTAACTGCGCAGAAAGCGCCATAATCGGTAGAAGCCGGGTAACTTCTGTGCCAACAGTCTCAATAACTTTATACCCCCAAGTCGTAATTCCTATGACTATGGCTAACCCGCCGAATACAACGCTCATCTTAGCACTCATTACACCGGAACCCGAGATGACCCCTACTGCATTAGCCACATCATTTGCCCCCCAGGTAAAAGCAACATAGCAACCGCTTAATATAATAAACAACGTAATAACAGGCTTTAAATATCTACGCGGGATAATTCTATATAAAGAATTTTGCAATAACTTAAAGAACAGATAGCCTAATACTGCTGCGCCCAAAGGAGTAAAAATCCAACAGGCAAAGATATCTCTAAGCACTAGCCATTTTATCGGAGCATGTACAGCCAGGCCTGCTCCGGCAACTGCGCCTACAATTGAGTGACTTGTGGAAATAGGCATCTTCCAGTAAGTAGCCAAGATTACCCAAGCACAAGCAGCAAAAGAAGCAACCAAGGCCAAATATAAAGAAAGGTCTTTGTCTAATTCATTCAAAGAAACAATTCCTTTGCCAATGGTTTTAGTTACATGCCCACCCTGCAAGAAAGCGCCCAAGAAACCAAAAACAACAATCAAGACAATTGCCTGGCGCATAGTTAAAACTTTACAACCTACCGCAGCACCTAAAGAATTGGCTGCGTCATTAGCGCCAATTGACCAGCCAACTGCTGCCCCCATCAATAAAACAAAACCTATTAAGAATGAAAATTCCATTTACTTACCTTTACATACATTTACGCAGATCCCGCAAACAAACTGCTCAACCTGACGCTGCGCTTGAAAACTTTTAAGTTTTTCAAAACATTTAAGGTGATCAAAATCTGCGGGGGATTCTTTGATTGCTCTTGAAGGGCACATATTAACACAAAGCATACATTTATTACAAGTATTATTTTTCGGCTTATCGATTTTTAATGGCATGTTAGTAAGAATAGATGCCAGGCGAAACTGGCTGCCGAATTTTTCATTTACCAAGAGATTATTCCTGCCGATCCAGCCTAAGCCGGATAAAACACCCAGCTTTCTATGTGAAAGATGCCCGATATTTTTTTCCCAATCAATAATCTGTGTTGCTGGAATTGCAAGTGCCAAAAATCCTTTTTTCTGAATTATATTACAGAGTCTTAAGGCAATATGGTCTAAGAAAGAATTTACAATTTTGTAATGATGGAAATATAATTTGGTGGGTACAATATCTATTTCAGAAAGTACCGCACCGGAAAGCATTACTCCTAAACAAATAGCATAATCTAATTTTTGGGCAACCTTAGGGGAGATTTTAAATTCATCCCTTATCTTACTGATATCGCCAACCCCAAAAAGATCAATTCCTTCTTTTTGGCAGAATTTTCTTAAAGCTAAATAATTTTTGTTCTTATCCATTGGCCAGAGGGCCATGGTTTGGCTGCCTTTCGCCAAAGCCATTGGCTTTTCTTAAATATACCATCAATAGAGATATAGCTGCAGGGGTAACTCCGGAAATTCGCGATGCCTGGCCAAGATTAAGGGGCTTGAATTTAACTAACTTCTCCCTTATCTCCCTGGATATCCCGGACAAACTACTATAATCAAAATCAAGCGGCAGCCTGATCTTCTCCAGATGCTTAAAGCGCTCTACATCCTTAAGCTGCCTCTGAATGAAGCCGGCATATTTTACCTCTAATTCAACCTGCTGCCAAGCAGATTCCGGTATGCCCGGCCTTAATTTATGTATTACTTTTAAATCTTTAATCCCTATTTGCGGCCGTTTTAATAAATCCTCCAGGCTCACTATCCTGCTGAGGGCAGCAGAATTAATCCGAAATAATTTCGCATTGATCTTTTTATCGGGCTTAATGCGTGTTCTCTTTAAAAAAACTACCCCCTCTTTTATGCTATTCTGTTTATTCTTAACCTTCTGATAAGTTGCTGAACTTAACAAGCCTAAATCAAAACCCATCCTGGACAAGCGTAAATCCGCATTGTCCTCACGAAGAATCAAGCGGTATTCCACCCGCGAGGTAAACATACGATATGGCTCAAGTGTCCCCTTAGTAGTTAAGTCATCAATCAGAACACCGATATAGCTGCTTGCGCGGTCTAAAATAAATGGTTCTTTGTTCCGTATACGCAAAGCAGCATTAATTCCGGCGACCAAGCCCTGCGCAGCAGCTTCTTCGTATCCCGTAGTACCGTTAATTTGTCCGGCCAGATATAGATTCCTGATTAATTTTGTTTCTAGTGAAGGGAAAAGCTGCGTGGGCTCAACTACAACGTGCTCAATACCATAACCAAAACGAATTACTTTTGCCTTTTCTAATCCTGGGATAGAAGCTAAAATCTTAAGCTGCACATCTTCAGGCAGGCTGGTTGAGATCCCATTAGGATAAATCTCGCAAACCCCTAACCCTTGAGGCTCTAAGAATACCTGATGCCTCTGTTTATCGCTGAATTTGACAATTTTATCTTCTATCGACGGGCAATACCTTACTCCAGTAGCCTTGATTTTACCGGAATAGAGTGGAGAGCGATCTAGATTAACACGGATAATTTCATGCGTTTTATTATTGGTATAAGTTATATGGCAGGGAATTTGTTTCTGCCTGAGTTTTGCCGTAGAAAATGAAAACGGCTTAGGCAGCGCATCGCCCTCCTGCCTGATAAGATTTGAAAAATCTATAGTATTCTTGTCCAGGCGCGGACAGGTACCGGTCTTAAAACGCAACAGGTTAAAACCTAATGCTTTTAAATTATGCGCAAGGCCAATACTGGCACGCTCATTAATCCTCCCGCCGCTAAAATGCCTTAACCCTATATGAATCAGGCCATTTAAGAATGTCCCGGGACAGATAACCACACATTTAGCACGAATCTCTTCTTTATCTGTTATTACGCCTAAAATATTACTGTCTTTAATGATTAATTTCTTTACCTCTGCCTCTTTTATTACAAGATTCTTTTGGCGCTTAAGCAACTTTTGCATGTAGCAGCTGTATTTATGCATATCAATCTGCGCCCGGGATGACTGCACAGCTGCGCCCTTAGAAGAATTAAGTATGCGGAATTGTATTGCGCAGGCATCCGCTGCCTTTCCCATCGAGCCACCTAAGGCATCAATCTCTTTTACCAGCTGCCCTTTGCCCACACCACCTATAGCCGGATTACAACTCATCTTGCCAATAGAATTAATATCAAGGGTAAGCACAAGGGTTTTTACACCCAGGCGGCTAGAAGCCAGAGCTGCTTCGATGCCGGCATGGCCGGCGCCAATAACAATTACATCAAAATTGTTCATTCTTCTCCAGGGACGGTTCTTAAAACAAAGGAAAAGTGTCCCCAATTATTAGGTTAGAAAACAATATTTGTTGCGTCTATTGTGTTAAAAGGAGGAAAATATGCCAAGATCAGCTAGGATTACTACTGAAAAAGCATGCTACCATATTATCACAAGGGGCAATCAAAAACAAACCGTTTTTAGAGACTCCTCAGATTATCAAAAATACCTTTTACTGTTAATTAGGTATAAAAAGAAATACGGATTTAGTTTATACTGTTTCTGCTTAATGCCAAACCATGTTCACTTAATCATCGAAGTAGACAAGGCAGAGCACCTGAACAAAGTTATGCGCGGATTGAATTTGAGTTATACATTATATTTTAATTTTAAATACGAGAAAGTAGGACATCTTTGGCAAGATAGATTCAAAAGTAAGATTATTGAAAAAGACGCCTATTTACTAGAATGCATAGGATACATTGAAAATAATCCTATGAGGGCATCCCTGGTTTCCTCTATACATGAATACCCTTGGAGTAGCCATAATTATAAAGAAAACAACATTCTGGATAATCTATACGAATTTTATGGGCTGTCTGACAGTGGTCAGACAGGTTTTGCTTTGAGTTGAGAACCGTCCCTAGGTTAACACTTGGAGTAACCACAGGCATGGCATTTAACGCAGCCTTCCTCATGGCGCAGGGCGCCACCGCAATCAGGACAAACTCCGACAATATTTACCTGCTCATTTAAATCCGAAGCCTGTAACTGGTCATCATGCGAATGCTTCATAGGAATAGTCATTGATTCTGCCGCAACCATAGCAGGTGTCTGCACATTTACCAGCCGGCGCTCTACAACACGGGCAATGGCATCAGCACAAGAAAATATCCTCTGTCCCTTTTCCCATGAAGGAGAAGGACAACGAATATTACGCAACTGTTCAATGATAGATTTTACTTCAATACCCGTACGAAAAGCTAAGGAGACTAAGCGTCCGGTTGCCTCAAGCTGACTGGCAGCGCAACCCCCGGCCTTACCCATCTGAGTAAATAATTCAAAAGGTTTGCCGTCTTCATCAACATTTATAGTTACATAGAGGTTGCCGCACCCCGTAGATACCTTGGTTGTCGTACCAATGATTACTTCCGGGCGGGGACGCGGGGCGATTTCTTTTTTGGTTTCCTGCGCAGGTTTTATTTCCTGTTTTTCTTTGGGTTTACCGACATTTAACACCTGCTCTTCACGGCTCTTATCGCGGTAGATAGTTATGCCTTTACAATTTAAATCAAATGCCAGGACATAGGCCTTACGCACCTCTTCAATAGTTGCTTCGTGCGAGAAATTAATCGTTTTAGAGGTTGCATTATGCACGTATTTTTGAAAAGCAGCCTGCATACGCACATGCCACTCCGGAGAGATATCATGCGAGGTCACAAACACCCGGCGCACATCTTCAGGGATCTCCTTTATATCTTTGATTGAGGCGCTCTCAGCAATCTTCTCCATAAGCTTAAGGCTATAGAATCCTTTTTCGCGCGCTACCCGCTCAAACAACGGCTCAACCTCCACCAATTTATCATTATCCATGACATTACGGTAATATGATATCGCGAATAAAGGCTCAATCCCTGATGAACAAGGACCGGCAATAATACTTATTGTCCCCGTAGGGGCAATAGTTGTCAACGTAGCATTACGCATCCTGGTCGATCCGTCTTTTTTATCATAAATACTCCCCTTAAAAGCCGGAAAGACCCCTTTTTCTTTCCCCAGATCTAAAGACTTTTTATTCGCCTCTTCCAGGATAAACGACATTAATTTTTCTGCCAAAGCCACGGCTTCTTCGCTACTATAAGGGATATTCAGGCGAATCAATAAACTTGCCCAACCCATAACACCTAAACCTATTTTACGGGTAGCCTTGGTAGCCTTCTCGATTTCCGGCAATGGAAACCTATTCACATCAATCAAATTATCTAGAAAATGCACTGCCAAGCGGGTTACCTCTTTAAGCCTATCCCAATCAATTTCACAACGCGAGCCAACCTTCCTGTACATCTGGTCTAAGTTTATCGACCCTAAATCGCAAGATTCATAAGGCAATAACGGCTGCTCACCGCAAGGATTAGTGCTTTCAATTTTTCCTAATTTCGGAGTAGGGTTACATTGGTTGATACGGTCAATAAAAATAATCCCTGGCTCGCCATTCTTGTGCGCCTGCTTGACAATTAAATCAAATACCTCCTTGGAATTAATCTTTTTCACTGACTTATGGGTATGTGGATCAATTAAATCATAATCCTCGGCACAAGAAAGCCTGCGCATAAATTCATCAGTAATAGCAACAGAAATATTAAAATTAGTGATGTGGTTATTATTCTCCTTACAAGTAATAAACTCCATAATATCCGGATGGTCCACGCGCAGGATGCCCATATTTGCGCCGCGCCGCGTGCCGCCCTGCTTGACTGCTTCGGTTGCCGCGTCATAAACACGCATAAATGAAATCGGCCCAGAGGCCACACCTCCGGTAGTTTTAACTACGGCATTTTTCGGCCGCAGCCGGGAAAAATTAAAACCTGTTCCACCTCCAGATTTATGAATAAGGCTGGTGACCTTGAGGGTCTCAAAAATTGACTCCATGGAATCCTCGATAGGAAGGGTAAAGCAAGCGGAGAGCTGACCCAGTTCTTTTCCTGCATTCATTAAACACGGGGAGTTCGGCAAGAACTCTAAATTGGCCATAATATTAAAAAATGAGTCCTGGAGTTTCTTTACATCCTGATCAGTCCTGCCGTGCTGTTTATCCGCAATGGCAATGGCGCTGGCAACACGGATAAACATCTGCTCCGGAGTTTCAATAAGCCTGCCCTCTTCGTCCCTACGCAGATACCTGCGCTCAAGGACCTTGATGGCATTGGGGGATAACTTTAAAACCATATTTCACCTCGAATAATAAGGAAGGTTAATTTCAAATCACTTCAGCAATATAACAAAGGGAGCCTACATTGTCAATAGAAAAATTACAAGATATGGGGTAAGCACATACTGTAATATACAATGGATTGTATTAAGAGCTTACCCGCCGGCAAGCGGCTTGCAGGACTCCCGGATAACTAATTCTGCAGGAAGCAGAATTTTTTTGGGCGAATTTTTCTTTAAAGCAATCAGGCGATTTAATTCCTTAACACTTTCTTCGGCCATGCGAATTAATGGCTGGCGCACTGTGGTAAGGGAAACCGGGCCATAAAGCCCTGAAGGATTGTCATCGAAACCGACGATCGACAAATCTCCGGGAATATTTTTACCCAGTTCGCGGGCAACTGCCATTACCTCAAGAGCCATAGAATCAGAGGCAACAAAAACAGCGGTTGCCGGATCGATGGCTTTAATTAAGTTCTCCGCTGCGCTTCGAGCTTGCCCTCGAGAATAATCGGTATAAAATATATAATCCTCCCTGAACTTAATACTGTTCTTTTCTAAAGCCCGCTTATATCCCTCAAGGCGCTTTGCCGCTGCCTGAGTCGTTACATCTCCGGTAATATGCGCGATTTTTCTATGCCCTAATTCAATCAAATAATTAACCGCGTTCTCCGCGCCTCCGCAATTATCTACGGCAATACAAGAAACATCCAAATCTTCCACATAATAATTAATAACTACGGTTGGGAGGCCTTTTGCTAAACTATCTTCCAACTGGGCGCGATTACCTATGATATCAGAAAAGATCATTCCTCCTACTCCGCGCAAAGACAACACAGAGCGTGCATCAGTTAAATGCAGAAGCAAATCCAGTTTCAAGGCCTCACACATCGTGCCTACACCGCGAATAACTTCCAGGGCATAGAACGAATAAAAAACGCCTTCGTAGCGCGGGATGACTAAAGCTACAACATTGCTTTTTCCGGTTGCCAACCGCTGGGCAAAAATAGACGGCTGGAATTTTAAATCCTTAACCGCATTCATCACCCTAATACGGTTCTTTTCTTTTACGTTTCCTATTTTATTAATTACTCGCGAAACAGTAGTAATGGATACGCCGCTTTCTCGGGCAACATCTAGAATAGATATATTTTTAGAAGTGAGCTTCTTAGTGCGTGTCATTGGAAGAAAGCTATTTAATACTATCTCCGATTTTTAACGTAGTACTCTTTTTCTTTATGTCGCAAGCAGAAATATTGCCCCTTGTCTGAATTACTTCAATCAAACCTATAGGCTTTCCTTCGCGGTAAACATCAAAAGTATCCCCAATTTTAACACCAGAGGAAACACCCAAGTCTATGACTACAAAATTGCTATCCGGATTTACAGCCAGAATCTTGCTAAAAGACGCAGATGTTTCTGTTTTTTCCTTACCCTCAGAAGGCGGCAAAGAACGCACCACTATCGCCGGAAGCTCCACAGACCCTTTAGGTTTGTCTTCTGAAACGGGTAAAGCTTTACCGCTTCTTATCCTATCCAGGTCATTTTTAAGAGAACCGATCTGAGACACTCTGTCTGCAAGCATTGCCTCCATCTCGCTTAAACGCTTTTCAACCGTAGACTTACCTTCTTGAAGCTCCTGGATTTTCCTCTCTAAAGTCGCCTTACGGCTGTTTAAACTTTTTAATTGCCTGCCAAAGATTAAATTATCATTCTTGATTATCTTAAGGTTATCCTGAATCTTAGCCTTATCATTTTTCTCCCGAACCACATCTTGAGCCATACTATCTAAAAGCTTCTGGTTATAATCAAGCTGCCTTAAAAGATCCTTCTTTTCATTACTCAGGCTGTTTATATCTATCTCCAAAGCGCTCTTATCCCTCTCCAATGATTCGTTGCTGATCTGCAGGCTCCTTAATTCCCCGCGTATACTAGATAATTGCATCTCTAAATCTGTTTTCGCCTTAAGCACTCCTGCCCAATAGGCATCAGTCGTATTAGGTAAAACAACTTCCTCCCGCTTGACAACAACTACTTCCTTAGGCTTAATCCGACTCTGCTGTTCTAATTTATTTACCAGTTCATCCCTGGCGCGGCTGGCCTGTTCAAATTTCTGTTGCAAACCAAAAAGCTCTTGGGCTGCCTTATCCCTGTCGCTTTTAAGAGAACTAATCTTCCTTTGATTCTCTTTTAAGTCACTCTCAAGTTGATTTATTTTACCAGTAAGGGCGGTATTCTCATTTTTTAAATCATTACGTTCCCGGATAAGCATTTGCTGCGAGCTGGTCGCCTGGACAAAAAGAAAAAGACAAACCAAAGAAAAGCCTATCAAGCCAATAATAATGAATTTTGTCTTATGCTCCATGATCCCCCCTGTTATAATTGGGCGAAAACTCTTTCTAAAACCAAGCTTGCCGCGCCCATGGCTACGGCATTCTCTCTTAATTGAGAATAAACAATTTTTAAGTCATTGGTTGATTCACGAAAAGCCCAATCCATAACTGTAGACCTGACCTTATTCAAAAAGGCCTCTCCCGATTCCTCAAAACCGCCGCCGATAACTACTACCTGCGGGTTTAAGAGGTTTACTAAATAAGCGATCTTGATGCCTAATCTTTTAGCTGCCTTATCTAAAACTACCGAAGCTATTTCATGTTTTCCCCGGCTAGCAATAAAAATACTCTTTAAATCTGCATCCTCTGCGCGAGTTGAAGTAATACGGAAAAACTCTTCTGCTTGTTCCTTAGCGTTACACAAAGCAGTTTTTACATCATTAACAATACCCAAATCCATATCCCAACGCTTAACCAAACAGGACTCATTGTTTGAACAGTTAAGTAAATCCTGCTCTTTATAATTATAAACAGAGACCTCGCCAGCATATCCTTGTGAACCACGGTAAAGCTCTCCATTAATCATCATCCCGCAACCAACACCGGAAAACATATAGAGGACGTTCTTATATCCTTCCGCTAAATCCAGCCAGTGTTCGCCAAAACAAGCGCTAGTGGCATCATTTTCTATTAAAGTCGGTAGGTTAAATTCCTTTTCCATTAAACCCTTTAAAGGCAGGTCTACCGAGGCATAGGTATAATAATGATCCATTTTCTGCGGCCAATGGATAGAACTGTCTTTTTTGTTGATTAAACCCGCAACGCCTATGCCGATACCTTTTATATTTTCAGCATAACCTTTTGAACGCCTTAGGATCTCACGTACGATTTCTAAAAGGCATTCGGAAACTTCTCTTACTGATGTATGCGGGCGGGCAATTTGAGTCTTAGTGATGATATTCCCCTTTAAATCTACGAGCAGGCCAACCATATTCATCAGGTTTAACCCTACGCCGACAGCAAACCCGGCGCGTGGATTTAAATCCAACAATACCGGCCTGCGGCCGCCTTCAGATACATCCAGGTTCTTTTCGTAAACCAAGTTATATTTGATGAAATCATCAATATAATTAGAGATAGTCACAACGTTTATGCCCATCCCCTGCGAAATATCCGAACGGCTTATCGGCCCCTGCTTTCTGAGTATATCAAATATTTCGATATTGCGCTTTTCTTTTTCGCTAAAGATTTACTTCTGTAAATCTAATGTGTGCATAAAATTAATTTGCCTTTCTCCGTGGCAAAAGAGAAAATATTTATCTTATTTATACTACTAAAGAAGGTATAAGTCAAGTATTTTCAAGAGAATCAGTTAATTTAAAAAAGTGAGGAAAGATTATCTTGCGGGATAGTAAATTAATAAACATCCAACATCGCAAAGGAACAATCGGTTATCCCTGCGGGTGAAACTATAACTATATTTATCTCTTTTGTCCCGGCATCTGAATAAGAACTCTCAAAAACCGCATCAGTTGCCTGTGGATTGGCGCCACCTAAACTGCCTGACCAGAGATATTGCACCTGGACCTGGTTACAACCGCTCTCCGGCATATTAGCAAAAGAAGAAACCGTAACCTTTTGTTCTTTTTCTAATACAAAACTGGAGATTTTTAATTCGGACCTACCCATCTCAACCGGCGTATTTTCTTTTTTTAAAGTTGAGTCCAAGAAAATCTTTAAATTATAGTTAAGCTGTTTATTCTCCTTGATCTCCTTAAGCCTATCTTTAGCCTGAGAGACGGTTTGCGCGTATTTATCTCCGGAGCTCTCTAACAGCGCATCATAATACCCCTTGGCCTTAACTAAATCCCCTTCCCATTGCGCCAATAAACCCAGCTCATAAAAACTGGAGATTACTTGAGGGCTGAATGTTGTTTTGACGATGAGCTCATCAAAATATATCCTAGCCTTCTGGATATCCGCCAATACATATGCGTTGATCATGGCGATCTTATAAACAGCTTCATCAAAATACCTGGTATCCGGATCAAGCTGGATCAGCTTATAATAAAGCTCACCTGCCATCTTATAATCTTTGAGTTTCTCTAAGTTAAAGGCGCGCAGATAGATTGTTTCCTGGTCAAAACTATTTTTCTGTCCTAACCCTTCAATTCTAGCATAAATCTTTTCCGCGTAAGGCATATCATATAAACCAGTCGGCTTATAAGTAAAGAGGCTGGCGATTTCAAATAATTCCGGAATTAATTTTTCAACCGTCAAATTACTGGAAATCCTATCAATGTAAATATCGTAAACAGTTTCCGCTAATTCTAAATTACCTTCTTTGTAAAAACCCGCGGCAATACCTTTTAACTGAGCATCGCTAATTTTGCCTGAAGCAAGTTTATCCACGTAAAGTTTATAAATCACGCGCGCGCCTTTTTTTTCATCATACGTTAAAAGCTTATCTGCGATATCTTTTATCAACCCGGGGTCATCTACTGCTTTAGCATAAACGCTGAGGTCTATTACTAACTCATCTAACCCCTGCTCACCAAAAGTATTCTGCTGGTCGTAATAAAACTGCCAAAGTAAAAGCCTGCTCTTAGGCCTCAAGCAGTTGTTGCTATCGGTTTCGGCAATAGCCTTCTTAACATGCTCTAATATTTGGTCACGATAAGTATTGCCATTGGCAAAATAATCATCCCATAATTGGTTTTCCTCTAAATATTTAAGCTGTTCATAACGGCTAAACGCCTTATAATAATTTATGCAGCCCGCAGGAAGATTCTTTTTATCTTTAAAATTATCGAGGAAATCGGCAAAATCATTATAGCGATTGTCTTTAAAATAATTCAATTTAGACTCCTCGATCTTTTCGCAGCAGGAAGCTCCGGGAGTGGTATTTTCGGCACCTGATTGAGAAAAAACAGGCGTGCACAAAAATACACTTATGACAAACACCGTAAAGCTCCAACTTTTAAACATCAGTTTTACCTCCTAATAAATCTTCTTGCCACGTGTTTTCTTCAAAACCGGGTGTTTCCAGAATTCCCTGATCACGTAATATGCCTTGCGCGGTATGCGCTTATTTAAACCATTTTCCAACTGCTCTCCCAGTCCAACTATACCAAACCATTCTTCATTCATATTCATATTACCTTCAGCGCGGATATCAAAATAATAACTGCCATTAGACCAGCCGCTTTCTGTATCATGCACCTTCCAGGTCTCGGGATTATCGGAATTATGTTTCCACCATTCATCTGTCCATTCAAAAATCGTCCCTCCTATACAATTGCCTGCTCCGGCTTTATTGTTAGCCAGATTCTCATAAATCTGGTTCCATTGCGACTGTAAAAAGAACGCCTGCATATCCTGATCTTCTTTTTTCAGGTAAGCATCATAACAATCCGCGCCGAATTCGGCTAATAACACCGGCTTATCAAAGGTCATTTTTATGGATTTAAAAAGATTGCCGAAAGTTTTTCCCCGGTAAATTATACAAGCGATAAAATCAACATCCTGACAAAACTGGTTGGCAAACTCCAGGCCTATCACTTCTCCGTTACCCAAACCCACAGGGTGAGCCGGGTCTATTTTATGAATCTCTTTGGATATATCATTTACAAAAGAATAATAAATCTTTGCCCGCATCGCTTTGCGTTTCTGCGGATCAGGTTCATTATCAATATCATCATTTGACCAGGGGTTTAGATGCCCCAAACAGGAAAAATTGTTTTCATTGCCTAAAATCCAGCCAAGTATCCCCGGCTCATCTTTATATAAACTTACCATTTCCAAAACCTTCTGCTTTACATTATCCTGGAATTTCGCATCGCCATAAAAAGGACAGGGGTATTCCCAAAATCCTAGCCAATCACCCATAAGCGTGCGGATTCCATACAATTTATACAAATCTCTAATTACCTGCCTTACCTCCTGCGGGTCTTCATGTGACTGATAAAGACGAATAGTATTTACCCCCATTGCCTTCATGAGCTTTCCATCTATTAACCAGGGCTTAGCTTTATCCGACCACCAATCATACTCATGATTACTCCCCGTGGGAATAGGGTTATAACAAACACCCTTTACAATATATGTCGAATCTTTAACTATAAGGCGGTAGTGCTGATTTTTTAGTTTCTGGATATAAATATTTTGCCTGGGCTGGCAGCCAGATAGAATAAATAAAAACAAAAAACTACAGGCTGCAAGCAAAAAATGCCTGCAACCTGTAGCCACGCTCTTTGTAGGGACGGTTCTCAATCCAAAGCAGAACTGCCCCCTAAGGAGGGACGGTTTTCCTTTGTTTTGAGAACCGTCCCTATTGTTCTTATTCAAACTTGATCTCATCCAGATAGAATGTAGCACCTTCAGGATTGTTATCCACATTTGTTGACCAGGCAAAACCGCCGATAACATACGACATATCCTTGCCCTTTAGGTCAATGGTATATTGTGTCCATTCCTTATTCAAGATAACCGGACCGATAGTCGCGCTATCTGAATCCGAGAACTCTCCCATAATACCCCCAACCTTAAACTCTTCAATGCGCTCTGTGCCATTTACACCACGCGCCCAGAAAGTAAGCTTGGTAGCTTTGGAAAGGTCAAACCCTGCATCAACATTACCCCAGTTGTTTGCCGGATTCTGCCAGAAGATCCCTGCCCAGCGTGCGCCTTGTGTGGCTTTTCCGCTATAGGCTATCTTAATACAGGTATCCCCTAAATAGGCATCCTCCTTTGAAGAACCATCATATTTTATGTCTCCATAATCACCCATCCAGCCAGAAGGAATAAAATGGTTGGCTAAAGATGAACGGTCAGCATAAATATAAAATGGCATAACCTGCTGCTTCTTGCCTTCGGCCTTTAAAGTAGGATCAGCCTCAAATTTTATATCATCGATATAAAATGTGGCTCCATCGGGATTTAAATCCACAGTTGTAGTCCATCCGAAAGCGCCATTGATATAAGAGAGATCCTTACCTACCAGATTAACCGCATATTGTTTCCAGGTATCGGTTAATTCAATAGGGCCCATCTCAACTGCCGCAGAATCAGGGTATACCCCTTTGATTCCGCCGATCATTATTTTCTGGATTACCTCGCCGCCTTTTGCCCCACGCGCCCAGAAAGTAAGTTTGGTCATTCCGGTCAGGTCAAACCCGCCTTTTTTATTTCCCCAGTTGTTCGCAGGATTCTGCCAATAAATTCCGGCCCAACCCTGGGTTTGTGATTTCTTGGCGCTATAAACAAACTGAATACTGGTTGCACCGCTATGCGGATTATCTGCAGCCTGATCATTCATTTTGATATCGCCGTAATCGCCCATCCAGCCAGAAGGAATATAATGGTTATCTTTGGCATTCCTGTCTAAAAAAACCACAAACTCCTTGGGGCTAACAGCCGTATCTTGAGCCATAGCAACTACCGGGGCCGCAAGAATCAAGGCTAATGCCGCTACTAGTAACTTTCTCATATCCACACCTCCTATTTTTCTTCTCACCGCGTTTTTATTCTCAGCTTTTAATAAATTATTTACAACATTCATTTTAATGACTATTTCGTCACCTCCTTTTTACTTCTTATTTATTACATATCATTTCCATTTCTTCTGATACATATAATAAGCTTTACGCAATTGCCTTAAGAATGG
Organism: Candidatus Omnitrophota bacterium; assembly: GCA_018812825.1. Classification (GTDB taxonomy): domain Bacteria; phylum Omnitrophota; class Gorgyraeia; order Gygaellales; family Profunditerraquicolaceae; genus UBA6249. The sequence goes on from JAHJCJ010000031.1 coordinate 19,385, forward strand.
ACTTAAGTTTCCGTTACCCTGGCCAGCCATACCCAGCCATTCTTCATGCATATATCCATCAGGAAACGGACCAGCCCATAAACCTTTAGAATCATGAATAGCCGGTTCATAAGCCTTCCACCATTCATCCAGCCATTCAAAGACTACTCCACCTAAAGCGTTGCCTGCCCCCGGAGAAAATGCCATATTATTCTGGATATTCTCCCAGGAACCTAAATGGTATTGCGCCTGTAATTCTTCGGATTCATCAACATTCTCGCCTTCTGCGTAAGCCGGACAGCCAAATTCAGTAATAAAGGCCGGCTTGCCTGTTTCTTCTTTAACTTGTCCCCAGAAGGCGCCAAACCCATAATCTCCGCGGTAGGCATTAGTGCCAAATATATCTATGTCCGGAGTATTCTTACCAAACTTATCCAAATATAAGATATCTCCGCTGCATATGGCTACCGGATGCTCCGGGTCAATAGATTTAATAATCTTGGCTACTTCATTAGCAAATTTAAAAAATACCTCCGGCTGTTCATTAGCGTTACAGGCATAGCCATAAACATTTTCATTGCCTAATAGCCAAAATAGAATGTAAGGCTCATCTTTAAACTCATTAACCATATTTTTTACCGACTCAATCATATTCTTTTTATGCGTTTTATTATTATAATCGGTTCCCGGATTCCAGGAGGCCCCTGAGCCAATTGCGTACTTACCCAGAAAATCACCCATAATCACCCGGATGCCGTAAATCCTGTAAAGATTACGCAATAATTCTTTATTTGCTTTAAGCGGATGATGATAAAGACGAATGGTATTTACCCCCATATCCTGCATTAATTTAAAATCCCCCACTGCCAGCTCATCCGCATCCTGTAGATTATTCCTATTTTTATCTACAAACGCATCATATGGGCCATCGATCTTGCCATTTTTATTAAAATCCTCTTCCATCCAATTACCCAATGTACCCTCATCTGGAGACTGGCCAACCTTAGTGGGTGCATAAGTAATACCCTTAATAATATAAGGCTTGTCCTCAACTAACAACTGCCAATCCTCATTATCATACTGCACCAGGCGTACCTTACCCTTACCAACCTTCTTTTTTATTCCCAAAGATTCAGCTGTAGGCTTAATTTTAGCTGCTTCTTTAGCCAAATCAATTTTAACAAATTTTCCCGGATTAACTACAGCGGTATCATTTAAAATATCATTATCAAAACCATTACGGATCTTAATCTCGGCGCCTTCCAGTTTATAACCTAACTGGGGATTACGCCTTAAAAGAAAATTTATCTTGGAAATTGCAGCTACGCCTACATACCAAGGAGTATGCCAATAGGTCCAACCATAGCTTGCAGGAAAATGTACGACAATAGAGTAATAGCATTTAATCGCCTGGGTAATCAGCCCGGCGCGCTCAAGAATCAAACCGGTGCAGAATAATCTTACCCCTTGCGGCTCGCTTGAAGTTGTCCATTTTACAAATGCTGCCTGCAAATCAGGAGAATAAAGAAAGTCCCAGGCATCGCCCTCCAAACGATTATCTTTAATTACCTGTTTAAAAATCGGATCCTTTCTGACTGAACTGCTGTTAGGATAAACACCCTCTCCTACCGCAGCCATTAAACCCGCCTGATCCACAACCACATATTGATAATCTTTGCACCCGATATTCTTAAACTGTCCGTATTTTGTATAATCCACAAAATCCTCTTTGCCGGGATCAGACAAAACTAATTTTGTCGGTAACTGACTGACTTTCTTCTTTTGCTCCACCTCAATGGAACCGGTCTCTATCTTTTTTATGCTTTGCTCCGCAGCCAGCCTTATCGACCAAAACCATCCGCGGGGGTCCCATGCCTGGCCATAAGCATATTTATCCATAATCAACTTGAATATTTTCTTAGCCTCATCCATTTTCTGCTGACGCATCAGGCTCTCCGCTTGGATAAAATAACAAGTAGCCACATCATTCAAAGCCTGCACCGCCTCAATCTCTTTTTTGTTTTTAGGCAAAGCAGCCAAAGAAGCCTGTTCTTTATCCGCCTGCTTAGCATATAAATCAATGCACTCCTGGGTATATTTGAAGGTAGCCTCAACATCTTTCTTGCCATGGGCAATCCAGGCCTTGGTAGTCAACTCACCGGAAGCGGGTTTATCCTCAGCAAAAACAAGACCCATATTCAAAATTAAAAAAATTATTATAAACAAGCACTTGCGCATTAACCTACTATCGCCCCCTGAGTAACTCCTTTGACAATATATTTCTGCATCAATAGATAAACTATTATAATAGGTAAAGCCGTAATCGTTAAGCCTGCCATTAACAATGGGTAATTAGTAACAAATTCGCCTTGAAAAGTCTGCAGGGCCACCTGAAGCGGCATAAACTGCCGATTATCAAAGATAATCAAAGCCAAAATATATTCATTCCACACGGCCAAGGCATTAAACACAATCACCACTGCCAATACCGGTTTGGCTAAGGGCAAGGCAACATGCCACCAGATTCCAATCTTCGAGCAGCCGTCAATACGCGCGGCATCTTCTAACTCTTTAGGCATCTTGTCAAAAAATGTTTTAAGTAAAAATATACTTGTAGAAAGCCCCACGTTGATCATACATAATATGTAGCCGATAGGGGTGTTTCTCAAGTGTAATTTATTTAATAAAACATACAGGGCGACAAAACTCCCCGGGATAGGAATCATCATTGCCGCCATAAACATAATAAACAAAAATTTACTTCCTACAAATTTCAAGCGGCTAAAGGCATAGGCAGCCATGGAAGAGATAATCACTATTCCAAAGACAACTGCTACGGTGTAAATTATACTATTAAAGAAGTTGCGGCCAAAACCTCCTTCTTGCCAGGCTAAGACATAGTTTTCCAGGCGGAACTGATGCGGGATTAAGGAGATATCTTTAAAAATCATATCCTGGGTTTTTAAGCTTGAGGCAATCATCCAAAGTAGCGGATACAGGCAAGTTACGGAGACGCTAATAAGAAAAATATGTATCAGCGTGTTTATAGCGAATTTCTTACTTTTATAATAAAGCGCGTGCTTCATTTTAGGCTAATGGCCTTTCTTGGAAAAACGGTATTGGATAAATGAAATTGCAATTAGAACCATGCCAAAAGTAATCCCCTGCGCGCAGGCATAGCCAAAACGCGATGAGCCGCGCATAGAGGCCAGGATCCTTAAAACCGGCACTGATGTATGACCGGCGAATTCACCGCCTACAAGGCTGACAATCAATACAAATACCTGCATCGTACCTAACACCGTAAGGATAGCAACCAAGACCACAACCGGAATCATTAAGGGTATGGTTATTTTTTTAAATGACTGCCAGGCGCTGGCGCCATCAACGCGTGCAGCTTCATAAAGTTCGCGCGGGATCGTCTGCAGCCCGGCCAAGAAAATAAGAAACCCCCAACCAAAACCTTTCCAGCAATGTACTAATGCAACAGTAGTAAGCGCGGTATTCGGATCCGAAAGCCAATTATGCGCTAAATTACCAAAACCCATGCCAATAAGCATACGATTGATGATATTTGCTCCGTCAATATCGTTGATAATAAAACGCCAGGCCATACCCACGACTACCTCTGATAAAACCGGGGGGATAAAAAAGATCACCCGGTAGAAATTCTTCATTCTTATTTCACGGTCGCATGCCCAGGCAAGCATAAAAGCTAGAATATTCTGGAAGGTAAGCGCAATCAAAGTAATATAGGAAGCGTTCCATATTGACTGCCACCAATTCTTATCCTGCAGAAATATCTCTTTAAAATTATCCAGGCCCACAAATACCTTGGTAAAAGAAATGCCATCCCATTCAAAGAGCCCCAGCTGAAAGACCCAAATAAACGGAATGATATAAAATATGGAGAATATCATTACTGCCGGCAATACAAAAGTATAGTTTTCAAATGTCTCTTTTATTTTCATCGTGCTCTTTTCTTGGCCATTTCACGTTCCTTAATCTTCTGTACGTCGCTGGCTACCTGTTCAGGCGACTTCTCTCCGATAATAATTGACTGGATACCACGGTCAAAAGCCTCTATTACCAAAGAAAACTCTGAGACACCCCAGACATTAGGATGGGTGGCGTAATCCATGCCCCGGGCAAACTGGGCGAGTATCTCCGGAATCTTGGTTAAACTGTTTTTATTGGCAGGTAAATTATTGGTAGCCTGTGCCAAATAAACCTGCTGGTCCTGGTCAGTCAGCCAAATTAAAAACTTTACCGCATCTTCCTTATTCTTAGAGCGGACATTGACCATAAAAGAAGACCCGGCTCCGCCCCAAATAGCTATAGGATATTGATTGGATGCTTCCGGCGGAAGCATCGCCCCATATTCAAGATTAGGGTTCATTCCCTTATAAACATTTACGCACCATGAACCGTTAAAAGCAAATACTGCTTTTTCATTAGCAAAGAGCTGCTCCGCAGATTTATTAATCATCGTCACTAAACCTTGGGCGAGGACGCCGGAATCCTGCATCTGTTTAAAGATTGATAACACCCTAATCCAATCCGGGTCGGTATAGGGGATATCCCCTCTAATCGTAGCTAAAACCTTGTCTTTGCCCATGATATTAAAAGCATAGTTATTTGCCAGGCAGTCAATCATCCAAACCTCGCCCCATCCGGAAACTAGCCCCTGCATTCCGGCAGCTTTAATTTTAACACCTATATCCAGAAACTCCTGAAAAGTTTTAGGCGGCCAGTTAGGATTTAATCCCAGTCGGCTAAAAAGCTTTTTGTTGTAAACCATCTGAATAGTCATAATATCAATCGGTACGCCGTAGAAACCCGCTTTAATCCCATAACTATTACCGGAGGTAAATTCATTTACTGCCAGGGCCTTAATGAAAAATTTATTTTTCCAATTTCCGTTATCAGCCTCCATATAAGGAGTGATATCTAAAATATGTCCGGCCTTGATAAAAGAAGCAAAATCCCTTTTTTCCCCTAAAATCCCAAAAACATCAGGAAGATTTATTCCTTGTGCTGCGGCGCGTATCTTTTGTGAATAGGCATCAGAAGGAGCGTAAAGCTCAAAATTTACTTTTACGCCGGCTAAGGCTTCATATTTTCTTGCCAGCTCCTGAAAAGCTGCATCGCGATCAGTCATCCAATGCCAAACCGAAATGGTAGGTTTTGAATCAACTTTCCCAGAAGAACATCCTGATATAGCAAAGATTAGAAACAAAAAAATACCTATACCTCTACGCCACATTCTTATGCTCCTTCCATATATTAATGGGAGATTTTTCCCAAGGGATAGCTTATAAAAAGACGTAATGTTAAAATTTAACATATTTTCAAGCTCCGGTCAAGTTTTTTTGTTTAAAAAATCATGCCCTAAGTACCCGGGAAATACCCATTAAATCCGCCTTTTCCAGTTCCACTCCCAATTTATAGTTATTTGTATTTAGCTTCTTTGTCCAAACCACTTCACCCCGAGTGTATAGAGACTCCCCATTTTCTTTCATCTCGAGCCAGATTTCTAAAGCAGTATGCAGCTTTAATTCTTCACTGGCTGTAAGACCTAACCCCTTGGCGCTGGCATCCAGAGCATTAGCTAAGCCTTCTTTTCCTGTGTCCAGGTTCAAATACCGCGCGGAAAGATTGACGGGAAATCTCTCAAAAATCCGATGGTCATCTATTCCCTTACTTTTACTTTCTTGATTTTCTTTATTCATACTGCCTTCGCTACCTACATTACCTCTATTACCTCTACCTTTATTTTCTTCAACCGGTTTGGAGCCATCCGGCCACCATTTTCCCTTCATTTCATTGTAACAATATTTGTTTAAAAAACTATAGATCTTATCCTTATCCGCATCACGAATCTTATCAAAATAAATCCCATAATGATTTACCCCATTAAACACCTTGTGCCAGGCAATCCAGACTTCAGCATCTATAGAGCAACCCTCAGAAAGCCACAGATTTATTCTAACCGCAGCATCATCAGGCAGTTTAGCGTTTAAAGCAATTCTCGCGCCCTTATAACTAATATCCTTGACCTGACAAGGCCACTCCCCAGAAACTTGTTCTAGTTTAAGCCTGCCCTGCTGTTTTACCTGATATCGAACATATCTTCTGTGTTCCTGCATTTATACGCCTCTCCAACATTATTTATCTAATCTTATTACTTGATCTTTATTATACCATAAATAGGGTCAGGCACTAAGTCAAAACTAAGCCTGTCTGCCGGTAAAACAGGAATGGCCACATTACCAGTTACCGATATACGACGGGACAAATTCGCCTTTACTTCGCTATTAATAGAATGCTCTACGGACTCAATTCCAGAACCAACCGACGAGCTGGCGCGATCAAATAAAGTCCCCTGAATAATCGCCATATCTGCCATTGCAATATAACCTTCATCGCTTAATTCTTGAAGAGTCTTTTTATAAAGCTTTTCTCCATGATCGACATCTCTTGAACCTGCTTCAGCATCAGCAGCATCTCCGCCAAAAGGGCTAATGTCTATTTCTCCCCACATTTTAGTTTTAACAAGGTATTGAAACGGCTCCGATTCCCCTTCCATAAATTGGCCTACAAGAACAGATTCTACGCCCAGTCGATTAAGTATATACATGAGCACGGTTGAATTCCTAAGACATGTCCTTAGATTATATCCGATAATTGTCTTTTTGATTTTATTAATATCTACATTGTCCTCCACCGGCGAGCTGGTTGTTGGTTCTCGAGTGAACGAGTTAGCGGGTAAGCCTATTGACCCGTTAACCGGCAAACCGACTAACCGGCTAACTCCTTCTACCGGCGAGGCGGCGGTTGGCGAGTTGGAAAAGCTACCACCCGATGAACCCGGCCTGAGAGTCCTCCTTGCAATGGCTTGAGAAACCCTATTGTAGTTTTTCTGCCAACGACGGCCTTTTTGATTATCGTTAATTGCGCTTAATAGGACGCCTAAATCTGTTAATTCGTAACCATGGCTTTGCCAGGAATCTAAAATGTAGGCCTCCAAAAATAGCTTTTCCCTGAAAGGATCAGCCATATTTAGAGCTAATTTAATCAATACTAATGCTGACGGATAACGACAATCTCTCCGGGATAGCAAAGAAAGGAGCCTATCCACGAACTCTCTCTTCCAGCCAAGGCGTTGTCCATCCTCTTCTATGCCTTTCATGTAATAAATATCTTCGAATACGCTAAGAATCCTCCAATTCATCTTTTCAATCCAGCCGTCTGTTTTGAATTCTATGCTTAATTCCTTAAGATATCTTTTTAACAATTCCGAGCTGGGAAATATAAAATAGACCCTGGCAATAATCTGCCCCATGATATCGTTACACTGAGACGGGGTAATGCCGATTAAACATTTACGATTAGGCCTGTGAGCTAATTTAGCAAAACCTGAGAATACTTTATAAATATCCTGGGCTTTTCTTCCTTTAAATCCAATTGTCTCCTTTAAGACTTGTATAAGCATAAGTACCTTAAGAGTAATATTTTCTGCTATTGCGGGTACCTGCCGCCAGGAATAATATAATTCTTCAAATTCGACAATAAAGCTATCTATTTGCTGTGTTATATTTTGAATATTTCTGGGCCCTCCGGTGATGTCTCCTCCTAAAATCTTGACAAATTTCCGGTCCATATATTTACATAACTCAGCAATCATTAACTGCCGTATATCACTGGCAAAAATAATATGATCTTCGAAATCTGATATCTTGGTAAATAAATTGTAAAACTCCCTTAAATTATCAAAATCTGGCTCGGGCTTAGCTAATTCGCTTCTCAAATTAAAACTCACAATTAATCTTTTTTCATAAAGAATTTTGAAAAATACTACCTTATCTTCCTTATCGCTGATATTACTGAATATTTCTAATATCCTTTCAAATATCTTCTTTTTCCCATTCAGTAATATCGTTAAAATCTCAGTATTAAGCGCTGGCGAGCTGGATGCTTTCATCCTGAGCTCATTATATTTAATTTCTTCCCGGCCGTCGGCTTCTTCACAAAGCGAAGCGGACTTAATCTGCGAAACGCTATTCTTAATTCTCACCACCTGTTTATTCAAACCATGCACAAAGACCTGGAGATTAGTAACTTCTTCATCGGAAAGCGGCGAGCTGGAGGCGGAGTCATTGTGCCCTAAATCTGACCGCCGCCCAAGAATATAAAGCCATTCAATCTCATCTTCATCGTTTGGATAAGCTTGAACGATTTTGAGGCCTCCTGATTCTAATATCCGTGTCACTCCATATCCTTCTCTGTTCCACATAACGACTCGCCCTTCTGCAGGATCAAGGACTGGAGAAACAATTCTAACAACACCTTTTACAAATTCTCCTGTATCGCCATCCCAATAACTTGCTAATCCCTTACTTCTTAAACGGATAATAAATCCTAATCCTATTATTAATCTTTTAATAAGTTCTTTGTTGAACGCCTCCATAAACGCCCCTAAGATAATAAGCAGCCATTTGAATGCCCAATTATGGAATCCGGGATAACGATTTCCACTAAGCAGCCGTGACATCAGATGATAGAAAAGGCTTCTTTTCTCTTCTTGGGGCTTATAATAGGGCGCATTACTGAATACCCGATTGAATGGCCCTTCAAAAGGGAATCGCTTTTCTCGAGTGATATCACACACTACTGTTTCAATTTCAAGGCTAGCTAGCCTTCCTAAAGCTCGCGTATTCGCCATTTCAAAAGGATTAATTCCTAAACTATAGCGGGCCTTTGTGAGCCAATGATCAATACCGGTTCCAGGGCCAATGACAACCATTCGCATATCTGCGTTTTGTTGCATTTTCCGGCTATGGTGATAAATTGCGCCCAAATAGTCAAAATCATTGGCTATATGATCGTCAGTAGCTGGCGGATAGACAGTCAGATAGTTAGGGAATACAATTCGGTTAAGTAATCTTGGTTCTAATCTAGATGAACCATCTTGGGCATATGACCCTTTTTTGCTAAAAGCTACATCCTCCAGAGAGGGCTGAAGCATTCTTTGCAACATCGCCCCTCCTCTCATTTGCGAATGTTGAAGCAAATCTTCTGGATTAAATTGAATTAGACAAGGCCTAACAATTCCGGGTATCAGTTCAACAAGCTCTGCATAGCTATAAGCTTTGTGCTTGGGTAACTCTTGGTGTTGCGTTGAGAAATCTCGCACAAGATTACCTAAACCTTTCCTTTGGATATAGTGTTGTATGATTACTTGATCTACCATTCTATTCCCTGCAAAGATTTTCCATATGCTTTCTGCCTGTGGATCTTCAAGCGCCGGAATTTCGAAATTATATGCCGTTAAATCAAAGTAATACAGTGGGTCAATTTGAGCTGTATAGAGCATGCTCCCAGTTACTACCGGAAAAATCGCAATCAAGTGGCCTCGCTTGTTGTATAACAATTCAAAATCTCGTGTCGGCCCCAATTCATTTTGCAAAATCTCCGATCCTTGAGGAACTTTCCGCCTATGCTTTCGTCGAGGCGTGCGAATGCGATGAATTTGAAGGCCACTTTCTTCCACAAATACTTGGTTTAGAAGTTTCGCCTCATGCAAATTCAAAATCTTTAATAATTCATACACCGCCATGTCTTTGGTATTAGCAAGTACCGTGTTGATTTCTGTATACTGCGGTTGTCTCCAATTCTTAAAGCCAAGCAATCCGGCAGCAAATACTACCATTCGTTTAAAAATAGGGACAGGTACAATTTTACTCTCGGATGGATTGGCCGGCGAAGAGCTGGAGCCGGAATGAAATACATCAGTCTTTTCGCTTTGTCTTGTGCGATGACTAACTTCAATCCCTGCCCTTATCCTGACCACGATGATCTCTTTGTCTGTAAAATCTAAAGAGACTCTGCCGAAAACATCTTGCGCTTTGCAAAGTTCATAGATGACGACCTTGCCTTTATTTTGAAAGGCGTTCTTGATCGCTTTTTTGAGTTCCCCGGCAAATATCCACATCCGTTGATAGACATTGAAGAATGAGATCCCCCTATGGAGCTTAATGCCCTCCATCAGAAACACCTCTTTCTTCGTGAATCCGAGTTCCTTTATTAAATTCGCCTTGAGCAGACGAGGAAGGTAATCCTTGTCAATACGCTCTTCTCTAAAAAGCACCCAGTCCACCACAGAGGTAAAAAGTTCCTTCAATTTTTCTTGCATTGCTAGAGATCGAGCGACTTTCTCGCGGTTCAGATAGCCATCGAAAACAACGATAAATTCTTTTTTCCTATTTTCATAAATATACCTGCTCAATGCCTCAATCAATCTTTCCGCTTCTTCTCTTGGCCACGGCTGGCGAAAGATCGAAGCAGGGCTTTGCAAAGGAGAACTACTGTATAGCCTTAAGCAAATTATTGTCCC
>JAHJCJ010000032.1 GCA_018812825.1 Candidatus Omnitrophota bacterium
AGTGCATGTGGTTCATTGTCAATTATTATTCCAGCTAAGTAATCAATATTATCCAATACTAAATCGGTAATCATTTCTGACACCGCATCTTCAAATGATGATGACATAGAACGAATTTTGACTTTGAATTCATTCTCAGATTCCACTCTCTTCTTCTGCTTTCTGGCGGTATTAAAATAAAGGTATTCTGTGTAAGTTTTCATTTACAATTTCTCCAATATTAATTTATCGTTTTTTTGATCAATTTTAAAATTAAATTTCTTCAAAAAAGACATACCCAGTAATCCGTCTTCGGGAATAGCCGCACTTTCCTTCTCAGGTAAAATCGCCGCCTCAATATTCTTGACTTCGGAATCCTGTACACTGACACTCTCTAAAAATATCATTTTAGCTTCTACTTTACGGCCATCTGCCAATATCATTTCTATTGGATGAGCGCTCTGATCATTAACATCTACCCCTAATTTGTTGGCTATTTTATTCGACAATATTACTAAAGAAGCGCCGGTATCTAAAATAAGATTGGCCTTGATCTTATTATTTAATGTAGTGGTTACCTTTACATGACCGCTTTGCTTGTCTACGCTTACCTCTTTCGGCTCATGTTCCCTTCTTAGCTCTGCTTCTTTGGCCCTTTGTTGCACTTTTATTTTTTCATCAGCCCATTCCCGCCTGATTAACTCAGCCTCCTTGGGAGAAGACCTGGCTATCCGATCTATCTGCTTTGTGGAAAATTTCATTGAGCCAAAACTAATCTCCAAATCTACATTATCCGCGTCTTCTTTCTTAATCAACCCTTCAATACTGCGGCCGTTTTTTAAATAAAGAGTGTCCGCGCTTGCCGGTAATTGAAAACCAAATAAAATTAAAAAAAGCAACAGCGAAAAATTAAAAAACATTTTCTCCTCATTAGGTTAACGCGACTTATCTACCTTTCTTCTTTTACAAAACCCATAAACATTACATTTGCTGCAAAATGGCGAAACCGGAAAACATAAATTCTGGCCAAAAGTTACCAAGGCAGTATTTAATTCAATCCATTCTCTCCTGGGAATAATCTTTTGCAAGACGAGCTCTGTTTGAAAAGGACTGCTCGTTTTTACCCAGCCCAACCGGTTTGAAATCCTGTGCACATGCGTATCCACACAAATTGCTGGAATACCAAAACCTAAACCTAAAACCAGGTTGGCTGTCTTTCTGCCTACGCCATTTAACTCCAAAAGCTCATTTAGTGAATCCGGGACTTTACCGGAAAAATCTTCTAATAACTTTTTGCTTAAACTTAGAATTGCCCTGCTTTTATTGCGATAAAAACCTACCGGATAAATTAATCTCTGCATCTTTCCGACAGTTAATTTTAGCACACTTTCGGGCTTATCCGCAATCTTAAACAATCTCTGGCTGGCCTGAATTGTAGTCTTATCTTTTGTGCGCAGAGAAAGTATGCAAGAAACTAAAATCTGATAAGGGTCATGGCTCTTAGAAACCTGGGTAACCGAAGGGACAATGTAATCCTTAATCTGAGCTTTGATGAATTTCAGAGTCTTTAATACTCTACTGGCACTCATATTGATATATCTAAACGCAATTCAGTATATAAACCGTTTTTAATACCTACCTTGCCAAAATCGTTATCCCTATATTTAATCGAACGGTTAAAGACGCATCCGGCAGAAATTGAGCTTTTAATTTATCTATTAACTTGATACTTCACCCCTGTTCCTAAATGCATTTCATTATATTCAAGTACCACATTCTTGAGATTATCCTTGGACACCTCAAACTCTTCCCCTGATATTTCTGCTTCAAAAAGCAGGGTCAGTTTATCGTTTAAATCATAAGTAATCTCGGGTTTGCTAGGGACAATATTAAAAGTAAGCTTGGCGTTAGGCTTATAGATAAAACCTAAAATCGGGATAACCACATCTTTAAAATCCGGAAAGATCCCTACGCCACAGACAAAGGTCCATTTTTCATCCGGCTGATAAATAAGAAAGTAGCGTTGCGGTATACGAAAAGACGAAGAGTTAAAATTCCAATTATCGGTATAAAATGATGGCGCAAACCCCAGGGTGAAATAAATTTTATCAAAAAAGAACGGCAAGATAGTCTCAGCGCCGATTGATAACCGGGTTAAACAACCGGGAAGTTTTACGCTAGTTGTATTATTTATCCCTATGTACCTGGAACCAATCGCCAACTCAAACGGTAATTCTCCAAAAACTTTTATATCATAGCTAAATTCAGAAGCTGAATCTGTAACTGCCACCTTGCCTGATTGAGCATGGGCATCCCGAGAAGGCATATAGCGTAAATAACTATCCAACTCATAAGGAAAATCATCCTGCTTTATCTCTACAACATGCTCTAGCTTCTGGCGATAGGCGGGATTTACTGGAACAGTGGCGGTTTCTGCGTACACATCCAAACAATAAATCTGACTAAGCAGGCCAATAAACAACACAAACA
>JAHJCJ010000033.1 GCA_018812825.1 Candidatus Omnitrophota bacterium
ATTCGAACCGTTGGTTTGTTCGAAGCTACTAGACTTCGAATTCACACGGGTCAGAAAAATTTTCTTAACAATAAGGGGCTGAAATTTTTAGGCCTAGCAAGATGCAAAGTATGGTCTTGCCTCCCAGTTAGTTTTATTATTATGATTATTATATTTATTTTGATTGGCTTGGTGTTTGGTTATACGATAGCCATTGTGTATCAACGCAAAAAGACTTCTCCTTCTCAGAAACTCCCACAACAAGATGCTAGCCCTCCGCAAAATTGGTCATATTTAGAGGATAAAATATGGTATGAAGCAGAGCTAAATTTCTTATTTAAGTTTAATGAGAGGTTGCTTTCTACCCTTATTTTTAAGAATGTAATAGAGTGTATTGCTGAGGCCGCTCATAATTTCTTACCGATTGAGCGCACTGTACTTCTTATGTGGGATAAGGATTCAGAAAGGTTCACGTTAGCATGCGCAATCGGATGGGAGCATGATCGTAACCAGGAATCTTTGGAAATAGGCAAAGATAGCATATCCGGATTTGTGATACACAACAGAGAGGTATTAGTGGTGTCTGATTTGGCGAAAGAGCCGTATCTTAATAAGTTGAAAAAAGAAGAGTACTTACAGAAGTCATTTATCAGTGCGCCACTTATATTTAAGAATGAAGTTTTAGGCGTATTGCACGTCTGCGATAAGAAAACACCTGGGTCTTTCATGAAGCGGGATGTGTCAGTAGTTATGAATATTGTTCGTATGGGTGCGATTACCATGCAGAACGTGCGGATGTACGAGCAGGCGTCCAAGAGAACAGTAGAATTAAAAATGGCCTATGATGAATTAAAGGAAATGCAAGACAAGCTAATCCAATCGGAGAAACTTAAGGCTATCGGTAAATTGGCAAGCGGCGTAGCCCATGAGATGAGAAATCCTCTAGGAATCATAATGCAGGGAGTTGCTTATTTGGAACAAATAACATCTCCGGAGGCAAAAGAGTCACGCGAGACCTTATCTATAGTTAAAGAGAGTGCACAAAGAGCAGATAGAATCGTACTCTCGCTTTTGGATTTCTCTAGAGCTACGAAACTAGAATTGCATCCGGAGTGCATCGAATCTATACTAGATAATTCTTTAAATCTGGTAAAAACAGAATTAAAGAATATCCAGGTAATCAGGGAAATTCAAAAAGATTTGCCCAAGGTTTTAGTAGACAAAAATAAATTAACGCAGGTGTTTATTAATTTGTACATGAATGCAATCCATGCAATGCCTGAGGTAGGAAAACTCACTATTCGCAGCTTTGTTAAACAACTGGAAGAAACAAGGGATAGTATAGATACAAGACCAGATGATTCTTTTGAAGCCAAAGAAAAGGTTGTTATTGAAATTGAGGATACGGGAATGGGGATTTCTGAAGAAAACCTGAAAAGAATATTTGAACCCTTCTTTACTACAAAAGGTCAGGGCAAAGGGACTGGTCTTGGGTTATCTGTAAGCCGGAATATTATTATTATGCACAAAGGGTTAATAGAGGTAAAAAGCAAGGTGAAAAAAGGAACCCGGATAATTATCACTTTAAGAATTCCTAAGGATAAGGAGGGAGTAAATGGATAAAAAGAAAGTATTAGTGATTGATGATGAGGAGCAATTTTGTAATTTGGTTAAGAAAAATATTGAAAAGACGGATGAGTTTGAGGTGAATATTGCAACAAATGGTGACGATGGTATTAGATTAGCTAGAGAGATAAAACCGGACTTGATATTACTCGATATGGTAATGCCGGAGATGGATGGTGCTGATGTTATTTCTCTCATAAGGAATGATAAAGTTATAAAAGATACCCCGGTTGTATTTTTAACTGCCATAGTAAGAGAAGAAGAGGCCAATTCTCAGACAAGTTTTACTAGGGGTTATTCGCTTTTAGCAAAGACAGTGACTGTGGGAGAACTTATAACATGTATTAAAAAGAATGTTAGAAGAAGCGCGCAGCCCTGAAATGGTTCTCTAGTTGTTTTACGTAGCTGGTTTAAAAGACAGTGAAAATGGTATTTTTATTATAGAAGAGTTAATGGATTATTTGAAAAAACCGTACGATTTCTGTATACCAAACATGTTGCGTTGTCGTAACTTTTTGAATATAATGACATTGGA
>JAHJCJ010000034.1 GCA_018812825.1 Candidatus Omnitrophota bacterium
TATGTTTTAAGGTAGCCACAGATCCCTTTGTCGGCAAAATATATTTTATAAGAATGTATTCTGGGACACTTATCTCTGGAACTTATATTTACAATGCTTCTAAAAGAGAAAGGGAGAGGGTGACCAAGATTGTTAAGATGCATGCTAACCGCCAGGAAGTAGTGGAAAGCATCTCTACGGGTGATATCGCTGCAGCAGTAGGATTAAAAGATACCAAAACCGGAGATACATTATGTACAGAAAAAAATCCTATTCTTATTGAAGCTATGCGATTCCCGGAACCAGTGATTCAGCAGGCGATTGAACCTAAGTCAAAAGATGCCCAAGAAAAATTGGGTTTGGCGATGCATAAACTGGAAGATGAAGATCCTTCGTTTCGGGTTACTTATAACCAGGAAACCGGCCAAACCCTTATTGCCGGGATGGGGCAGTTGCATTTGGAAATTATTATTGATAGAATTTTACGCGAGTTTAACGTTGAGGCTCAGGTAGGCGCTCCGCAGGTCGCTTATCGGGAGACGATTAGAAAAAGCGTCCCTAGTGTTGGTAAATTTATTTCACAAACAGGAGGTCGCGGACAATATGGTCATTGTGTTATTGAAATGAGCCCTCAGGAGGTTCCTGGCACAGGTATTACTTTTGAGGATAAGATAAAAAGTGGTTCAATTCCGCGTGAATTTATTCCGGCGGTAAAACAGGGTGTAATGGGGGCAGCTAAAAATGGTGTTTTAGCAGGATATCCAGTTACCGACGTAAAAGTAGTTTTAGTAGATGGCTCATTTCATGAAGTTGATTCTTCGGAGCTGGCATTTAAAATGGCAGGCTCCATTGCTTTTCAGGATGGAATGAGAAAAGCGCATCCGGTTTTATTAGAGCCGATTATGGATATTGAGGTAATTGTGCCTGAGGAATTTATGGGGCAAATTATTGGCGATTTAAGCAGCCGGCGGGCAAAAATTATTGCTCTCGGCCAGAGATTGAATTTACGTACTATCCGAGCGAACGTTCCGTTATCCGAAGTTTTCAATTACGCGACTATAACAAGATCCTTGACACAGGGTCGTGCATCATATACAATGGAACCTTCTTTTTATAGCGAGGTTCCAACGCACGTGGCGGATAAAATTGTTTCAGGATCAGCGAATATAGGCGTAAGAAAAAGTTTTTAAAATGCCCTTATGGGCTAACACCCGGCCCGAAAGGAATTGGCCGGTGTACCCTTTGTGGGTAAGGAGGATAAAAAATGGCTAAAGAGAAATTTGTAAGGAATAAACCGCACGTTAATATTGGCACCATCGGGCATATTGATCATGGTAAAACTACATTGACCGCTGCGATTACTAATGTTTTATCAAAATTGGGTAAAGCTACAGCCAGGAATTATGCGGATATCGCAAAAGGCGGCACAGTAAGAGATGAGACAAAAGTTGTAACTATTTCTGTTGCTCACGTTGAATACGAGACCGACGCGCGACACTATGCTCATATTGACTGCCCGGGACACGCAGATTACATTAAAAACATGATTACCGGGGCAGCCCAGATGGATGGGGCAATTTTGGTAGTTTCTGCAGCTGACGGCCCTATGCCTCAGACCAGAGAGCATATTCTTTTGGCACGGCAGGTCAATGTTCCGGCTATGGTTGTATTCATGAATAAGGTTGACCTGGTAGATGATAAGGAGCTCTTGGATTTGGTAGAAATGGAGATCAGGGAGCTTTTGACTAAATATGGCTACCCTGGTGATAAAACTCCGATAATCCGCGGTAGTGCCAATAAGGCTAATGTTACAGTTGATCCTAACAGCCCAGAAGCAAAGCCGATTTTAGATTTAATGAAGGCGGTTGATGAATTTATTCCTCTTCCTCCTAGAGAATTAGATAAGCCTTTGCTTATGGCAGTGGAAGATGTTTTTAGTATTGAGGGTAGAGGTACTGTGGGCACAGGACGAATTGAACGTGGCAAGGTAAAGGTCGGAGAGGAAGTTGAAATTATCGGTCTTAGGCCTGAAGCTAAAAAATCAGTAGTTACCGGGATAGAGATGTTCCGAAAGTTACTGGATGAAGGTCGTGCTGGGGATAATGTCGGTCTGCTTTTAAGAGGTGTAGAAAAGAATGATATTGAGCGTGGGATGGTTATTGCCGCTCCTAAATCCATTCTGCCTCATACAAAGTTTAAGGCCCAGGTTTATATCCTGACTAAAGAAGAAGGTGGAAGGCATACCCCATTCTTCAAGGGTTACAGACCA
>JAHJCJ010000003.1 GCA_018812825.1 Candidatus Omnitrophota bacterium
TCCTGGGTCATTGCGATAATGTCCTTTCCTACCATAATGCCCTCCTTCCAGAGGAGGCATTATAGCATCCTTGGAATACGACATTCCTAAATTGGTAGAATACGACATTATCATATTGGGATTACACAAAATTTAACGAGACCACAACTTAGCGAGCCGAAAGCAAAGCTAAGTTGTTTGGCCGAATTAATCCTTGCCCGCTAAGCGGTCAAGGATCCTACCTTCTTAAAATTCAATACCTTTTCTTGCTTTAATTCCACGCTTATAATAATGCTTAACTTCCCTAATTTGACTAACCAAGTCTGCCTTTTTAATAAGTTGAGCAGGAGCGCCACGGCCGGTAAAGACTAACTCAATGTTTTCCGGAGTGCACTTAATCAAGGAAAGAATGTCTTTAAAAGATAAAAACTTGAGCTTCAAAACAACATTAATTTCATCTAAAATAACTACATGGTAATTCCTGCTAGTGATAACCTTCTTTACCTTCTCCAGTCCTTGCCGGGTTAATTTCATGTCTATCTGTTGATACTTGCACCTGATAAAACAACCCCTACCAAACTGTTCTAATTTTATATTCTTTATCTTCTTTAGGGCTTTATGTTCACTACAATCGCGGCCTTTAAGAAACTGCGCAATATAAACATTTAATCCTGCACCGGCTGCCCTCAAGGCCAAACCAAATGCCGCAGTAGTTTTGCCTTTGCCGTTACCTGTATAAACCTGAATCATGCGGTTACCGCCTTCCAACTTAGAATACCTAAAGCGCATAATGAAGAGACTACAAACCCTGCAAAGATAATTCCGGCAACTATAGCCATAAACGCATAGCGAAAACGAATTTTAAATAAAGATGCGGCGATCACCCCGCTCCATGCGCCGGTTATAGGAAGCGGGATAGCCACAAAAATAGCCAGCCCCAAAGCCTCATACCTCTGAATGACATCTGAATTCTTTCTCGTACGCTCAAAAACCCAATCAAAGAATCGCGACCAAATCTTAAATTTCCTCAAAACATCGGTAATCGGCTTAAAAAGAAAAAGTGCCGGGGCCACAATAATGCAATTACCCAAGACAGAAAGCCAAAAAGCCTTGCTTAAACTCATCCCAAATGACAATGCCAGGGGAATAGCCCCCCTTAGCTCTGACACAGGCAAAGCAGCCACAATCATTACAATATAGTCTTTAGGCAGTTCTTTTAGGTATGATAAAATGGTATTAACCATGTTTAAAACTCCTGGCAAATTCTAATACCATAAAACGCAGAAACCTTAAGGTATCGACAAAAGGGTTGATCTGGCTCTTCTGGCCGGAATAAATAGTCTTAACCGGCACAGATTCAATCTTAAAACCTAAGCGCGCCGCCTTAATTAGGACTTCAGACTCGGTTTCGTATTTAGACGTAGATAAATCCATTTTCTGCAGTACTTCTTTTTTCACCAGGCGGAATCCGCATTGAGTATCAGATATATGCTGTTTAGCAATCGCTGAAATTATGCGCGACATAAAACGGTTAGTAATGATCCGTAAAACCGGCATCTCCTGAGTCATAGCCATACGATTACCGACGATAATGCCGCAGTTTGAAGATTCTGCCTTCTGAATAAAGGTCTTAATATCATCTGTTGAATGTTGGCCATCACCATCCATACTGATTACCGCATCAAACCCCTGGGAGACCGCAAACGCATACCCTTTGATTAAAGACGCCCCCTTTCCGGTATTCAACTGGTTACGTAAAACCACTGCGCCGGCTTGCATAGCAATTTTTACAGTATCATCCTCTGAGCCATCATCAATGATGATTGGTTTTAATTCTAGTTTACGTATCTGATGGATTAATCCGGCGATCGCCTTGGATTCATTATAAGTTGGAATAATTACACAAGTGTGCATACTTATTTAACCCAAAACCTGCGGAATACATACCACTGATCAGGGTATTTGCGTATATAATCTTCAAAAATATTCTTATAAATCGTGATCAACTTAGCTAAATCTTCTACCTTATCCCCGGTTGGTTTAAACTCAACCGGCTTCTCTATTCTTAAAGTAAAGCTGTCATCGGGATTCCTCAACATAAACCCCGGGATAATACTAGCTCCGGTCATCAAGCTTAAGGCTGCCGGGCCTTCAGGGAAATGTGTGGGTTTGTTGAAAAAGTCTATAACAATACCCTTCTCGGTAAAATCTCTGTCACCAACTAAAGCAACCATGTGGTTATTCCTGATTTCTGAAATACAGCTCCTAATAGCCTTACCCATGGCAATAACATTAACCCCTTTTCTCGCCCTCTGCGCAACAAAGAAATCGTTAACTTTCTTATTTTTATGCGACAAGGCTACTGCCCAAAATGGATAACCTAACTGAGCCAAGACCACTCCGCCCAACTCCCAATTACCCAGATGAGCAGTCAAGACAACCACGCCTTTGCCTCCTGTCAAGGCCTGGTCAAAATAATGCAGATTCTCTAATTTTATGTTTTTATCAATGTAGCCGCGGTCAAGCTTTTCAAAACGGAAGAAATCCGCCAGGTATTTGGCAAAGTTCCTGAAAACCATCTTATTTATTTTACGCAACTTTCTATTTTCTTTTTTCGGGAAAATAATCTTCAGGTTGGCTTTTACAAATCTCCTATCGCGAAAAGCAAAAAAATAATGCAGGTCAGCCAAGAAAACAGCGATGGCATAAACTAATCTTAACGGCAAGATCAGCGCGATAAATTGACCCAGACGGTAAAAATAATAATTTAACACGATTTATATGTTCAAAAGAAGCTTAGCAATATCCATACTTGCATTAGGTTTAGCAATCTTTTCAGCAGCCAACTTTAGATGCTCTGGTTTTATTTTATCTTCCAATAATTCGTTAATAACCCGATACACTTCTTTAGGTTCATCCACTTTGATTGCCGCGCCTTTTTGTACCAAGAAATTAGTATTATTAATTTCTTGTCCGGGAATGGGTTTGACAATGACCATGGGGAGTCTGGCGCTTAACACTTCAGCAGTAGTTACTCCTCCAGGTTTAGAAATAATCACTTTAGAGATATGCATTAATTCATGGATATTCTGTACAAAACCAAAAAGATGCATCTCTTTTTTATAACGCCGGATTTTACGTCTAAGTGTTCGATATAATTTTTTATTTGTACCGGTAATGATTAATTCCTGGATATCCTGTTTAACCTTTTCAAGTGATTTAATTATAGTCTTAATCGGTCCCAGGCCTTGGCCGCCGCCCATAATTAATACTGCCGGCTTATGCGGATTAAGGTTTAATTTATGAAAAATTTCCTCACTGTTCAGTTTCTGATTAAACTTGTGGTCAAAAGGTATTCCGAATGACTTAATTTTAGAGGCCGCAACCCCTTTCTTTGCCAGGCGCTCTGACACATCTTCCGAGGGAGTTATATAGTAATCCACTGTATCATAAACCCAATAGGAATGAGGGATATAATCCGTAAGCACCGCTACCAAAGGCAAATCTGAAGCATAAGTCTTCTTGTAATCCGCCACCATACCGCAGGGAAACGCCTGGGTACAAACCACCAGATCCGGATTAAAATTATCAAAAAGTTTCTTAAGCTTTGGGGAGTTTGATTTATGCACGCTCTTTTTGATTTTTTCCAGCCCCTTAACTACGCTGGGATTATCATAAAGATAATCCCAGACTTTAGGAGTGTGCTTAATTACTTCCATATAAATCCGATTAATTACTTTCTCTGATATGGGGTTGGTATAATTAAAAGCATTGATATTTAAGATCTCACACTTTGGCGAAAGCAACTTAAGCGCCTTTTCAATAGCCATAGTGGCGCTGCGGTGACCGGAGACCTCGGATATATACATTAGGATTATTCGCTTAGGTTGCATAATAAGAATTAAATCTTGCCTTCTTTACAGAGCTTCAGAAGAGTATCGGCAATGCGAGGACAGAACTGCCGGCCGCTTAAATGTCCGATCTCGTTGATAGCGTCATCCTTGGGTAGTGCCGAACGGTACGGTCGGTCAGTACTCATAGCATCAAAAGAATCCGCTACTGAGATTATAGAAGCAATCAAGGGTATCTGCTCACCTCTTAAACCATCAGGATAGCCTTTTCCGTCAAACCGCTCATGGTGATACCTGACTCCTAAAACCGAGCCTTCCAGCTCCTTAATCGGCTTAAGAATGTTTACTCCAATCATAGGATGCTCTTTTATACGGTTACGCTCACCCACAGTGAGCTCATGCCTTTTATTTAAGATATGCTCTGGTACGCCAATCTTACCAATATCATGCAAGAGGCTGGCAATATGTAAATTTTCTAAAAATTTGGCGTCAAAACCTCCTTTATTTTTCTGGCTAATTTCCCGGGCAATCTCAAGGCTTAAATTAGTTACCCGGGTAGTATGCCCATGGGTATAATGATCTTTTGCTTCAATAGCTGCGGCTAAGGCAATGGTTGTGCGCACAAACAACTGATGCTTACGATCTAGCTCAAAGCCCAATTCCTTGAATAATTGGGCATTCCTAACTGCCATTGTTACATTGGAATTAAGCGCAGCAAAAAAATCCAATTCCTCATCAACAAAATTCTTACCGTTATTCTTTTTTCCTAACAACAAAATCCCCAGTAATTCATCACGAAAATAACTAGGGATACAAACCAGAGATTCTAAAAGTTCCATTTGATACAAGACATGGGCTAACTGTTGTTTAACCTCCTGTTTTATTTTAGAATTTTTCAGCGCAGATTTTGCTTCGCTGTAAAGTAATACTTCTCTGCCAAATAAAAAACGACTCATATGAGATCTAAAAAAACGGATCAGCACATCATCTTTATCAATACGGACCAAATCTAAGGGGATCTTCTTGCCTAATGAACCTTTGGAAACAGTAAGTAGATAGCCATCTTTTCTTTTATCATGCAAAAAGAAACTGGCATGGGCAATCCTGGCTTTATTAACTATCATACGCACCATCATCTTGATCAAAAGGTCAGGATCATGCACAAAGATCATGTTTTTGGCTGCGTTTTGAAGTTCTTTCTTGTAATCGATTTCCATATTCTAAATTTAATGAAGCCACAACTTATAGAGAGAGAACGAACATAAGCTGTCTGGCCGAATTAATTCCCCACGTTACGAATAGTAATTTGGCGTACCGCGCCAAATTACTACGAGTGTATAACGGCGGAGATCTTTGTTTAATATAGATATACTTATACTAGAAAAATCAGAGGTTGTCAAGGCAGGAACGAGCCTTTTGGCTTGCGGCTTTGGCCATTTGAAGCCAAACCACGGGCCCTCTGGCCGCGGCTTTGGCCATTTGAAGCCAAACCACGAGCCCTCTGGCCGCGGCTTTGGCCATTTGAAGCCAAACCACGGGCCCTCTGGCCCGATTAAATCACGACCTTACTCTTCATTGATAATAGCCAATATCTGGCCCACTTCCACGGTATCTCCTTCGCTAAACATTATCTCAGAGATTACTCCCGTGCAAGGGCTGGGCAAATTAAAAGTAGCCTTATCAGTAGTCAATTCAACCAGGTCGTCCTTCTCTTTTACCCTCTCGCCATCCTTAGCAAACCAATATGATACGGTAGCTTTAGCAATTCCCTCTCCTAATTCCGGCAAAACTACTTTTATCATAGTATCCCTCCCGATGTTTGTCTCTGATCTATTTATCCTGAATTATATAATTGATTCTCGCAGAGATTCTGAAAGCGTTGGATGCGCAAAGATAATCGCGCGAATCTGGCTGACTTTTAGATGAGCCGAGACAGCCATAGTCAAAATAGCAATAAGTTCCGTGGCTTTCGGGCCAATTATGCATCCACCGATTACTTCTTCAGTATCTTGGTTAGAAATAACTTTAATAAACCCCTCGCACTCATCAATAATACGCGCCATTGCCGAGGCACGGAAATCAAATTTATGAACCTTAACTGACAAACCAGCAACCTGGGCTTTTTCTTCATTTAAGCCGACGCTGGCAATTTCAGGATCACAAAATATACAAGCAGGCACAACAGGGTTATTTACTTTGTATTTATTCCCTGAAATCATATTCTCAACCGCTGCAACCCCCTGATAAGCAGCATAGTGGGCGAGCATGATTTTAGCCGTACAGTCTCCTGCGGCGTATATATTTCCTACACTAGTCCTGAGATAATCATCAACAGCAATACCTCGATTTTCCAACTTTAGCCCTAAACCTTCCAAACCTAAACCGGAAACATTAGGAATCCTACCTACACAAACTAAAACCTTTTCATAAACATTTAAATCAATGGCCGAGATATCAGCGTTGGTATAAACCTTTATGCCTTTTTTCTTGAAAATAACTTCAAGCTTTCTCGCTGCTTCTTTATCTTCTCCAGGTAAAAGTAGCGGTAGTTTCTCCAAGATAGAAACCTCAGTGCCTAAAGTTGAGAATAAACCGGCAAATTCACAGCCGATAACCCCTCCTCCGATAATCAGCAAAGATCGCGGGACAGACAACAATGAGAGAATCTCATCGCTAGAAATTATTTTTACAGCATCAAATTTTAATTGAGCTAACTCAGCAGGACGGCTTCCGGTAGAAATAAGTATAAACTCGGCAGAAACTATGCGGGCGTCAACTTTTATTTCATGTTTTGAAATAATTTCCGCATTTGATTTAACAAAATCAATTCCCGCAAGCCTGCTTTGTATGCCTTGCGCCAGGTCCAAAATAAGTTTATTCTTTCTTTCCTGAATTTTGCTAAGGTTAAAACGTGGATTATCCGATTCAACACCAAAACCGGATGATTTCTTGAGGAGTGAGTAAACTTTTGCGCTGGCAATTAATGCTTTAGTAGGTATACAGCCCCGGTTAAGACAAGTCCCGCCAATCTGGCCTGATTCAATAAGGCAAACTTTTAAGCCTGAATCCTTAGCCCTTAAGGCAGCGTTAAAACCTGCCCAACCTGCTCCGATAACAACTAGATCATACATAAACATGGATTAAGTCAATAGCTGAGCTGCTGCCTGGGCCACCAACGTAGCTGATTTATGCAGTTTTGTCTTCTCGTCCTGCGAAAGCTCCAATTCAATAACCTTCTCAATGCCCTTCTTGCCCAGGCGACAAGGGACACCGGTACAGGTATCATTAATACCATATTCTCCATTCAGGTAACTACATAATCCGATAATACGTTTCTCGTCCTTTGCAATAGTTCTAACAATTTCAGCAATTGCAGCTGATGGTGCAAAGAATGCGCTACCTGTCCCGAGGTTGGCAACAATCTCAGCCCCTCTGCCAATCGTGCGACTGACTAATGAGCTAACTTTATCTTCATCCATAAATTCATCAAGCGCAACACCTTTGACTTTTGTAAACCCAGGCAACGGCATCATACCTTCGCCATGGCCGCCAATCACCAATGCCTCAATATCTGTACACAACAAACCCAATTCCTGTGCTACTAAATTAGTAAAACGGGCAACATCCAAGCTAATCCCCATACCAAACAGTTTCTGAGGTTTAAAACCAGTAATCTTTAAAGCATAAAGAGTCATAATATCCAAAGGATTGGTCACGATTACAACAATGGCATCCTTAGCTAACTCTTTTACATTTAAACATACATCTTTTAGAATCTGGGCATTCTTGGCTAACAACTCTTCGCGAGTCATCCCAGGCTTACGCGCCAGGCCCGCGGTAACCACAACAATATCTGAACCCTTAACCAGCCGGATGTCATCGCTGCCCTTAATATTATAATTATGCCTTAGTATCGGCCGGGCATCATCTAAATCCATGGCTTTACCACAAGCTAAGCCTTTTACTACATCTATAAGCAAAACATCGCCCAGCCCCTCGCCGGCGATGCGCATTGCAGTTAAACTTCCCACGTTGCCCGCACCAATAATAGATACCTTCACCTCTTTTGTTACCTCCTTAAAGCTTAATGCCTGATCTTTTTAATAATTGCATCTGCCATTTCTTTGGTACCAACAACAGTTGGATCAAGCGGATCGGCCTTTAAATCATATGTCAATGATTTCCCCTCGGCAACAACCTCTTTTATGGCATTTTCCAGTTTTTCTGCAGCTGCAACTTCTTTGATATAACGCAACATCAAGGCGCCTGATAAAATCATAGCCATAGGGTTAACCTTATTTTGCCCTTTGTATTTCGGAGCGGATCCATGCACCGCTTCAAAAACCGCGCTATCAGTTCCAATATTTGCTCCAGGAGCAACCCCTAATCCCCCGACAAGGCCGGCACAAAGGTCAGAAATAATATCTCCATAAAGATTGGGCAACAGTAAAACATCGTATTTATGCGGCTTGACCACCAACTGCATAGCCATATTATCCACAATCGCTTCTTCAAAGATGATCCTGCCGTCAAACTCCCGGGCAACTTCCCTAGTTATCTTTAAAAATAACCCGTCGGTAAATTTCATGATGTTTGCTTTATGCACACAAGTTACTTTTTTGCGCCTGTTTTTCAGGGCGTATTCAAAGGCAAATCTCGCTATCCTATCTGTCGCAAACTTAGATATAGGCTTAATACTAATTCCGGAATCCGGACGGATATTTTTCTTTGTGTCCTTTTCTATTTGGGCAATCAACGCCTTGGTCTCGGGCTTTCCTTGCTCAAACTCTATGCCCATGTAAAGATCTTCGCTATTCTCCCTAATAATAACCAAATCAATATCATTAAACCTGCTTTTGATCCCGGCATAGCTTTTTACCGGACGCACACAGGCAAAAAGTTCCAGAGCCTGTCTAATAGCAACATTTACCGAACGAAATCCAGTGCCTATTGGAGTAGTTATAGGGCCCTTAAGTGCAACTTTGTTTTTCCTGATGGAATCTAACACAGCTTGAGGCAGAATCTCCCCGGTTTTATCAAACGCTTCAGTTCCAGCAAATACCTCTTCCCATTTAATATCTACGCCTGTGGCCTCAATACACCTGAGGGCAGCCAAAGAGACTTCACGGCCAATACCATCGCCAGGAATCAGGGTTACTTTATGTGGCATTTAAATTCTGAGCTCCCCGTATTTTTTATAATAATTAACTACTCCACCTTCTGCCAAAAGATCCTGCATAAATTTAGGCAAAGGCTTGATTTTTAAATCTATGCCCTTAGTTAGATTCCTCACCAGCCCTTTATCCAAATCAATCTTAAGCTGATCTGATTCATCAATTTTAGAAGTGTCAGTTTCAATCAGGGGCAAGCCAATATTGAAGCTGTTGCGAAAAAATATGCGCGCAAATTGAGAAGACAAAACTGCCACAATCCCAGCCTCTTTAATTACTAAAGGAGCCTGCTCGCGGCTGGAGCCCATGCCAAAATTATTTCCGGCAACAATAATAGATTCACCCACGGTAATCTTTTGCGGAAAACTCGGATCGATATCCTCCATAATGTGTTTGGCCAACTCGGTTAAATCCGTAATCGCAAACTTATACCTCCCGGAAATAATAAAATCCGTGTTGATATTATCGCCTAATTTTACGCTTTTACCTGCTATAATCATATTAAACTTAATCTAAGATTGAGCACCTTATTTCTATCTATCGAAATTTGAACACTTTAATTATTTATCTAGTGAAATCCTTGCATGAATCCGCAAGGGCCTTGCGAACAGCGTGAGCAAGGATAATCATAGCTGCTTAAATTCTTCCCTATTTTTAACTTTAGACATAGCCATATCCAAAGTAATCAAACCTTTTTGATACAATGCTTTTAAAGATTTATCCATGGTATGCATACCGTGCTGCGAACCTGTCTGCATCAAAGTCGGAATCTGCTCAATCTCTTGTTCACGGATAAGATTGCGGATGCCCGGGGTAGCTACCATAACCTCAGTACATAAAACTCTTCCCTTCCCAGAGATATGCGGCAATAGTAGTTGCGAAACAACCCCCTGCAAACAATCAGAAAGCTGCATTTTAACTTGCTGCTGCTGATGCGGTGGAAAAACATCAATAATCCTGGAAATAGTCTGCGGTGCATCAGGCGTATGCAGAGTTGCTAAAACAAGATGCCCGGTCTCGGCGGCTGTTAAAGCCGTCGAAATAGTTTCTAAATCACGCATTTCACCCACCACAATAACATTGGGGTCTTGACGTAAAGCATGGCGCAAGGCCTGAGCAAAAGAATGCGTATCCGAATAAACCTCACGTTGTTTAACTACGCTTTTTTTGTTTGAAAAAATAAACTCAATCGGATCCTCTATGCAAGTAATTAAACACTCACGCTCGCTATTTATATGGTTGATCATTGCGGCTAAAGTAGTGGTTTTTCCCATACCGGTAGGTCCGGTTACCAAAACTAAACCGTTTGGCTTATTTGCTAAATCAATAATAATTTGCGGTAAACCTAGCTTTATAACGTTGGGGATTTCTAAAGGAATGCGGCGAAAGGCAGCCTCCACGCTACCTTTTTGTATATGAATATTTACTCGAAAACGATCTAGATCGGGAAGCGCAAGTGAAAAATCCAATTCCAATTCACGCTCAAAGGTCTCTTTCTGCGCATTAGCAAGTACTCCGTAAGACAGCTTCTTCAATTCCTGTTTACTTAATTTTTCTAGCTCAGTACGCACTAATCTGCCATCAATACGTAGAATCGGAGGTTCATTTTCCGTAATATGTAAATCCGACGCGCCTTTCTCAATACACATCATAAGTAAATCTCGAATCTCCATAATTTTTCCTCCTTAATTATCTAAAGAAATTGAACACCCTATGCTTTTATTTAGCGAAATCATTGTGAGCAGAAGCGTACAAGGCCTCTCATGTTTAAAAGTAAATCCTCGGGTCGCTTATATACCCATTAATCGCTGAAGCGGCAACCGTCGCCGGAGAAGCCAAATATATAAATGCTGCAGGATTCCCCATTCTACCTTTAAAGTTACGATTAGCAGTTGAAATAACCACTTCTCCGTCGAAAGGTACTCCATTATGAGTCCCAACACAAGGGCCACAGCCTGGCGCAACAACAGCTGCTCCAGCTTTAATAAATACCTCAATCAACCCCAGCTTTAAAGCCTCCAGATAAACCTCGCGTGAACTCGGAGCAATAATCATTTTCACCTGCGGATTAATTTTACGTTTATTTAAAACTTTTGCCGCTGCCTTAAAATCATCTATCCGCCCATTAGTACAAGTCCCTAAGAAAGCTTCGCCTATCTTTACCTTCTTTAAAGCAGCCGCCTCAGAAACGTTATCTACACTATGCGGCATAGAAACCATAGGTTTAAGCCCGGAGACATCAAATTCATAAACACTATCATAAATAGCCCCTTTGTCCGCAGCGATATTTTCAATGTGCTTATTCTTTCCAACCCTAGATTTAAACCAAACAAGAGTTTTCTTATCAACAGGCATAAATCCTGCCTTTGCCCCCAGTTCAACCACCATATTAGAGATGGTGAAACGGCCATCCATTCCCATATTATCAATCACCGGGCCGGAAAATTCAACTGCTTTGTAGGTTGCTCCATCACTTTTTAATCTGCCGATTACATATAAGATTATATCCTTGGCAAAAACGCCTTTTGACAACTTACCTTTAATTACAATTTTTATGGTCGCAGGCACTTTAAACCAGTTTTTCCCGGTAGCAAGAGCTATGGCTAAATCCGTGGAACCAACTCCCGTTGAAAATGCGCCTATAGCTCCATAAGTACAGGTATGAGAATCCGCACCTAAAACCAAATATCCCGGCAAGACATTCCCCGATTCCGGTATAACCTGATGGCAAACCCCGCAGCCAATATCAAATATTTTGGTTTTAAAAATCTCAGAGAAATCACGCATCTTCTTATGCACACGAGAAACTCCTTCATTAGGACTTGGCGCACTATGGTCAATTACCATGCAGAATTTAGTTTTGAGGTCTTTAACTCCCAACTCTTTAATCCGGTCAATTATTATGGAAGAGGTACCGTCCTGACCAAAGGCAAAGTCCACCTTACATATCGCAAAATCTCCCGCACGTAAAACTTTTCCTGCATGTTTACTTAAAATTATTTCTGCAATCGTTTTTGCCATTTATATTTCTCTTATCTACCAACTACTATTTACTCTCTATCAAAGCTTCTCTGTCCATTCTTGTATTCTATCCATGCCTTTTTTCAATTCATCTATGCTAGTAGCAAAGCTTATTCTTATATGGTCATCCATACCGAAACTTGCTCCCGGAATAACGCTTACATATTCTTCATCAAGCAGGCGCCTAGCAAAATCTATAGAATCAAGGCCTGTTTTGGATATACCACAAAACATATAAAACGCTCCTTGCGGCAAAGTAAAACTCATTTTTTTAATTCCACTTAACCGGTCCGCGAGATAATCTCTTCTTTTCTGAAACTCTTGGCGTAATTTAAGCGTAAAATCTTCGGGTGCGGCTAATGCGGCCACTGCTGCTTTCTGGGCTATTGAGTTGGGGTTAGAGGCTGAGTGATCTTGCAGGTTAGAAATAGCATTAGCCACATCACTAGGAGCACCAAGATAACCGATACGCCAACCGGTCATGGAATGGCTTTTAGATAAACCATTAACCGTAATAGTCAGATCATAGATATCTTTGTTAAAATTGCCGATTGATTCATGTTTTGCGCCGTCAAAAATAATCTTTTCATAGATCTCATCGCTAATCACAAAAATATTCTTACTCACACAAACCTTGGCAATCTCTTCAAGCTCAGCCCGCATGTAAACTGAACCAGTTGGGTTTGATGGGCTGTTAATAATTAAAACTTTGGTTTTTGAAGTAATGTGTTTCTTAAGGTCTGTTACTGTAATTTTGAAATTATTGGCGGCTGTTGTTTTAATAAAACGCGGAGTCGCTTCGCAAAGATTAACCATTTCAGGATAACTCACCCAATAAGGCAAAGGTATAAGTACTTCATCAGCCTTATTTAATAGCACCATAAGCGCATTATAAATACTATGCTTAGCCCCATTAGAGACGATGATCTGATCAGGCGCATACTCTAGTGAATTATCTTTTTTGAATTTCTGACAAATGATTTTTTTTAATTCGGGGGTACCGGTAGTGGGGGTATACTTGGTAAATCCTGAATTTAAAGCCTCAACTGCTGCGTTTTTAATAAAATCAGGTGTATCAAAATCCGGTTCACCAGCGGCAAGAGAAACAATATCCTTTCCTTCTTTTTTAAGCTTTTTGGCTCTAGAAGTTATCGCTAAAGTCGAAGAAGGATTTATTTTTTTTAAACGTTCCGCAAGCCGGGTATCTATTTTCATAGAAGGTTTTCATTACTTACAAAGAATCACTTTTCTTCCTGAATATATTTCTGATGCCTCCAATAAATTTTTTTTGCGGTTTTTTGTCCTTGGCCAGATTATCTTTAACCTTCGATTCTTGGTTTTTTCCCTCTGTAGTATTTTCTTTAACAACATTTTCCTTAGCTGCTTCGTCCTCGGGCTGAGTTGGCTGAGGTTTGGTTCCTTTATCAAGCTTGATCTTCTTAGCCTCATTTTTCTTTATTTCAGTAAGCTCAAAAATGACCATCTCCGCATCATCGCCTCGACGTTTGCCTAGGCCTATAATCCTGGTGAATCCGCTGCTACGCTTGGAAAAACGCGGACCAATTTCATTAAAAAGAAGGTTTACCAATTTATGTTCCTTTAATACTCTTTGCGCCTGCCTGCGGGCAAAAAGCGTATTCTCTTTAGCCAATGTTATAAGTCTCTCGATCATCCGCCGGCTAGCCTTGGCCCTGGTCAAAGTAGTCTTAATGCTCTGGTAAAGAATAACATTTCTTGCCAGGCTTTTTATTGTTGCTTCATGCCAGCTAGTAAAACGGCTCAGTTGCAGTCTTTTTTTTGCGTGTCTCATTTTATTTAGCCCTTCTTTATTTTCTTAGGGTCAACCTGCATCCCTAAAGTTACCCCCATACCCATAAGCAGTTCTTGGATTTCAGTAAGGGATTTTTTACCAAAGTTTTTAAAGTTGAGCATATCCTCTTCACTTTTCTTAACCAAATCAGCTATAATTTTAATCCCTGCTTCTCTTAAACAATTAGAACTTCTAACTGAAAGCTCAAGCTCAGAAATAGGCAGCCTTAATTTTTCATACAAAGACGCCTCCTCTTTAGTCATCTCCGGCTCCTCTTCTATAATATCTTCGGGCAACTGACCGAAATTTACAAAGATATCCAGATGCCTTTGTAAAATATTAGAAGCATAAAGCAACGCATCTTTTGGGCTGATACTTCCATTAGTCCAAATCTCAAAAATCAACTTATCGTAATCAGTTCGCTGGCCTACACGAGTATTCTCCACGAAATAGTTGATTTTCTTAACAGGAGTAAATATTGAGTCAATAGGGATAAAACCAGCTACCTTATCTTCTTTTTTGTTCAGCTCAGCCGAGACATACCCTCTACCGCGGGAAACCTCCATCTCGATATTAAGTTTTGTATCTTTAGTAAGGGTGGCAATATGCAATTCAGGATTGATTATTTCAATCGTTTCATCCGCTTCAATATCCTTAGCCTTAACCACTCCTTTTTTATCCGCTTTTAAATAAATTGTTTTAGGAATCTTGGAATGAGAGTTTATTACCAGGCTTTTGATATTCAAGATTATCTCCGGAACATCTTCTAAAATTCCCGGAATAGTGGAAAATTCGTGCGAGACCCCAAAGATCTTAACTGCGCTCACCGCGCTTCCTTCTATTGAAGAAAGTAAAACCCTTCTTAAGGAATTACCCAGGGTTACGCCATAGCCCCTTTCAAAAGGAGCAGCCATAAACTTTCCGTACGTATCAACATATACTGACTCATCGCATTCAAGTTTTTTAGGAAACTGAAAATCTCTCCATTTTATCCCCATTTATTTTCTCCTTTATTTTATTATCCAGAAAAATTTAAACACTTTAAATCTTCTATCCAGTGAAACCCTTGATGAATCTACAAGGGCCTGATGAACGCAGCGAATCAGGGTCCTCCTTAGACGCTTATTTAGAATATAACTCAACGATTAGCTGTTCCTGAATCGGCTGCTGGATATCAGTTTTTTCCGGAAGCCTAAGGACCTTGCCTTTCATCTCTACTGCTGAAAACTCAAGCCAGCTAGGAACAGTCCTGTCTTTAGAAAGCTCCAGGTTATCCTTAATCTTAATCTTAGGTTTATCTTTACATTTAATTTCAACCACATCATTTTTACCCACTAGATATGATGGAATATTTACTCTGCGGGAATTAACCGCAATCAAATTATGCCTGACAATTTGACGAGCCTGCGAACGTGAAATACCTAACCCCAAGCGAAAAACTACATTATCCAGCCTACGTTCTAAAAGCTGTAAAAGCACCTTACCGGTTACGCCTTTGGTCTTTGAAGCAATCTTAAAATATTTACGGAACTGTCTTTCTAATACACCGTAAATTCTTCTTACTTTTTGTTTTTCTTTTAGCTGCATGCCGTAATTAGAAAGTTTTCTTCTCTTACCCTCTCCGTGTTGCCCAGGCGGATAAGCCCTTTTATTAGCTGCACATTTTTCAGTCTGACATTTAGTTCCTTTTAAAAATAATTTCTCACCCTGCCTGCGGCATAACCTGCAAACTGCACCAGTATAGCGACCCATAAATTAGACTCTCCTTTTCTTCTTAGGACGGCAACCATTATGAGGGATAGGAGTTACATCCTTAATCAAAGTTATTACCAGGCCTGCTGCCTGAAGTGCGCGAATTGCCGACTCCCTGCCAAAACCCGGCCCCTTTACATAAACTTCAACTTCTTTAAGTCCTACCTCTTTAGCCTTTCTGGCAGCATCGGTTGCAGCTACCTGAGCAGCAAAAGGGGTGGATTTTTTAGATCCACTATAACCTACATTCCCCGGAGCGCTCCAGGCTATCACATTTCCCTGTTTATCGGTTATACTAATAATTGTATTATTAAAACTTGCCTGGATATGTGCAATGCCACTAGTTATACCCTTAGCAATCTTTTTCTTTCTTGCCTTCTCTTTTGTTGCCATATTCTATTTACTCCTCTTATTTTCCAGCAGGTTTGGCTGCCTTTGCCGGCTCCGCCCTTTTAACTGCCAGGTTAACTCTCCTCTTCCCTTTTCTAGTGCGCGAATTAGTGCGTGTGCGTTGACCTCTTACCGGAAGCCCTTTCTTATGGCGTATGCCTCTCCAGGAACCAATATCCATAAGCCTTTTAATATTTTGGGATATATCACGCCGCAGGTCACCTTCAATTCTCAAACTGCCCTTCTGAAGAATATTGGTAAGACGTGAAACTTCATCTTCACTCAAATCTTTTGCCCGTTTGTCCGGGTTGATCCCGGCTTCCTTAAGCACAACATTAGAGAGCGAACGACCTATACCATATAAATAGGTAAGAGCAATCTCGATCTTTTTTTCCTTAGGTATATCAATACCCATAATCCTTGGCATATTAGCTCCTTTAAATGAACACTTGATTTACGAATACGCCAGTATGAGTAAATCAATGTGAGAATTTATCCCGCCGAATATACTAAAATTACCTATGGTAATTTTAGTATAGTATCTGAGTCGGGAACTTTCTTCATTATCTTTAACCTTGCCTTTGTTTGTGTTTAGCAGTAGCGCAAATCACCCGCACTACCCCTCTTCTTTTTATTATTTTACACTTATCACAAATCTTACGGATCGATGCCTTGACTTTCATTTTATCTCACCCTAAAAGTAATTCTCCCCCGGCTTAGATCGTAAGGAGAAAGTTCTAATTTAACTTTGTCACCTGGAAGGATGCGGATAAAATTCATGCGCATCTTACCTGAAACATGCGCTAAAACCACATGTCCATTTTCCAGCTCCACCTTAAACATAGCGTTAGGCAATGCTTCAATGATCTTACCTTCTGTTTCAATCAGCTCTTCTTTAGGCATTAAATGAGCGCTTAACTTACGAACACACAGTGTGAGTAAATTAATGCGCGAATTTATCCCGGGCTTACGCAGTACTTTTCGAAGAAAAGTACAAGTGTTTAAGCGAGGGACTTAGTTGTTACTCTGTCAATATAACCGGCCCCTTGTCAGTAACTGCTATTGTATGTTCAAAATGCGCTGAGGCCAGTCCATCTTTAGTTATCGCTGTCCAGCCATTCTTGGCGATAAGGCATTCCCAACTGCCCATATTAACCATCGGCTCAATGGCTAAAACCATTCCGCTTTTTAAAAGTGGCCCTAAATGCGCGTCTCCAAAATTAGGGATCTCTGGTTCTTCATGCAGGACCATTCCTATGCCATGTCCCACAAACTGCCTGACCACTGAAAATCCAAATCCCTCCACAAAACTCTGGATACTATGAGAAATATCGCTTAGGTAATTACCTGTGCGGGCTTGCCTGATTCCTATATCTAGAGCTTGCTTAGTTACTTCAATTAATTTTCTTTTGTTTTCATCTACTCTGCCCACCGGCAAGGTAAATGCCATATCTGAGAAATAGCCTTGGTAGTTTACACCCAAATCTATACTTACGATATCACCTTCTAAGAGTACCCTTGGCGCCGGAATTCCATGCACAATTTCTTCATTAACGGAAACGCAAGTTGTTGCCGGAAACCCCTTATACCCCTTAAAAGCCGCTAAAGCATTTTCTTTAAGGATTAATTCTTCGCTTAAACGGTCAATATCCAAGGTAGTAATCCCGGGACGCATGCTTTTTTCTACCTTGCGCATAACAGCCGATAAAATCTGGCCGGAGCGTTTTAACATCTGTAAATCTTTTTCCGACTTAATAGGGATCACTTAAACCTTAGCACATAGCAAAGTAATCTGCTCCAGTACCTCAAGCGCGTCTAAATCCGCATTCAAACTGTGCAATTTCCTTTGCTGATTATAATACTTTATCAAAGAGGCAACCTCATTCTTATAAACTTCAAGGCGCTTACGCACCGTAATCTCATTATCATCAGTACGTTGATACAGGACGCTCTGACAGTTATCGCATAATCCTATAACCTTAGGAGGCATATTCAGCGCATGAAAATTCGCTCCACACTTAGAACAAACCAGCCTGCCGGTAAGCCGCTTTATAATTACCTCATCGCTTGTGTTTAGATAAACTACTAAATCTACCGCGAGTCCCTTACGGCTTAAAATCTCGTCTAGGGTTTCAGCTTGAGACAATGTCCTGGGGTATCCGTCTAGAATAAATCCTTTTTTTATATCCGGATTATTGAAACGCTCGTCGAGCATTGCCGCTACCAGATCATCCGATACAAGCAGGCCTTTATCCATGATACCTTTTGCCTGGCTGCCTAAGACCGAACCAGTTTTAACATTCTGCCTTAAGATGTCTCCGGTAGATATGTGTGGAAGGCTCAACTTCTCTGCTAGCCTTTTTGCTTGCGTACCTTTACCAGCTCCCGGTGGTCCCAAAAGCACCAGATGCATTATCTTCTCCCTCTAATATGACCGCTTTTTATAAAACCTTCATAATGATGCGTCAAAAGATGCGATTCAACCTGTTTTAAAGTGTCCAACATAACCCCGACAATAATTAAAACCCCTGTGCCGCCGAAAAACGATGCTACCAAGTACGGCACCTTAAGCCAAGCCATAATAAAATCCGGGAAGATGGCAATTATCGCAATAAAACTGGCTCCCGCTAAAGTAATCCTGGTCATTACATAATCAAGGAATTCCGCTGTAGGCTTGCCTGGGCGTATCCCCGGAATAAACCCTCCGTATTTTTTCATATTCTCAGACAAATCATTGGGATTAAATACAATAGCTGTATAAAAATAACAGAAAAAGATTATCAAAAGAGCATAGACTACTGAATACAGCACTTGCCCACGGATTAATCCTTGAGCCAAACGCTGAAACCCGGGATTCGGAATAAAAGAAGCCAAGGTAGCCGGAAAAAGTATGATTGATTGCGCAAAAATAATAGCGATAACTCCGGAGGTATCAACTTTAAGCGGTATATATGTACTTTGTCCTCCGTAAATCTTACGCCCAACAATACGCCGAGCATATTGCACGGGAATCTTTCTTACCCCCTGTGTAATCATAATTACCGCAAACACTACCCCTACCAGCAAGAAAGCCATGATCAACAAAGTAATCGGCTGGATCTGCCTACGGCTGGCAGCAAAAGGAGAAATCAAAACAAATAACTGATTAAACGCGGTGGGAATCCTTGAAATAATACCTGCAGTGATAATCAGAGATATTCCATTTCCAATACCGCGTTCCTGGATCTGTTCTCCCAGCCACATAATAAAGATCGTGCCTGTAGTAAGAGTTAAAACCGTCAAAATACGAAATCCCCATCCCGGATGCATAACAATCTGTAACCCCTCAAAGCGAGCCGGATTTTCCAGCCATAGGGCAATAAAATAGGATTGTACAAGCGAAAGAAATACTGTTCCATAGCGGGTAAATTGATTGATCTTTTCGTAACCGGACTTGCCCTCCTTAGCCATTTTTTCAAGTGCAGGGATAACCGCAGTAAGCAACTGCATAATAATAGATGATGAAATATAGGGCATTATCCCCAGGGCAAATATAGTCAAACGCTCCATAGCGCCGCCGGAAAACATATTAATTATGCCAAAGAGCGTACCACCTTGAGTCTTAGCAATACGGCTAAAAAAATCTGCCAGCGCAGCGCCGTCTATACCGGGAG
Source organism: Candidatus Omnitrophota bacterium (assembly GCA_018812825.1). GTDB lineage: Bacteria > Omnitrophota > Gorgyraeia > Gygaellales > Profunditerraquicolaceae > UBA6249. Next base: position 19,628 of record JAHJCJ010000003.1, read on the forward strand.
TAGGAATATAGCATCCTACGCGGTAAATCGCCACAAGCATACCTGTGATAATCAACCGCTTTTTCAGATCCGGAATCTTAAACGCATTAACTAGCGCGTTAAACATTTAATGAGCGCTTAACTTACGAACACACAGTGTGAGTAAGTTAATGCGCGAATTTGAGCACATTACGCTCTTATCTAGCGAAATACCGACGAGTGTACCAAAATTAACGAAGATAATTTTGGTACATATTACGAGTCGGGATAAGCTCATATGTTAATAATTTCTGCTTTGCCACCAGCACTGACAATCTCCTGAGCTGCACGTTTAGAAAACGCATGTGCCTGTATGGTTACCGAATTCTTAATACTACCATTTCCCAATATCTTAATTAAAGCACGCTCATTACGAATTAGGCCATTATCCTTTAAAAGTTGGGGAGTAACTATTGCCTCTTTTATTTTGTTTAAATCCTCCAGATTAACAATCTGGTATACTTTTTTAAAATTACTCACAAATCCACGCTTGGGCATTCTGCGGATAAGCGGAGACTGCCCTCCTTCAAAACCTAAATAAAAATGCCGTCCTGCACGTGAGGTCTGCCCCTTACTTCCACGGGTAGAGGTCTTGCCGTGGCCAGAACTGGAGCCGCGACCCAAGAGTTTTTTTCTCTTTCGCGCGCCAAATGGGCGTTTTAGATTATGCAAAGTAACCAAACTTAGTGCGGGTTCTTCTTCTGTATTTTTTAAAACTGGTTTTCTAACTGCAGTCTTCTTAACCGCCGGTTTTTTGATTACTTGTACTTTCTTAGATTTCATTTCTTTCATTTTATTAACTATTCTTTAAGGCTCCTTAACCCCTGCATCGTAGCCTTGATTACATTAATCGGATTATTTGATTTTAAGCATTTAGTAAGTATATCCTTTATCCCTGCAGCTTCACAAATCGCACGCACTGGGCCAGCAGCAATAACACCCGTACCTTCAGAAGCAGGCTTAAGCATAACACTTGCCGCGCCGTATTTACCAACTATGCCATGCGGGATAGTTACCCCTTCCATAGGGATCTTAAAAAGGCTCTTCTTGGCTTTAGTCAAAGATTTACGAATAGCCTCGGCAACTTCATTGGCTTTATCCAAAGCAAAACCTACCCTACCCTTGGTATCCCCTACAACCACTAAAGCGCTAAAATGCAGTTTTTTACCACCCTTAGTTACCTTGGTAACTCGGTTTATACTAATCACCTTTTCAATTAAATCTGACTGCTGTGCAATGTTTAATTCACGCATAATTTAAAACTCCATTCCACCTTTTCTTAATGCCTCGGCAAAAGATTTAACCCTGCCATGATAAAGATATCCCGCCCGATCAAAAATTACTTTAATAATCCCTTTTTCTTTCGCTGACTTAGCGAAAATTTCGCCAAAAAGAACAGATGATTTAAGGTTGCCTGCTGAAACAAATTTCTGCTTTAGGGTTTTATCTTTAGTGGAGAGTGAAAACAGAACCTCACTCGTTGTATCATCCAAAACCTGGGCGGAAATATTCTTTAAAGAACGGTGTACAACTAAACGGGGCTTCTCAGGCGTGCCCGACATCTTCATCTTGATTCTTTTATGACGTTTTAACCTTAATTCTTCCTTTTTTCTCATTTTATTTACCGGTTGCTTGCGCCTTTCCTATTTTTTTCTTAACATGTTCTCCTAAATAACGGATACCTTTGCCTTTATAAGGCTCGGGAGGATAAAACGCGCGAATCTCAGCAGCCACTTTTCCAATCAATTCTTTATCCGTGCTTTTTATGACTAATTGTGTGGGCTTAGGAGTCTCAATCTTAACCCCCGCAGGAATATTAAAATTAACTGGATGGGAGAATCCCAAAGCCATATTCAACTTATCACCAACAACCGCAGCTTTAAACCCTACTCCGATAATTTCAAGCTCTTTAACAAAACCTTCCGTTACCCCATTAATCATGTTTATGATCAAAGCGCGAAACAAACCATGCATAGATTTATCTATTTTGGTATCTGACACCCTCTTAACAAAAAGCTGGCCATCCTTAATCTCTACGCTAATACGATCGGACAACTTTCGATTAAGCTTGCCTTTGGGGCCCTCAACAAAAACCACTCCATCCTTAACTTCGATCTTTACCTCTTTAGGTATTACTACAAGTTTTTTTCCAATTCTAGACATTTATCTTCCTTTGTTCACAAGAACATAACGAGTGTACACCGGCCACTTGCGCTACCTAGCGCACACCGGCGCAATACATATTGGCGTCGGGTGCCTTTGGTGATGTTGTTACCAAACATAACCCATAACTTCGCCGCCTACGCCCTGTTCCCTGGCTTCTTTATCAGTAATTACACCCTTAGATGTAGAAATAATTGCTAAGCCTCTCCCGCGTAAAACTGAAGGAAGTTTCTTACCCGGGACATAAACCCTTAAGCCGGGTTTAGAAATTCGCTTAATATTCCGGATAGCAGATTTACCTGCAGTGTACTTCAGATAAACCCTAACCATACCCTGCTTCTTATCTTCAATCAACTTAAAATTATCAATATACTCGTTATCTTTAAGAATAGTTATAATTGACTTTATATTATTAGATGCCGGAAGATCTACCACATCCCTCTTAATTATTATGGCGTTACGTATAATCGTAAAAACATCTGCAATTAAATCTGTCCTTGACATTTAGCCCCCAAGTTTAATGAACGCTTGATTTACAAACTTAACAGCGTGAATAAATTAACGCGTGAATCAAGCACCTTATAGTTTTTCTATAGCGCAGTCCCTGTGAGCCTCAGCGAACAGGGATAATACCTATCTACCAACTTGCCTTTTTAACTCCCGGGATAAGCCCTTGCCAAGCCAACTCTCTAAAACAAATTCGGCAAAGTTGAAACCTTCTTAAGTAACCATTGCTTCTGCCGCAAATCGAACAACGGTTGTATTTACGGGTTGAGAATTTTGCCGGCCTTTTCCATCTTGCGATCTGAGAATTCTTTGCCATTATATTTTATTCCTTATGCTTAAATGGCATGCCGAAACATTTCAACAGCGCCATTGCCTGATCTTTATTTTTTGCGTTCTTAATCACAAAAGTAATATCCATGCCTTGCGTGCGCGTAATCCTATCATACTCAATTTCCGGAAAAATAATTTGCTCGCTTAATCCTAGCGTATAATTATTGCCCTTATCAAAAGAGTCCTGAGAAACACCGCGGAAGTCGCGAATACGGGGCAGAGAAATATTTAGTAAGCGATCCATAAACTCATACATCATTACTCTTCTCAAGGTTACCTTGACTCCCACCGGCTGACCCTGCCTGACCTTAAAATTGGCAATGGCTTTTTTTGCCCTGCGAATAATCGGTCTCTGCCCAGTAATATTACCCAATTCATCAGCAGCCTTCTCTAATATTTTAACATCCTGCGTGCCTTCGCCAATTCCCATATTCACCACAATTTTAACTACCGCAGGAACAGCCATTTTATTCTTAAGTTTAAAATCCTGCATTAACTTAGGTACGAATTCATTGCGGTATCTTTCTAATAACCTAGGTATCATTTTATAACGCCCCTTTACAACTTTTACAAAATCTAGATTTTGTACCGTCCTTTAATATCATTGCCCCCACACGGCTAGGTTTGGAGCAATGTTTACAGAAGAGCATCAGATTGGAAACGCTAATCGGCATTTCAATTGAAATTATACCACCCTTCTGATCCTGACGGTTCTGACGTTTATGCTTCTTGGCCAAATTTAAACCTTCGACTAAAGCCCGAGCGCCGTCCTCAATAACATTGATTACCTTTCCTTGTTTACCCCTGTCCTTACCTTTAGTTATCTGGACAAGATCATTCTTCTTGATTTTTTGCATTAAATTACCTCTGGTGCTAAAGAAATTATCTTATTAAAATTTCTATCCCTTAACTCACGCGCAACCGGACCGAATACGCGCGTGCCTCGAGGATTATCTTTTTCATCAATAATCACTATGGCATTGCGGTCAAAACGCAATATTGAACCGTCTGATCTTCTTATGGCATGCTTAGTACGCACGATTACTGCTCTGGCTTTTTCCCCTTTTTTTACAGTTGCACCAGGAATAGACTCCTTAATATTAACATTAATGACATCTCCAATCTCAGCATTAAAACTGCCCTTTTTTCCCAACGTAGCGATCATAGAAGCCCGCCGCGCTCCAGTATTATCCGCAACATTTAAAATACTGCGTAATTGAATCATTTATGCAATCTCCTCAAGACCGGCAACCTCTACTTTATGAACCTTCTTAAGCACATGCTTAACCATAAAACGCTTATCTTTTGACAAAGGCCGGGTTTCCATGATGCTTACCGTATCTCCTAGCTTAGCAATGCCTTTTTCATCATGCGCCTTAAACTTTTGATGCATCCTTATTGTTTTAGAGTATTTTGCATGTTTAGTCAAATGCATAGTTCTTACAACTACCGTCTTTTGCATCTTGTCGCTAACTACCACCCCAGTAAATTCCTTATGCTTACCCATCTTATTTATCTTTCTTTTCGTTTAAGATTGTCCTGATGCGCGCGATATCCTGCTTAATCAGGGCAAACTTGTGTGGTTTCTCTACGCTACCCGTATAACGCTGCACATTCAATTTAGACAATTCATCGCGCAAGGCTTTTTCCTTGAGTATTAATTCCTCTTCTGATAAATTTCTTAGCTCTTCTGGTTTCACCACGCACCACCCTTTACTTATGCACCCGAGTTACAAATTTAGTACGCAGGGGTATCTTATAGGCTGCGAGTCTAAAACAGGCCTTAGCATACTCCTCAGGGACTCCGCCTAATTCAAAAAGTATACGCCCTCTCTTTACCACGCATACCCAGTGATCAAGATCACCCTTGCCTTTACCCATACGTACTTCTGCAGGCTTTTTAGTTATGGATTTATCCGGAAAAACCCTAATCCATAATTTTCCGCCTTTATGCAACTGACGCGCCAGAATAACACGCACTGCTTCAATCTGCGTATTCTTAACCCAGCCATTATCCAAAGACTTTAAACCAAATTCTCCAAAAGAAATAGTAGCTCCGCTAGTCGCCACTCCGCGCCTCTGCCCCTTTTGTAATTTACGATATTTAACCCTTTTGGGCATTAAAACCATTCAAGCTCCTTAATTTTTTATCCAACGCAGTCCTACCGAGTTTTCGGGTAGGGCAAGCTTCTTAATCTTCTATCCAGCCAGCGCAGCCCCTGCGAAGCTTTGCGACTAAGATCTTTGTTTACCGTTGAGACCTAAATGATTCTTTAGGCTGCTGTTGTTGGCCCGAGGTCTTTGTTTCTTCTTGTATAAATTGCTTTCCTAAAATATCTCCCTTATAAATCCAAACCTTAACACCAATTAAACCATATGTAGTAAGGGCCTCGGCAAACCCATAATCAATATCCGCGCGCAGAGTTTGTAAAGGAACCTTGCCAATCTTATAAGTTTCCTTACGGCTCATTTCTGCGCCATTGAGCCGGCCAGAACAACTTACCCTTATCCCTTTTACCCCAGAGGCGATAGATTGCTCCATGGCCCTTTTTACGGCGCGTCGAAAAGCAATTCTCTTCTCCTGCTGTAAGGCAATATTCTCCGCAACTAATTGCGCATCCCAAGCGGGCTTATTTATCTCATGTATATCTATAGACAGCTCATTTTTTACCAAGCTATTCAAGTCTGAACGCAATCTCTCAATGTCCGAACCATGCCTACCAATAATAATACCCGGGCGGGCGGAAAAAATACGAATCTTAATTTTATCTGCTAATCTTTCAATAACAACCTTAGAGATCGCTGCCTGTTTAAACTTGGCTTTAATAAACTTCCTGATCTTAAAATCCTGCTGAATAAACAACGGGAAATCTTTAGCTTTAGCGAACCAACGTGAATGCCATTGTCTTATAAAACCAATCCTTAATAACAGTGGACTTACCTTATGTCCCATAAATTACTCTCCTTACCAAAGGTGCACCGGCCACTTCCTTTAAGGTTGGGCGCTCTCCTTTAAATCTAACTCAATTTTTATATGTGCGGTGCGCTTTACTATTGATGCCGCTCGGCCAAAAGCAGCAGCCTTGAATCTTTTCCACATTGGCCCGGGATTACAAACAATCCTGGATATATACAATTTATCAGCCATAAAACCTTTAATTTTAGCATTCGCAACCGCGGATTTCAGTATTTTTATCAAATACTCCTTGGCTCTTTTATTTAAATGCAGCAAGATGCTTTGCGCCTCAAGGACGTCTTTGCCACGGATAAGATCCATAACTAGACAAACCTTAGTCGGCGAAATCCTTAAAAATTTTCCTTCAGCCTTTGCGATCATTTTTTAAGTTTTCTCCAACGCCTTCTTAGCCTTGATTCCACCATGTTTCCTGAAAATTCTAGAGGGGGAAAATTCACCTAATTTATGCCCCACCATATTCTCGGTAACAAATACCGGAATATGCCTTTTGCCGTCATAAACCGCAAAAGTTAAACCAACAAAATCAGGAATTATTGTTGAACGTCGACTCCAGGTCTTAATTGCCTGGCGCTGGCCGCTCTGAGTATGCTTTTCAACCTTCTTTAACAAACTTTCTTCAACGTATGGGCCTTTTTTTAATGAGCGAGGCATATTTATGGTTTCCTTCTCTTGATAATGAATTTGTTAGAATACTTATTACGATTCCTAGTGCGGTAGCCTTTAGTAGGTTTACCCCAGGGCGTAACCGGATGTGGATTTCCTTGGCCGGATTTACCTTCGCCTCCGCCATGAGGATGGTCAACAGGATTCATTACTACGCCTCTTACTGATGGCCTAATTCCCAGCCAGCGATTTTTTCCCGCCTTGCCTAAAATCAAAGATTCATGTTCTATGTTACCGATCTGACCGATAGTCGCATGGCAATCTAAACTCAACAATCTTACTTCTCCGGAAGGCAATCTGATATGGGCGAAATCGCCTTCTTTTGCCATAATCTGAGCACTGGTCCCTGCCCCGCGCACGATCTGGCCACCTTTGCCTTTAAACAATTCAATATTATGAATCAACGTACCGGAAGGAATATTACGCAAGAGAAGGCAATTGCCTACCTTAATCTCCATATCTTTCTGGTTGCTAGAAATAATTATGTCTTCCACATTAAGGCCTACTGGAGCAATAATATAGCGCTTTTCTTTATTCGGATATTCAACTAAAGCAATCCTGGCCGAACGGTTAGGATCGTATTCGATAGCCAAAACCTTTGCCGGTTGATCATGGATATCACGCTTAAAATCAACTATACGCAACATCCTTTTATGCCCACCCCCTATATGCCTAGTAGTTATACGACCATGCACATTTCTTCCGCCGGTTTTCTTAAGCGGCAACAACAAAGACCGTTCCGGCTTATGCTTGGTAATCTCGGAGAAATCCGGACCGCTCATATGCCTTCTTGACGGTGTTGTGGGTTTAAATTTTATAGTCCCCATATTTGTTTTTCCTTGTATTCTAAATACTATCTACTGACTTTCTATCTTTTGCCCAGCTACTAAAGTAACTACAGCTTTTTTAGTATTTGGGGTGCGGCCCAATTGATGCCTTACCCTTTTGAGCTTACCGGCCGAAACAAAGGTGTTTACATTTTTTACCTTCACCTTATACGCCTGCTCCACAGCCTTCTTAATCTGAATCTTATTGGCAGAATTAACTACCAGAAAAAGATACTTGCCAGTTGGCTGGTAAATGCTGGATTTCTCCGTCTGCAAAAGTGCCTTAATGATAATCTGTCCTGCGCTCATTACTTTAACCTCTCAGTCAAATCATTTAAGCCGGCTTTGGTAATAAGCAGTTTTTGGTTATTCATTACCTCGTAAGCGTGGCAATCTTTAGCTAGGTCAACGGTTAAAAAACTAATATTCTTCAAGGCTTTTTTTAAATCAACGTCTAATTTATGAGTTAAAAATAGGACTTTTTTTTCTTTCTTAATTTTGGCGGAAAATAATTTAAGATTAGTTAAAATCTTTAACGCAATCTTAGTCTTAGGCGCCTCAATCTTAAATTCCTCCATCACCAGAAAATTATTTTCTTTTAACCTGGTATTTAAACTAGTCTTTAAAGCCAACGCCTTAATCTTCTGGGGAATTTCATAAGAGAAATCACGCGGATGCGGACCAAAAACTACACCACCGTGCCTCCAAAGCGGAGAACGCGTAGAGCCTACGCGGGCCCGACCAGTACCCTTTTGTTTCCACGGTTTTCTGCCGCCTCCGGAAACCTCTCCGCGGGTCTTAGTCGCAGCTAAACCTTTTCTCTGATTGGCTTTGTAGGCTTCAATAGCCTGATAAAGACAATCCGTGTTTTGGGCTCCATCAAAAACTTCAGCATTAAGTTTTATTGTATCAACTTCTTTGCCTTCGCAATTATAAACAGGTAAACTAAACATATTATTTCTTAACCGTTACTTTCTTAAAAGCCTTTTTTTTGGCCTTAGTAATTACCAAATAACTATTCTTATATCCCGGGACTCCCCCTTCAATCAAAAGAATATTATTTGCTAAATCTACCCTGACAACCTTAAGGTTTTGCACCGTAGTTTTTTCAGCTCCCATATGCCCCGGCATATGATGCCCTTTCCAAACGCGCCCAGGAGTGGTAGAAGAACCAATAGACCCAACCCTACGATGTGAAGTTGAACCATGTGTCTTCGGTCCACCCTTCCAATGCCAGCGCTTCATACCACCTTGGAATCCCTTACCAATAGAGACCCCGCTGACATCTACAAAATCACCCTCAGCAAAAAGATCAACTTTAAGCTCATCACCAACCCTATATTCGACATTAGCCTCTTTTGAAACATCCTTAATCACCTTACGCGGAGAAATATTTAATTTTTTAAAAAATCCTGCTTGAGGTTTCTTCAGGCTCTTTTCCTGCGCCAGTTCAAAACCCAGCTGAATATTTTTGTCTTTAATCATCAAAACAGGACAAGGTCCGGCTTGGATAGCAGTAACGCCAATCTGGCTGTTATCTGCCGCAAAAACCTGAGTCATCCCAATTTTTCTTCCAATCAATCCAATCATTTCTTTTTTATCCGTTTTTGATTTACTACTTGATCTCTACATCCACACCTGCGGGTAAGTTTAATTTCCTTAATGAATCGATGGTCTTAGCTGTGGGTTCAAAGATGTCAATAAGGCGCTTATGGGTAGATAAATCAAACTGTTCACGTGATTTCTTGTCAACATGCGGAGAACGCAATACCGTATAAATTTCCCTTTTTGTGGGAAGCGGTACAGGGCCAGAAATTTTGGCCCCTGTACGCTTAACAGTATCCACGATCTCAATTACTGCTTGATCCAAAAGCCGGTGATCATAGGCTTTTAATTTAATACGAATCTTTTGAGTATTCATTGTTGAGCACCTTGTGTTTTCATCTATCACACTTGCTATACGAAATTTGAACACCAATAACAGTATAACGAAATCCTTGCGCAAAGCGCAAGAACCTGCGAGCTTTAGCGAGCAGGGTCTTATGCAATAATCTCCGTAACTACGCCTGCCCCCACGGTATGCCCGCCTTCGCGGATAGCAAAACGTGATTCTTTCTCCATGGCGATAGGAGTAATCAATTCTACTTCCAGAACCACATTATCACCAGGCATAACCATTTCTATTCCTGCAGGAAGAACAGCTGAACCAGTAACGTCAGTAGTACGGAAATAAAACTGTGGTCTGTAACCCTTGAAGAATGGGGTATGCCTTCCACCTTCTTCTTTAGTCAGGATATAAACCTGGGCCTTAAA
>JAHJCJ010000035.1 GCA_018812825.1 Candidatus Omnitrophota bacterium
ATTGTGGCTAAGCCGCCGGCATCCCTGATCGTTAAGCCGCCGGAGATATCCGCCATAGAAGTCACGCCAATAGTTGCCCCGGCTGTGGAACCGGAATCTAACACCAGGGCAAAACCGCCTGAGGTAATCGCGCCGACATTCAAAATTCCTGCAGCATTATTGCCGGTATCAAAAGTTGTGGCAGCGGTTAAGGTCACTGCGCCGATATCCATGCGAGTATCCGTAGTATTGATGGTACCTGCGGCATTGGTGCCTGACGGACCGGTAGTAGTAGATAAACCGCCGGTAAAAGTAAGTATATCATCTGCACCATTACCCAAGGTAATGGTGCCGGTATTCAAGAAATCACAGTCATTGGTAATAGTAGCATCTTCATTAAAAGCAACCGCATATGCCTGTCCATATGTAGTAACTGTAGCAGCAGTAACATTGCCATTAAAAGTAATTGTCCCAGTTTCAGTTCCCGTATTAGACTGTAAAGCCAAAGCACCCAAGGGATCCGTACCGCCAATTGCGCCAGTTATGGTAGTAGCGCCTGTTCCGGAAATTAAAGTTAGATTCTCTGCCACTCCCCCCGCAGTGCCATCAATTGCCCCTGAAAACAAGATATCACCGGCAACACCTGCGCCAGTTGATACTGTTATAGTCGCAGCTTCATTTATCACAACTGGATCACTAAAGGTAATCGTGCTACCTCCGCTTGTTGTTATATTTCCGTCAAGTGTGATATTAGCGCCATTTGTATCAAATGTCAGCGGTTCGTCCTGAGTAATAGAATTAGCGCTTCCTATATTAATAGCTCCGGCTGTGGCGCTGCCTATAGCCATAGTGCCGGTTGCAGTAATTGTGTCTAACTCAGCGTCCGTTATAGAAAGAGTTCCTGTTGCATCATCTACAGCGATGGTCGTCCCGGAAGTTGCAGGTTTAATGGTAATTGCTGCGCCACTTACGGCTGCGCCCACTTGAGTAAGATCAATCTGATCAACCGTAAACGTGATATTGCCAGTTGTACTAAGCCCATTGGTTTCTTCTGTTAACGTTCCTGTTGTAATAAAATCAAGGTTCTTTGCCCCTTGACCGACCGCGCCATCGGTACCAATCTTTATCCCGCCCGCATTTGATGTAGATCCTATTGTAAGCGTTCCCGTCGTAACAAATAGATCCAGAGCTGCATCTGTCAAGAAATCAGTATCCCCCCACGCTGCAGACGCGATACCAATCTGCGTACCTGCGGTTACAGGCTGGTATGTAATATTATTGGCATTAATGCCGCCTGCGCCAAATACAAGAGTATCTGCATTAAGAGTTACATTCCCTGTTGTCGTAAGGGCACTTCCCCCTGTGGTTATGTTGCCTGCTGCAGCTTGATTAAATGTGAAATTCTTTGCTCCACCAGCTACAGCGCCATCAGTCCCAATAGTGATACCGCCTGTATTATTAGTAGCGCCAATCGTTACCGTCCCGGTACTCGTAAGATTACTTATTGCGGCAGCCGGTATATCCATTGTTTGCGCAGCAGTCGCGACACCAATCGAAGTGGTAATCAATGACGGCCTTATTGTTATATTGCCAACACCTACATCAAGCCCTGCGCTAATGGTTATATCAGTCCCTGATATAAGTGTAGCGCTGCCGCCATTTGTAGTAACGGCAGAAGTAATACTCAATGCTCCTGCCCCTGAACCATCTGCATCAGCAGTCAAAATAAGTGTTAACACACCTGAACTTGCAGTAATCGTCTGGCCAACAGTAAGATCATTCACAGCATTTAGTGTTAGTGTTGCGGTTCCAGTCGTTGTAATTGTTTGCGACATAGTAATATCGCCGGCTTCACCACCGCCACCACCGAGAGTTTGAACAGTTACAGATGTTCCTGCGTTAATGGATGTTTGAATTTGACCTCTATCTGCAGTTGAAGGAGAATTGCTCGGAGTGAAAGTGTTTGGGCTACCAGAATCCCAAGCACCATTGCTATCTGCAAGCGCAATATCCACATTCCATGGATCAAGCAACCATGTGCCTGATTTACCATTAGATGCATTTGCGCTAACTTGTCCTAATGCATCAAGGTAGTTATGGCTGGATGTCTCTACCAAACCACCATCGCCAAACTCTCTTCCTCCATTTGCGCTTAACGCACCGTAAAATTTTGTGCTATTATCAGACCATAATATAATTTTGCCACCATCGCCGTTATTAATCGCGTCAGCATTAATTGATGTATTGGGCCCCATATAAATAGCAGTTGCATTCCGCACATCGGGGTTCTTGCCCTGATAGTCTCCTCCTACTAATACTGTGCCACCACCGGCATCACCTGAGACATCAATTTTTGCGTTACCAAATAAACCGACTTTTTCACCAAGTACATGAACTGTCCCGCCCTTAGCCCCAGGCTCAACTGCACTGGCGTCAAGAGTGCCAGTGTTCTGCACAATACCATCGCTATTGGAAACTAAAACAATCTTACCTTCCTTTTGGACCATTGAGCCGGCTTTAATTACGCCTTCCTGATTAATCAAATTATCAAAAACATCTTTCACTGCTTCAACCGCAATATAAACCTGCCCGCCATCAACATTAATGATTCCGGTATTTTCAACGCCCACATTAATTTTATTGCCATCCTTATCATAAACATTATCCAAAACAGTTTTATTCACAGTTGCCTGAATACTACCTTCGCCATTAACATCTAAAGTAATCTCTTGCCCGCTCACTAAATTTACCGTGCCAAGATTAGCGCTGATTACGCCTTCATTCCTCACCGCGCCAGCGATTAAAGTTACGCCGCCCGGATTATAAGCGGTAATAGAACCGGCATTAACGATTGAACCCAGGTTTGCCCCGCCGCTATTAAACACAAAATCCCCGGATACAAAATCTTCCAAAGACATTTGCAGGGTTGAAGCGACCAACCCACCCACATTTATTTGCGCTCCGGGAGCAAACAATATCCCGTTAGCGTTAAGTAAGAACACATTACAATTACCTTTAAGAACGCCTGCAATATCGGATATGGCGCCGCTAATATCACGATGCAGCATAATCGCTGAAGCATCAGGGCCAATATTGTTTACGCTGTTTTGCGTTCCGATATTAAAACCCCCTGCCCAGTCAACCCATGTCTTGCTATACTGGCCGGCATTAATGATCATGTCTCTTCCGTCAGAAGAAATACTGGGATTTCCTGCCTGGATCATGGGATTTTCAGGAAGGTCTGCGCTCAACGCCACAGAAAAAGGAAAAATCAGGAAAAATATAAAAATGGCTAAAGTCGGTATCGCGCATGATCCGAGTTTCGCCCTGGAAGGATTAAACTTATTAATTTTATTTTTTGCTTTAATTACCATTCGTATTGCAAGCCAAAATGCAACTTGCCGTTAGAACCATCGCTGGGATCTACTCCACCCACAGGAAAACCAATGTCCAGCCTAGCGCGTAAATGTTCATAAAAATCAAACCTGAATCCAAAGCCAGCGCTAATAAGGGTCTCATGCTTAGTTTCTCCTACCATAGCGTTATTCAGATAACCTTTTCCTGCATCAAAAAAACCTACCAATTGAATAGCATCAACCAGAGAAGTACGTTTTTTATCAAAAGGCAATTTTAAGCTGCGCGGTAAGAAAAACATCGGAGCGCGCAATTCTACAGTATTTACCCATCCGTAATCCGCAAGGTATTCATTTTCGGGGTATCCCCGAACAGTGTCCGCACCACCCAATAACATCTGCTCAGAATTAACTAAATTAAAAGGCGAAAGCTGGTATCTGAACGAATTGATAAGCAGAAAAGATAACGGCAGGCGCGTAACCCTCGTTAGAGAGCCGCTGTATTTCTGAAATTCTCCGCCAGAGTCAAGACGGCTGGCACTAGAGTCATTTTTGCTCATCGCGCCCAAGAAATCAGGCACACCCGCCTTAATCTCTACGGCAAGTCCTCCGCGGCCAAAACTGTCTGTTTCCTCAAAGTTAATACCGGACTTAAACACGCGCAATTCATCATGGCTAGTTTCAGCTCCCAGGATTTTATTATAAACGCTTACAGAATCAAAACCTGCAGTCAGATTACTGGTTAAGGTAAAATTGGTGTTGGCGTTATCATCATGAAATTCCTTATCTAACCAAGGATGATTAAAATATAAACCCCAGGCCTTAGCATGTCCTTCAGGTGAAAGGATAGCGAACTGGCCGCTTATATCAGCACGGGAATAAGCAGCATACGCACCTAAACGGGTATTGCTTTGAGTGATTGGAAAATCATAAGCTGCACTGAGGCTATAAACATCGGTCTTATCATTGGCGATGAGCCTTAAAGAAACAGTATCATCATTGCCTGATAGATTATTGTTGACATAACCTAAACCCCAGCGATTTTTACTGGTATTCTTAGTACCAAGGTTGTTAAATTCAGAATAGAAATGCTGCGGCGACTTTTCATTATCCATTTTGAACAATATATCGGTTGTCCCTGCAATAGCTCCAGGGGATAAAACTGCACGCATATCCTTGTCTGGCTGTTTATTAATGCGCCTCAGATTAGCTTCTAGTTTCTTGTAATCCAAGACCTGCCCCCTTTCCAGCAGGATTTTATTTCTCTCGGTATCCAGTTTGCTGTATTTGGGCTTCTCAACCTGGATCTCTCCCACACGACTCTCTATTACCCTAAACTCTACTGTATTATCAACAATCTCCTGTTCAGGCATATAAACTAAAGTCAAAATATAGCCTTTCTTGCGGTAAAGGCCGGTTATTTCATCCATAGCCTTCTTTAAATCAGAAATACCCAATTCTTTATCCCTGTACTTACTTAAAACTACCTCGAAGTCCTTAGGAGTAAATAAAACATCTCCGTTAATAACAAATTTTTTAATCAGGGTTTTAGGTTCAGAACCTACTCCCTTAGCCTCCTTGGTTTGAACCTCTTCGATACCGCTTCCGGCAATCTTAAACTCCACTGTATTATCGTTATCCCCTTGTTCAGCGATATAAGAGAGATTGACGATGTAGCCTTTTTTGCGATAAAGGCTAGTTATTTCATCAGCGGCTTTCTGCAAATCAGCACTACTAAGCTGCTTATCCCTGTATTTGCTTAAGACAGTATCAAAATCCTTAGGAGTGATAAGGGTATCGCCATTAATAACAAATTTCTTGATTAATTTCCTGGAACTTGACTGCGTTTCCAAAACAGTATCAATTTTTTTGCTACGCTCATCTACCTGAGGATCATCTTGCGGAAATACATCGCTTGCATTGATTAAAATCATAAATGCTGTTATCGCCAAAAACGGATACAAATAAAAACCCTTGCCTGCTAAGCCAAATAAACCGGCTGCTCTTTTTCTTTCTATTCCAGCTACATTAGCTTCATTCATTTATATTCATGTTTTTCGTAGCGCTGTTCTTAGAATACTTTTATACCATTATACCAAACTCAATTTTCCTATATTTTTAGCAACCTGATTATTAATTTTAATTAAAGAAATTTCTCGAATTATGAAATCACTGCTCTCTATTGCCTTTTTTTATTGGCTTCGGCAACTGATTTCTTTAGAACTAATTTTTCTTCGCGCTCTTTCTGAAGCTGAGATTTCTTGTTAAAGGCTATTGATTGCTCAATATCTTGGAGAGTTTTTTTCTCGGCGATTATACGCTTACGTTCCCTTTCGGCAATAAAAGCTTTGAGATCGGATTTCTTATTTAATATATCCTTTTTCATGTCTTTATTCTTTGCAATATCATAAGCGTAATTATAGGAAGCTAACGCGTCTTCATATTTACCATTTTTCAATAATTGCTGAGCCTGGCCTAAAACCTCATTAAGCGGGCGAACCTTGATAGTGATATAATCGCTGGCGTCTTTCAACAACCCTGTATCCTTATGTCCTTTTTCTTGAGCCAATTTTTCTTCGCGTTCTTTTTTAATCTGGGATTTTTTATCTAAAGCCGCTTGCTTCTTTGATTCTGCGGCTTCTTTCTGAGAAATCTTCTGCGCGCTCTTTTGCGGATGCTTGGTAAGCTTATTTGCACGCTCTTGTTGAAGCCGGGCTTTCTTATCTAAGGCAGCTTGCTTCTTAGTCTCTACGGAATATTTCTTCTCAGCAAATCTCAGTTCGCGCTCTTGTTGAATCTGAGCTTTTTTATCTAAAACCGCTTGCTTCCTTGATTCTATGGCTTCTTTCTGAGAAATCTTCTGCGCGCTCTTTTGCGGATGCTTGGCAAGCTTATTTGCACGCTCTTGTTGAAGCCGGGCTTTCTTATCTAAGGCAGCTTGCTTCTTAATTTCAATGGCCGCTTTCTTGCCAGCCTCTCCATTTTCGCGTTCTTCCCGAAGTATAGCTTTCTTATCTAAAGCGGATTGCTTTTTAAGTTCAACAGCTGCTCTTTTACCAGCTATTCCTTTTTCATGTTCTTTTTGAAGCTGAACTATTTTATCTAGATGAGCCTGTTTCTTATTTGCTGCGGATATTTTTTTATCAATTATTTTTTGCGCTCGCTCTTGATCAAGCCGGGATTTATTATCTAGGGCAATTTGCTTATTGGCTTCAGCAAGGGCTTTTTGTGCAGCAATGTTCTGTTCCTGCTTCTGCTGAAGCAGAATTTTATTAAAGGCCGTATCTTCCCGTTTGACTTCTAGGGCTATTTCTTCCAGGCTGGTAGCATTCTCTTGAGCGCAAGTTAAGGCGCTTAGAGCTAAAATAGAATATAAATTGAAACCCAAAAAAAATAGGAAAAACTTTAGAGGGTGTTTTTTTCTTGCGGATTTTTTAATACAATAATTTTTTATAATTTTAATTCTCACCAATCATACATTGGTTTAGAAAATTTTAATTTATAGATTTATTATTATACAAAAATAGAAAATGTCAAGGCATAAATAAAAAGCGTTTTTATGCAAACTTCTCGTGCTAAACGATTTAGAAGTAATTTGAGGCTTAAACTTAATAAATTTATTTTTTAAATTGGGTTTGTTTTTATTTGCCTTCTTTACATATCGGTTATTCACTTTTGCTTATTTTCTTGTTGGCGAGGTTTTTCTAAAACAACTAACTGCAGATTCAAATCAAAAATACCGAATAAAACAGCTTTAAATTAATTCAGGCTGGATTAAAAACTGTTGAAATAGCATAAGTTATGTAAAATTTATAAGTTTTGCTAACAGCAATGGCCTAAAGCTAAATTATACCCCTGGCTTGCTTAAGTTTCTCATTCTTTTTGAAGTTAACTCCTCTTTTGCGGGTTTTAGAATCATATTAAGGCTGTGACTTCTTTGTAGATCGGAAATTCGAGCAATACATCATTAGCGAGCTTAAGCCTCTCTTGCTTTTACAGATCATCTTTGGCCAACTTAATATATTTCCTAAATAATAAGATTAGCTTATTGTTTTGCTACTTCGATACTAATAAAAACCATTGAAGCATCCTGGCGTAATCTTTTACCGTACTTTTAAAATTTTAAACTATAGGAGTTTCGCGAGGTTTATTGGAAACAAATTATGGAAGCATTGAATTATCAATCTGAGAAATTATCCCGGATTCTACGCGGCTCTTCCTTTACTACTCTATGTTTTCCACTTGGATGGACATATTTTCGGCACAGAAAGCGGAAAAATCTAACAAGATTATGAAACAAAGCGCACTTATTTAAAAATTATAAATTTGAGCCGATAACTGCATCCAAATTTCTTTTAATTACCTTTAATTTCTGAAATCTAACAAATTGTAAATTTTCTAACCTATTACTCTCTGCAATAAGATATTCTCGCTGCTTAATTAATCCTGTTATCTTGCTATTCTCTATTCTTAATCTATTGTCGTAGACCTCCTGCAACTCCCTAATGTCTTTTTCATTCTGCATCAATTCCGCTTCGTATTCATCCTTTACGCTCTTAAGCTGCTGGGCTAATTCCTGCAGCTGCATATCTTTTTTCCTAGATTCATCATATGCTGCATTAAGCTGATTTTGATAAAAATAGTTTTCTTTTTGTAATTTACTAAGTAGCTCGCTAAGCCTGCGAATCTTATCATTTTTTTCGGATAAATACCTCCTTAGACTCGCCCGGGTTTTTCTTCCTACAATTCCATCCGGCTTTAAACCCTTTTCTTTCTGAAACTCCTTTATTGCCTGTTGTGTTTTAGAACCATGAATCCCGTCAATTGAACCTTTATATAATGCAGAATCCTTTAAGATTACCTGAATACCAGCAGTATTTGAAACAAGATAAGCCATTATATCTTCCGCATAACTATAAGACATAAAACAGAATAAACTTGTAAAAACCAATGTTCCCAAAATTTTAAAGAAATTAATTCTCTGCATTTTGATTAGCTTCCAGCCAACATAAAAACTATATTTACCACCTTAGTTCATTATAATTAAAGTAAATTATAAAAATTAAATAATAACTGCTTAAAATACGGAAGTCAAGAAAAAATTACAGGATAGCTAAAGACTAAGCTCAAGCTACCCTGCCTTACATTAAAGAATGCTAAATCTGCCCAATAAAAAATGGGCATTTATACTTAAAAAGTAGCGGATAGATATTTTTTATTCATATCTCCATCTCTATAACTTTATATTGCGCAATCTAAGGGAATTCCCGATTACTGAAACCGAACTAAAACTCATTGCCGCTCCGGCAATCATAGGGCTCAAAAGCAACCCCCAGAATGGATAAAGTACTCCGGCAGCAATAGGAACGCCTACCGCATTATAAATAAAAGCAAAAAATAGGTTTTGACGAATATTTCGCATAACTCCTCGGCTAAGCCGCAGAGCTTTAATAATTCCATTAAGATCCCCCTTAACCAAAGTAATTCCTGCGCTCTCCATTGCCACATCCGTTCCTGTGCCCATGGCAACACCGACTTCCGCTTCAGCCAATGCCGGCGCATCATTAATGCCATCTCCGGCCATCATCACTTTTGCGCCTTCGCTCATTAACTTCTTTACGATTCCCTGCTTACCTTTTGGCTCAAGGCCGGCATACACATCAGTAATGCCCAATTCTTTTGCGATGGCCTTTGCGGTTTTTTCGTTATCGCCTGTCAACATAACAACTTTTAATCCCATTTTATGCAAAGCGCGAATAGTATCAGGGGTTGTATTCTTTATCGGATCTGAAACCCCGAGTACCCCCGCTACCTGTCCATCAAAAGCTACCCAGATAACTGTTTCGGCTTTCCCTTGAAGCTCATCTGACTTCTTCTTTAATTCTTCGGGTAAGCTTATTCCATTGCCTTCGATAAACTTTTGTTTTCCGAGCAAAACTGCTTTGCCTTTAACTTTACCTTTAACCCCTCCGCCTGTTACGGATTGGAAGCCATCGACTAACGCTAATTCATAGCCTTTTTCTTTTACATAATCAACTACTGAACGAGCTAACGGATGCTCACTATTCTGTTCAATAGAAGCCGCTATGCTCAATAATGATTTCTCATCCCAACCGTTTGCAGTAATAATAGCAGTTACCTGTGGCTTACCAACCGTTAAAGTACCTGTTTTGTCCGTAAGAACATGTGTTATTTTCTCACATTTTTCAATCGCCTCGGCGTTTTTAATTAATATACCTGACTGCGCGCCAATTCCAACGCCAACCATAATTGACATCGGCGTCGCCAAGCCCAGAGCACAAGGACAAGCAATGATCAAAACCGAAATTGCGCTAACCAAAGCATACGCCAAAGCCGGAGACGGCCCAAATATGAACCACATAATGAAAGTAACTACGGCACACCCCAAGACAGCAGGAACAAAATACCCGGAAACTTGATCAACAAGTTTCTGAATAGGGGCACGGCTGTGTTGAGCATCAGCTACCATTTTCACGATTTGAGAAAGAAGAGTTTCAGAACCTATCTTTTCAGTCCGCATCACAAAAGTACCTGTCTGATTAACAGTTGCGCCGATAACCCTATCCCCCTCAATCTTCGCAATCGGGACCGGTTCACCTGAAACCATTGATTCATCGACTGTGCTCTTGCCTTCAATAATAATACCATCCAGGGGTACTTTCTCTCCCGGACGCACCCGCAATAAATCACCTTTTAGAATTTGATCAATAGCAACATCTTCTTCCTTGCTCTCTCGAATACGGTGCGCAACCTTTGCGGCAAGCCCAAGCAATGCTTTAATCGCCTGGCCTGTTCTTTTACGCGCCTTTGCTTCAAGAAACTGCCCCATAAGAACCAGAACCGTAATAACAGCAGCTGCTTCAAAATACAAACCGATTCCACCGTGTTTCTTTAATGATTCAGGGAAAATATCCGGAAAAAAAATAGCTATCGCACTAAAGCCATAAGCTGCCCCCACACCCATAGCAATCAAGGTAAACATGTTGAGGCTTTTATTTAAAACTGATTTCCAGGCTTTTACAAAAAAGATTTTTCCTGCCCACAATACAACGGGTGTTGCGAAAATAAACTGCAGCCAGCGTGAAAGCTTGGAAGACGCAAATACTTTTAAGCTAAGGGCTGGAATCATCTCGCCAAGGGCCAGTAAAAAAACAGGAAGTGTTAAAATTAATCCGATCCAGAATTTACGCGCTAGAATACGCGCTTCTTTATTGTCCTCTTCTCCGGCAGGGACAGCCTTTTGTTCGAGATGCATGCCGCACTTCGGACAGTCGCCGGGTTTATCTTGCTCGATTTCAGGGTGCATAGGGCAAATATACATAGCTTTATTTCCAAAGGTTACGGATTTTTCTGTAGAAGATTGTTTTAAAAACTTTTACCTACAATTTTCGCTACAAAAATAATAGGTAAAGCCATCTTGCGTAAACTTAATGGCCTTAGTTGTATCAACTTTCATTTTACAAATCGGGTCTTTTATTTTTTGTATCATAACTACTTTCGCTAACTTATCCCTCAATACAGCCTGTTTTGGTATGCAAAAAACGTTCAGTTTTTCAGATTATCTACCTAATGCTTCGAAACTGAATGAGCACATTTTGTACACAAATCATAGAGGGAAAAACTTTTCTCCCTTTTAATCCTTCCTTAGTTTTTCTGTGGTTCCTATCGGCGTAGGATATTTCAAAACGACAATGTAGCTGGAGACGATAAAAGTGAGGATTGCTGTAAGCTGTATTAGCTGAGATGCCTTGTGCGTTATATTTCCTAAACTGAATGCCAAAAGAGCAACTAATAAAGAAAATTCACTGAGCTGCCCCAGGCGAATCCCGATCTCTTTTGCAAAATGAGATTGCTCTCCCATCAAGAGAAAGAATTTTCTAAACATCCAAGGTTTAAACAGAAGAAAAACCAGAGAAAAAATCAGGACCTCCCAGAATATTTCCTTTATCACCCATAATTCAAGTTTCGCGCCCAACGCGAAGAAAAACAGCACTAAAAAGAAATCCCGTAGAGGTTTTAATTTTTCTGAAATGAATAAAGAGACCGGGTGTCTGGCAATGACCACTCCGGCAAAAAACGCTCCTGTTTCATAGAAAAGACCCATGCGATTGGAAATAGTTGCTATCCCGAAACACCACGCCAGCCCCAGAACAAACAAGACCTCCTGCAGCCGCTCGACTTTGAGCATAATCTTCCTTAAAACAAGCTGTTCAATAAAAAACAGAAATGCGATAAACGCCACAAGTTTTACTAGTAATATCCCGAAACTGAACAGTGTGCCTTGGGAAGAACCCAGGCAGCGGATAAAGACAAGCACCAGAACAGCCAACAGGTCCTCAAGGATTAACACGCTTATGCAGATAGCGCCCATCCTTTTCTGATGCAGCGTGGTTGTGGGAAGTAACTTTACAGCCAGAATGGTGCTGGAAAACATCAGGGCTAAGCCAATGCACAAAGAATCTAGCATGTTAAAATGAAACAACTTGGCCAAGAGAAAGGCTATAAAAAAGGAAGCTGCGCAATTGCTCAAAGTTACAACCGCGGTCTCCCGAAAGGAACGAAGAAGTTTTTGGGGATGCAAACACAGTCCGGCCAGAAAAAGAAGCAGTGTGATGCCGATATGGGAAATAGTTTCTATGAACTCCGCGTGCTTGATCAAGCCGATACCCAACGGCCCCAAGATAATGCCACAAACAATATAGCCGATAATAATAGGCTGCCTCAGAAGAACAGAGAGGAAAGAAAAAATCGCAGCCCCCACCATCAATATGCTCAAATCAATGATGAATCTTTCCATAGAGCTCCTTTAATGTAACCTTCTATAATATATTTTACCACGGATTCAAAAATTTAATTTTGCATTCTTTATAGTCTGGTATATTACCCTTACATCAGGCCCTGACCCTTCAGGAAAAAACCCTGGCTGAACATAGGGAAATTCCCCTTTAGGAATTGGAATTCTCCTTCTTTGTGTTCCATCTGGTTTCATAACATATATTCCAATACCTTTTGGCCCGTCATACTGCATTGCGATATGGCGAAAAATTAATAGCTTACCATCGCTTGACCAATCAGCTACACCTTCAGCAGTCTGTAGCATCTTTGGAAAATCAGCTTCTGTTAGATCTATTTCCTTACCTTTATTAACATCTATTATTACAATGTGAAATGCGCCTCCGACTTGACGCAAAGCAGTAATTCGGGAACCATCTGGTGAAAGCCGGGCATCATGATCTCCAGGCCTTTCACTCATCTTGAACGCATTCTTCACTACGCTAGGAAAAGATACCTGCCTGCAATCAGAACCATCATATTTCATCATCCATATTCCCTGCCGGGATTCTTCTCCGGGTAGAGGAACTGCAAAAACAATATTATCTCCTACTTCGTGTGGATCAGCTATAAATTTTAGATGTGGCGGAGTTGGTACTTTTATTATTTCTCCAGTTTCAATATAATACCAATATAAATAAACTCCTTCACTAGAACCGGACATAAAAATAATCCTCTTACTATCGCTCGACCAGCTGGAGTTACAGTTTAATTTTCCTGGTTCAGGACCTGCAATTGTTTGTAATTGTGTTCCATTAATCTTCATCAGACAAATTTCGGTATTCTTGTAATTTCCGCCTTCCTCCATTGCCAGGCCGTTTTGATTATAGTTATTATACCGAGTAAAGCTAACCCATTGCAAATCCGGTGAAACACGCGTATGAGTTATTTGCCGCCTAGGGTCAGTAATAACCAATTTACGTTCGGTGCCGTTAATTTTAGAGACCCATACACTAAACATATCTTGCTGACTTACTCTCGCGGTATTCTTTCCCCCATTTTCTGATTGAGCGAAATAATTAAAAACTACGATAAACAAAAGCATCGTACCGATTATTAAAACTTTTTTCATAATAAATCCGGAGTTTTTACAGTGATTCGTGTTCAAAATCCCCCTTTTACCACCAGCTCCACCGCCAAAAATGATCTGCATTGCTGCTTTAACTTAAAATCCTCAGTCTACAATGCAACTCTTTATATTTAACAATATACTTCTCGATAAGCAAATAGTTTTAGCGCTTACTTCGAATAAAAAAACTGTAATACTTTTCATAAATTTTCTCTGCAATAAAGCTATGGGCTCGATTATTTAAATGGTAATCTTTTTTCCAATAAAATTCAACATTTTTATTCTTCATAGGATCATAAAAATCAATGAAGCTTATATTATTCCTAAGAACGCCTTGAATTAATGTTTGCGTTAACTCTCTATTAATCTTCAAATCTGATTCACTCAAAGCTAGACAATTTTTGACTTTTTCTAATACATCGCCGTCGCTTTGCCATTCAACATCTGCCTTCGTTGGTAAAAATACTAAGATAAAATCTATATTGTGTTGTTTACAATAATTGTCAATCTTTATAATAAGCTCCAGCGCATGCTTAACCGACTTTTCTCTCATTTGCGGGAAAGTCTTAAAATAATATATTTGGTTGGCAACCTGATTTATAGCTCCATTGCTCAACATCAAACAATTACGTAAAGAACTAAAATATTCTTCCGGCCTCTCATTAAGTCCATTTTTATCTTCTAGAATTCGTGCTGAATCCATAAAATCATTTCCCGTATATATACAAATAATATATATATCCGGGTCTAAAAATAAATATTTATTTAAAAAAAGGAAATACTGGTCGGGTCCATAAGAGCCGACACCGCCATTAAGAAATTCGAATTTTGTAGTTTGGCTTCCTGAATTTAATTTACTTTCTAAGACATGAGGAAAAGATTCGTTATTATTAACCGTTCCATCAACTTGAGAATCTCCCGTGACAAGTACCCTTACCACTCCTTTTGTTTTATTCGGATTAGTATCAGTATCTTCTCGAAA
>JAHJCJ010000036.1 GCA_018812825.1 Candidatus Omnitrophota bacterium
ATAACTATAGACCAATAAATAATAAAATCTAAAACTCCCAGCGCCCCCATAGCTTTACCTCCAGAACCTATACTTAAACATAGTTAGAATTGCCCAAAAGGCGTCATTTACCCTGATCTTCTTGCCTTCTTTATAAGAACGCGGATGATAATAAACCTGCAGCTCTTTGATCCTAAGCTTTTTTCGCAAAGCTTTACAGATAATCTCAAAATCAATATCAAAACCTGTTTTCTCTAGGCCGAACGACTTATATATCTCCCTACGCGCCAGCTTATAACAAGTTGCGCAATCATTTAATTTTGACCCATAAACAAAATTTAGCACGAAGGTAAGAAACTTATTGCCTGCTACATGCATAAATAGCCCTTGATGCCCTTCAAAAAAACGCGCACCGGAAACCATATCATGCTGGCCACCTTTAATTTCCTCAAATAAGCGCAAGTAATCATTGGGATCATATTCAAGGTCAGCATCCTGCACCACAATATATTCGCCTGCGGAATTATCCAGGCCGGTTAAAAAAGATGCCCCTTTTCCGCGGTTGCTGCTATGATAAATAATCTTTAAGTTATCATAACGCAACTCGCCTAATATTTTCTGCGTGCCGTCAGTTGAACAATTATCAATGACAATAATCTCCTTATCAATATTCACCGCATGAATCTTCTCAACTATTTGCCTAATGGTTTTAGCTTCATTATAAACCGGCACGATTACTGATAAAAGTGGCATATATTCTCCCCTATGATTTATAGATGATCTTTATACCATCTGTAAGTTATTTTCAAGCCTTCTTCAAGGCGCCATTTGGGGCTCCACCCCAAGATTCTCTTAGCCTTAACACTGGAAAGATACTGCTTATCAATCTCGCCTTTTATCTTGCCTCTCCCTTTTATCTCAGGGGTTAATCTAAGATTACCTGATATATTGATAATCTTTTTTACAAGCGCAATTACGCTTATCGGTTTATCCACGCCAAAGTTAAAGGCCTCTCCAAACATAATCCTTTTATTCAACAAACTTCCAGCCAGAGCAAAATACGCATTTACGATATCCTCCACAAAAACATAATCCCTTAAAGGTGTCCCATCGCTCCTTATCACCGGATTCTTTCCATTTATAATTGCCCGGCAGGTATCCGGTACAATCCTAGAAAAGTTAGAATCACCCGGGCCATAAATATTGGCGCAACGGGTAACTGCAATAGGAAGTTTATAGGTATTAGCATAAGTCCTGCTTAAAATATCAGTGCAAGACTTAGAGGCATCATAAGGGTTTAAGGCAATCAAAGGCGCATCCTCTTTATAGGGGAGTTTTTTATGCTCTCCATAAGCCTTATCGCTTGAGGCCACAACCATCGCCTTAACCCCAAAATTCCTCACCGCCTCAAGCATATTCCATGTCCCTTGAATGTTTGTCTTTAAAGTGCCTGTGGGAGAATTATTGGCTATGCCCACAATGGTCTGCGCAGCCATATGAAAACAAACATCAATTTTATTATTCTTAAATATAGAATCAATGAGTTTGCTGTTTGATAAATCGCCTTTATAAATTTGGCATTTACTGCCTAAGTTCTCAACCTTAAACAAAGAAAGGCGGATATCCTCTTTTATCAAAACAATCACCTTAGTCTTATAAGACAGCGCCCTTTTTACCAAATGGCCCCCTAAGAAACCATTTGCCCCCGTTATAAAAACAACCTTATTTCTCCAAATATTCATTTTTTTACCATACCCTCCAAGCTGCCCTATTCCCTTTCCAAAGCTCATTTAACTCAAGATTATCTTTATAGGTATCCATACACCTCCAAAAACCCATATGTTTAAAAGCATTCAACTGCCGGTCTTTTAGCACGCGCTTAAAGCTGTCTTTTTCCAGTATATCACCCTGCTTAAGATATTTAAAAATATCTTTATTAAAGATAAAAAATCCTCCGTTTATCCAATGGTCTAAAATAGGCTTTTCTTCAAAATGTGTAACCGTCTGGGTATGCGTATCAACCCCCACAATGCCAAATTGGGAAAGCGGCCGGGTTACGGTAATCGTGGCTGTTTTTTTATGCCTTTGATGGAAACTGGCCAACTCCGGCAAATTAATATCCGCTACGCCATCTCCATAAGTGACAAAGAAATAATCTTCTTTTATATACTTTTGAATCTTTTTAATCCTCTCGCCTGTATTGGCATCCTCTCCGGTATCCGCAAATGTTATATTCCATTTCTTTACGCCTGAAAAACGTTCTTTTATCTTTTCGCCTTTATACCCAAGACAGAGCACAAAATCATTAAACCCAAAATATGAGTAAATACTCATCACATGCCAAAGTATGGGCTTGCCTCCTACCGGCAATAGAACCTTAGGCAGTTCATCCTTGCCCATCCTAGTCCCCTTGCCACCGCACAAAATAACCGTTTTAATCTTCTGCATTCTTATAACAAATAAGCTTCCAGCTTTTTGGCCGGGTTAAAAACCTTGGCAATATTATAAACCATAATAAGAATTTCTCAAGCCTATGGTGTTTTTTAAAAAAATAGGCTAACCTTATGATAAATGTAAGCTTGCCCCCTCTATTCTTATTTTTGGTTATGAGATCATTTGCAAAAGATAATAATATAATCTTAACCTTCTTAAATCCCCCTGCTTTTGCCCCCTGTTTCCATTCTAACAAGGTATATGCAGTATCGCCAAAACCCTTGTCCTCCATTTTCTTATAAACTGGATGGATTCTCTCTAATATTCCCCTGGCTGCCTCATTGATGAGAACAAGTTTGCCTCCGGCGCGCAAAACCCTCTTTATCTCAGCAAATACAGCCTTAAGATTCTTGCTGTGATGCAAGACTGCAGAACCAAACACAATATCAAAGCTATTATCCACAAAAGGCATTTTATGCATATCTGAGAATACTCTTTCAAAATATGCCTTTTCTACATAAAGAGAAGAAACCTTTAAATAATTGCTTATATCTAAAGCTACAACGCTGCTTCCTTTTTGCGCAAATTTAAAGGAGGCATAAGAAAAACAGGCGCCAATCTCTAATATTCTTTCTTTACCAGTAAGCTGCAAATCCTCCATCGCTGAATAAAATCTGCCCGAAGCCTCAGCAGTGCTCTGGAAACTCCCACCCCTCTTAAAAAAAGCCGAACCATCTCCTTCGGGAAAAACAAGAAACTTATTGCGAAATCTCTGTATTACCTCATCCGTAATCTTAAATTTATTGCCACTATCATCAATAATATAATCGTCCTCATCCATTGCCTTTCTCTCAGCCAGGACACCCTTGCTGGCATTATGCAAAAAATCAATTATCCCATCTTCAATCAAATATTCGGCAGCACAAACAGGGCAAATAAGCTTGCCGCTTCTTATCTCTAAATGGTTGGTATTTTCTTTGTTAAGTTTTAAAGAACTGCTTCCGCAATCCGGGCACCTTAAAACCTCTAATACCCCTTCTTTCATCTATCCTTCCTAGCAATCATCTGCACTTTAATATCTATTGCGCAACATATTAATAAATCTAACTACTTTCTTGAAATTCTTGCGCAATCCCTTCCTTAGCAGGCCAACATTTTCTTTTCTCTCTACACTGGCATAATCCCAAAAATATTTATAATTAAATGGTAGCCTTATACCGCTATTATTAATTGCCTTACGCCATCTATTTAGAGTGGATATATTATGCTCTTTAGTATAATAATAAACCGAATCCGTTCTTACCCAGGTCTTTTCATCAAACTCTTTGTGGCTAACCATATCCCGGTAAATCTTTGTTCCCGGAAGGATATAAAGCATAGAAGCCCCTGGCCCATGCGTTG
>JAHJCJ010000037.1 GCA_018812825.1 Candidatus Omnitrophota bacterium
CAATTCTTGGCTTTTCCATCGTAAACAGTAAGGGTGGCTTTATAATTACCTGGAGCCGCATAAGTATGCCTAACCTTGGCGCCTTGAACATCAGGCGTACCATCGCCAAAACTCCAGGTGTAGGTGAGCAAAGATAGGTCTTCGCCTTTAGAACCAGAGGCATCAAGAACTATCTCTTTTCCCAAGCAAGCGATTATAGCGTCTCCTGCTCTTGCCTGAGGCTGCTTGCTTAATCTGACATTAAAACTAGTTTTTGCTGTTGAGCAGGATAAACCTAAACCATCATTAACGCTCAATGTAGCTACATATTCACCGCCATTTTTATAAGTATGAACTACATTCTTACCGCTGGCAGTGGAACCATCGCCAAAATCCCAAGCATAATTCAAGTTGGTTCTTAGCTGATTCTCTTTCTCCGCAAAATTAAACGCGATTTTATATTCTTGATCCAGAGGAATGCACATATCAATGTCATCATAAGTACCTAAAACAAAGGGTGCATTTACAATTAAATTCTTCACAGCCCTGGAAGTACTACAGGAGGTTTTAGAATTATCATTTACTGTAATTGTCACTTTGTAAATTCCGCTTTTTTCATATATTTTCTTTACCTGCTTTCCTTCTATAATCGTACCATCCCCAAGATCCCATTCATAACTTAGCTGTTCTGGCATATTATCAGTAGTAGGACTGGCATCAAAAATAACCTCCTGATTACAACAGATAACCTCCGGGCTAACGAAAGCAGCCTGAGGAGGTGAATTAACCGTGACTAACTGAGAAGTAGTCGCCTTGTCACATTTTAATCCACTGGTATTTTTAACAGAAAGGACAGCCGTGTATATACCGGCTTTTTCGTACTTATGGTTAACTACAGGCTCGGTGCTTATAGCCCCATCACCAAAATCCCAATGATAAGAAAGCCCTTGTTCATTTGGATCGTAAGATTCTGTAGCATCAAAAGTAAAATTCCTACAATCAGAGTTGGGGATTTCTTCAGGTATAGTAGCATACCTACCCTCTTGAAAATAAATGGGCAGAAGATTTCCTAACTCGTTTTTAAATTGTACGGCTGCCTGCGCGTTACGTTGAGTACCTTTAGTTATAATATATTGAAGACGCCTAGTTTGGGCAGCCAAAACAGTTATTAATGTCTTGGCCCAACGACCGCTTCCTGAATCATTAACCCTATAATACTTATTTATTTCTGCATCGTATAATATGCTCTTGCCACCATTTATATCTATATCATAGTTTTCAACACTAATCTTAGTTGTCCCCTTGGGGATTTCGGGATATAGAAACATCTTCTTTCCCTGCTCCTCTAATAAACGAAAAGCCGCTTTATAAGTAAAAACCTGAGAGCTATCTGGTGAAACTCTGAAATTAAAAAGATTGGCGTTACTACCTTTTAGGGCTTTCACGTTTAATTTAAATCTGTATGCATCAATTATTTTCTCTCCCTGACTCTTGAGATACGGACCGAATTTAAAGTATTTCCGGTCATATTCTCTGTCTTCCCCAAACCGCATTACGTCTAATAAAGTATTGTTGCGTCCATAAACCGCAAACTCAACAGCTGTATCCCAGAATTTTCCAAATCCTTCCTTTGTATCTATACTCCCTCCGGTGTCTGGGTCAAAAATATCAATAATTAAATCTTCCGACGTATCCACTGGAAGATCAATATAAAATGAAAGTTCGTGATCCGATTCTGCCCCATAATCAGGGTTACCGGCTTGGCCAAAGACATAGAAATATTTAACCTGAGAATCATTTTCTGGTATAATATATGCAACAGCATCTGCTGTAATAATAGCTGCCAGTATTAATAATATAACCATGCCAAAGTTTTTCGTTTTCTTCATATCGCTATCTCCATTTCCTGCATATATTGAAGCGGCACTTTTATTTAATATATCTTAATTTTTGAGACCGGTTTCTCGCTTACCGATACCTCTAATCGGTCAGTTGAGCTGCTGCATTCTGTACCGGAATTATCATCAACCTTTAAGATGACCTTATA
>JAHJCJ010000038.1 GCA_018812825.1 Candidatus Omnitrophota bacterium
GATCTCTCATAAACGTTTTATTGTTAAATTTAGCTATTTTATACTTATTGTTTTTATATTCCACAATGGTTATGCTTGCTGGTGACGGAACATAACCCCAGAAATTCCTGCTTTTTAATATGCTGCTAATAAATATACCGATTACTCCACCGTGACAGACTATGGCAATGGTTTTGCCGCGATTAAAACAATGTATCTTCTTCATAGCGCCCCCAACTCTCTTTTTAAAAACCTGCATAGACTCCGCATGCGGAATCCGACCTTTATAAGGGCTAGACAACCACTCTTTATAAACTTTAGGATACTTTGCCATAATCTCATCATGCCTCAATCCCTCAAACACCCCGAAATTAATCTCTCTTAAACCTTTTAGCTTGATAAAATCACTGTTTCCAAAAAGTA
Source organism: Candidatus Omnitrophota bacterium (assembly GCA_018812825.1). Lineage (GTDB taxonomy): Bacteria > Omnitrophota > Gorgyraeia > Gygaellales > Profunditerraquicolaceae > UBA6249. The sequence continues at coordinate 403 of JAHJCJ010000038.1, forward strand.
TAGCTTTAGTTTGAAGCGCACGCTTTCTATCACTGCAATAGATTCTGTCAAAGGTGATATTCTTATGGTTTTGCCTATCGGAGGGCAAACCATGGTTTCCCAACCTAAGGCTCTTTCGTAATTTAATAACCTGTTCTTTGCCATGCCTGCTTAAGCTTACATCCTTATATCCGCAATAACGCCCTTGTTTATTCCATTGCGTTATACCGTGTCGGATTAAAATTAGTTTTGTAGCCATTACTTCTCTCCCGGAACCAAGACTATATTGGGTTTGCCTGTAACTGAGTTATCATTCACCAAAACAATGGTTTTATAAACTGCTTCAATATTCTGATAAGTTAAAACTTCCTCGGGCCTTCCTTCTTTAAAAATAATACCTTTATCCAGAAGAGCAATGCGATTAGAATACGCGCTGGCTAAATTTAAATCATGTAGAATCATTACAATCGTAAGCTTATTCTCTCGGTTAAGCTTTTTCAGTAAATCCAGAGTCTGCACTTGGTGTCCGATATCCAAATGTGCGGTCGGTTCGTCCAGAAATAAAAGCTCAGGTTCCTGCGCTAAAGCCCGAGCAATAACTACCCGCTGCCGCTCGCCTGCGCTTAATTCATCAATATGTTTATCTTTTAAACTTAAAGTATCCGTTAAACTAAGTTTTTCTTCTGCAATCTCGATGTCTCTTTTAGTTTCATACTGCAGCCTCTTTAAATGTGGGATCCTGCCCATCAAAACCAGCTCCATAACCGTAAAAGAAAAACCGGTTGAGGCATCCTGAGAAACAAAAGCTACCTTGCGGCAAAATTCCTTTAAATTCATCTGCGCAATATTTTCATTCTTGTAGAAAATTTCCCCTTTTCTTAAAGGAAGTACTCTTGTTACCAGACGCAGAAGCGTAGTCTTTCCTGAGCCATTAGGCCCGATAATTACCATAAAATCCCCTTGGTTTACATTCAGAGATAAATCTCTGACAACCTCTTCTTTATAATACCCGCCACTTAAATTGCTTATCTTTAGTAAGGCACTCATGAGATTCTCTTTCCTTTTTTCAAAAGGATAATAAATACCGGAGCCCCGATTATCGCAGTAATCACGCCGATAGGAATTTCAATAGGCGAGAAAAGTGTCCGCGACAAAAGATCACAGATAATTATAAACACCGAAGCAGCCAAGCAAGTAGTAGGAATAAGTATTTTGTGATTCGGGCCAACAACCAAACGCATCATATGCGGAACAATCAAGCCGACAAATCCAATTATCCCGCAAATACAGATAAGGCTAGCAGTTATTAAAGCAGCAACAAGAATGAGAATTTTCTTTATATTTTGTGTATCTATACCCAGATGTATGGCTTCCTCTTCTCCTATGCTAATTGCATTGAGATCTTGAGCAAATAGATACACCACACATATCCCCAATATAACGGGAAAAGCAACCAAAAATAGGAGTTTATAATCATAGACCTGCAGGCTACCCCATAGCCACCAGTTCATCTCATGCATTGCTTCATTACCGAACAAAGATACCAGAAAAACTATCAGCGAAGAAAAAGCTACTGAAATAATTACTCCAGAGAGAATTAATGATTTATCCGCAATTACTCCTCTTTCCCGGGCTAAGTTATAAACTAAGATAATACTAAGCACTGCACCCAGGAATGCTGCTAGTGGCATATAAATCCGGCTAACACCTAATATCACCGCACTTACTGCTGCCAAACCCGCACCGCTTGAAGTCCCCAGCAAATACGGCTCAGCCAATGGGTTCCTTAATATTGCCTGAAGCGCTATTCCGGAAACCGCCAGACCGCTACCTACAAGAATTCCCGCAACGATACGCAACAGACGCAAATTCAAAATAGCTTGGTTATCTTTAAACAAAAGATTAGCTACCGGAATATTCACCGCGCCCTTTAACAACCCAAGAATTACAGCAGCGCAAAGCAATAACAATAAAATCAGGAGGCTTCTTTTTAAATGCATATTTATCCTTTAAGGTATAGCTTTTTGTAAATCTCTACTAGGCCCCTGGTTATTCTTGGCCCAGGCCTAAGCAAAATATCCGGATCAATATCGTTAAAAACCCGCTCATTCTTTACTGCATCTATCTTATCCCAGCCAAAACGTTGCTTAACTAATCTTAGAGGCAGCTCTTTATCCATATACGCCAGAATAATGCATTGCGGGTTAAAATTAATTACTTTTTCCGCACTAAAGTTACAATAAGGCCTGATAAGATCATGGGCAATATTAATTCCTCCTGCCAAAGTAATTAATTCATCCACAAAAGAACCTTTAGCCGCAGTCATCAACGGTTCATGCCAAATCTCAACAAAAACTTTAACCTTTTCCTCCTGGGGAATAGAGCTTACTTTAAAAGTGACTTCTTCGATTTCACTTTCCATCTCCTCAATCAATACCGAAGCTGCCTTTGTTTTATGGGTAATTTCTCCTATTTCTTTAATAGTTTTAAATAACTCAACAATACTAACGGGATCAGCAACATAAACATTGAAATTAAGCTTCCTTAATTGCGCAATAACCGGAGCTTGTTCAAGACCAGTACAAAAGATATAATCCGATTTTAATGATATTATCTTTTCAATATTGGGGCTACTAAAATTTCCGACCTTAGCCTTATTTTTTGCTTGGTTGGGATAATTACAATATGTGCTTACCCCGACAATTTCCTCATTTAAACCCAAAGCAAAAAGTATCTCAGTGGTTGACGGCGCAAGACTGATATAGCGTGGCTCTGCAGCAGCGTAGCTAAAAAATAAACTGATAAATATACTTATAAAGATTATTTTCTTCATAAATCATCTTATCCCTCGGTTAAACGCTTGAAAATCCAAATTTGCTCTCTCCATAAGTTGTGGCCTCAATAAAAAACCCGACTTAGTACTTTATGTACTTAAATCGGGCTTCACCCAAATGATTTCTTGACCCGATCCACGAGGCATTATTCTTTATATAGGCAGGTCTTCTGGCTCAAGTCTCATCCTACTTACTGCGCCTTCCCATACTGACTTTCATCAGCACAGTGGCTTTGGCTATTCTGTAGCCAAACCATGGCCTTCTGGCCTATGGCTTTTGCAGCTTTCGTCAACCTTCACAGCGGCGGGACCGCATCCGATTAACACACAAGTGTTACACCCGCGCAATTCCAATTAGCGCGGGGTGTAAACTTACAATTAGGCGTGCCTACGGATTTCCCTTAACCTATATCACTTTACTAAATTAACTTATTTACTTTAACACCTAGTAACGATTTGTCAACAAAAATTTAATGAGTGTCAAGCCAAAATAGAAATGTCGTATAGTTACCAAAGTAGAAATGTCGTATTTCTGTTTTAAAGAGCGCCTGCCAAAACTTCTTCCTTTCTGCGCA